>UQQA01000064.1 GCA_900543105.1 uncultured Ruminococcus sp. | reverse complement strand
TTATTCTATCTGTCGATTTTGTCTATAGAACGATCGAGAATTAGTATAAAAAACGTGCAGGTCAGTTTTTGCTTGACCTGCACGTTTTATTTTGGTGCATCTGACGGGATTCGAACCCACGGCCTTCAGAGTCGGAGTCTGACGCTCTATCCAGCTGAGCTACAGATGCGTATGCTCCCATACAAATGGGAGCTTTTTTATATAATTTTATGCTTTTTAATTGGAAATATTCAGCTTTCTTCCCTTGCTGACATCTGCCGCGTTGGAAGATGAACAGTAATCTGCGACCTGCTTGCTCTTTGCGGCTTCATCAAGCTTCTGCTTTATCTCGTCACGCTTCTTTGCAAGGCGGTCGTATGCTTTTTTGTCGTTGTTCTTTATCTCCTCGCGAAGCTCCTGAACGCGCTTTATCTTATCCTGAAGCTGCATAAGATCGCCGTTGAGATCGTCTATCTGCTCGAAGCGGAGCAGAGCGTTTATCTTATCCATACGTTCGATAGACTGCTCGCTGACATACTGCTTGACTGCGACCGAGATACCGTCCATATTGGTGAGTATCTGCTGGCGCTCTTCGATAAGATCGCCCACGCCGTCGATGCTGTCCTCGGTGATGATACGGGAAGTTATTTCATTGTAATGTTCAAGCTGGTGGATCTTATCGTCCATCAGTTCGATAATGGTTCTGTTCAAGCGAACGCCCCCTTAATGCAGGAAAGCTGTGCGTCGAGTCCACGCCGAGCCTCACTTCGTTTGAGTAAAATAGGTTCAGAGGTTTCCTTTATTTGTTACCTGCGGAAAATTTAAGATACAGCTTTCTTGGATCAGATCTTTTTGCTCGCCTCAAAAAAGGCATCACGTAGTTCCTGGAAAAACGGGATAAGTCCTTCAAGTATTTCCTTGTCCTTTTTCATATTTGCCTGAATGATCTGTTCACGGAAATACTGATAGAGTGATACAAGGTTATCTGTGATCTCATAGTTTTCCTTTAAGCTTGCATCGAGCGCATCAACGATATCTCCGACCCTTGTTATCGAATTATGAGCCTTGGGGATATCCTTGTCCTCGATATAGATTATTGCTTTTTTCAGTTCGGTTATAGCCTTGTCATAAAGAGCAATGAGGAGCTGTGCAGGGGTCATTGTCGTAACGACATTGTTCATGTATTTCTGATATGGATTTGGTACCATGAAAACACCGCCCATTAGTTATTTAAAAATGCGCTCCGCTCTTATACGGAGCGCACCGTTTGGCTTTTATACCAAACACCGATCAAAAACTATACGAAATTCAGGCAAATGCTCTGATATATGGATTTTGCACAGATTTTGTCTATAGTTTTATTGGTGTTTAGCATTATTATAAATCCGAGCCGAAGATAGAGGACTGGCTCTGCATATTGCTCATATATGTTTCGAGCGTTGTGAACTGCTTCCAGTAACGCTCCATTTCGTTCTCATATCTTGTCTGGAGGTTATTGATAAGGGTCTGCATATTGTTGATCTGCGAATAGAGGGCATTGTCTTTTTCGGTCGTTGTGTTCTCGATGCCTGCAATTCCCGAAAGATAGCCGACCTTTTTATCTCTTGTGGAGATAGCTCTGTCGATCTCATTGTTGAGCGTTGCCGCAAGTCCCTTGTCGGAATCGACGAAGAAGCTTGTTACCTTGTCGCCGTAGGTGTTGATAGCGTTTTCGAGTTTATCCTCATCAACAACGAGCTTGCCGTTGCTCTTCCAGTCGGTAGCAAGGCTTATGCCGAGGTCATAGAGCGTAAAGCCGTCCACCTTGGAGGAGGACATTGCTCCTCTGATGCTCGAAACGAAGGTGGAAAGGTAGTTATCCTGATAGAGAAGACCCTTCTTGGCTTCGTTGTTCCACTTTTCGATCTCGTCCGACTTCATTTCTTCTTCCTGCTCATCGGTAAGAGGATCGTAGTAAGAACCGTTCTTCTTCGGACGCGAAGTCTGGATCTCGCCGTAAACATCATCGAGAAGCTGATTGTAAGCGTCGATGAACTTTATAACGGTATCTTTTATAGAAGAAGTGTCTTTTTCTGTAGTTACGGTTATCTCGTCAACGCCCTCAACGGAGGAATCGAAGTTGCCGAGCTTGGCAATGTTGAAAGTCGTGCCGTCAAAGCTGTACTCGTTGCTTGCACTTGTGTAGGTGGTATAGTTCTCACCATCGGTGCTGATAGTAATAGTACCGTTCTTGCCGTAAGCGTCCTTTTTGGTGAAATCATCACTGCTGTTGAACAGCGAGTTGAGAAGATTTCCGCGGGTCTGTTCAATGTTCAGCTTTCCTGCCGTACCCGTTTCGGTCGATTCGAGCTTAAAGCTCTGCGTCATTGTGCTGAACGAAGCTTTTACGCCGATATCAGCCTTGTTTATGGCATTTATGACATCGCCGACAGTGCTGCTCTTTTCAAAGGTGAATTTTTCGCCGTTTATGGAGAATTCAAACTTATCACCATTGAGTGCGGTATTGAAAGCCGCTTCGCCGAGCTTTGTCGTTGTACCCATCGTGCTTCCGACAGTGTTTGAAAGACCTACAGCTTCGCTGTTGTACTTGATGCTGAATGTATGTCTTATGCCGTCATTTGCATTGTTGAAAACGAGGGTCGAAGTGCCGTCCTTGAACTCAAAGCCCTGAGCGTCGGTCTTGATATCCTTGAAAGTATTGTTTGCGGCTTCGAGGAAGTTTGCCTTTGCGGTGTCTGCATCGGTGCTTCCCTTAAATGTCACATCTCTCGTTGTGCCGTTGTAGGTCATCTGTACGGTGTATTCCTTGCCGTCAACGTTCTTGCTGAAATCAAGATTGATACGGTCGGTCGATATCGAACCTGCGGACTTTACCTGAGCAGCCGAAGCCGCTGTTGATGCGCTGATGTAATAAGTAGCAGGCGTTGCCGAAGAGTTTGCGGAAACCGCAAGCTTGTCATTCGTGGATTCAGCCTTGTACTTGTTCATAACGGAGTTTGCCTTTATTGAGGTATCACTGCCCCAGTCAAGGAACTTCTTCTGAAAATCGGAAATTTTGGAAATGCTTGAACGATAAGCTTCCTGCTTCCACTGTAAGGTCTGAAGCTTCTGCTTTTTCGTGTTAAGTCTGTTCTTTGTGTTTGCAGCCATTGATTTAACAAGGCTTTCGGTGTCAAGTCCCGACATAAGACCCGACATTCTGTTATTGCTCCATAAGCTGGAGGTCGATGATGTTGAAGATGTGCTGCTTGCCATATCCATTCATCCTTTCACTTAGTGTTTTTGTCAAGCAAGGCTGCGAGAATGTCGATGGAAGGCTTATTTATCGCAGCCTGCATATTGAATTTTTCCGTATCGTAAAGCTCGCTTCGTGCGATCTTGACATTTTCGGGAGCGTCAACGCCTATCCTTATGCGGTCTTTCGATATTTCAACGACCGTGACCTTGATATTGTCGCCGATGATGATGCTCTCGTCCTTTTTTCTCGAAACGACCAGCATTTAAGCACCCTCCTTTTTAAAAGCAGGGAACTTCAGCGGATAATTTTCCGCAGCGATGACCTGAACGCCTTTTTTCGTTTCGGAATTTATCACGATCGGACTTTTGAGGTTGAGCGTCGTGTTGATATATTCATCGGGAACGACCGCCATACAGAGAAGATCAAGCTCTGCTCCGTCTGCTTTAAGAAGCTCTTTCGTTTCCTTGTCAAGCTCTACCGAATAATCGGGAACGAACTCCCTCGGGTCGAAAACGATGAAGCAAAGATTCGGATTGTCCACGCCTTGCAGCCACATCGGATATTTATCCTCTCCGCATGGCGAAAGCAGCACGAACCGCTTATTTTCTTCAAATGCGTAAACTCCGTTCGGGAAATCTATGATAACTCCCTCGGAAATTTCCTCTTCGCCGAAATCTCTTGTTTTAATAATCATATAAAGATCCTCATTTTAGGCTATAACGTCAACTTCACCCTTATAGTTCGGGTCTGCGCTTCTCGGGAAATAGAGCGGATCGCCGAGATATTCTATTTCAAGGTCAGGCATCTGGCTGACTATGAACTCGATATCGCCCGGAATAAACTCAAAGCCGTTTTTAAGATCGGATATCGAGCCGATATCGGAGCTGCTGTCGCTGCCGATCATACTGTAATTGATGCTGAGTGTTCCGTCATTGTAGCTGATGCTGCTCTCCTTTGATTTCGGGAGCCTGCTGAGAATGGCTTCGATGCTCTGAGAGGAACTGCGTGAAACGGCTGTTGTGTTTGCAGCCGAAGCCGTACCGTCCATGCCGCCCATTTTTGCAACCGCATCATAAGTGAGCGTAAGCTTGCTCGGCTGAACGTTCGTCGGAACATAGCTGTCGAGCTTCGGTGACGAGATATCGACCTTGTAAGGCTGCGCCGCAACCTTTACTCCGTCCGAACCCCTTGAGATCTTTACAGATGGCTCGAGCGGATCTGCCTCTCTCGGCTTGAGCTGTGCATTGGTCACATTGACTTCGATTTTAATAGGAATATGCTTGATACTTAGAAGCTGATCCATAATTTATCCCCTGCTTTCCGTCAGATCTTATCAGATGAAATCGAATATGCTTCTCGGAAGAACATTGGCACTGAGCTGGAGCATAGCGTTGTATGCAGCCTGCATAGCGTTCATATTCGTTATTTCCTCATTCATATCGCAGCCCTCAACGTCGTTCTGACGCTCAAGGAGGCTTGATTTGTATTCTTCGTCCTTGTCAAGATAGAATTCCGTGCTCTTATACTTTGAGCCGAGCGTTGTGATCTCGGTAAGAACTCCCGTATTGGCACGGTCAAGAAGATCTATCGTCGCATTCGCACGGGAAACATCACCCGAACGGAGTGCGTCAGCCGCATCATATATAAGCTGAACAAAGTTGTTGCTGAACTGCATATCATAAGTAGCCTTGGAGAACGGATCATCCTTGTTATAGCTTGAATTTACGGCAGAATCAACGGTCGTTGAACCCGTGCCCGTTATCTTCGCACCGTTCATGCTCACATCAACGGCCGTTCCTTCCTGAACCTCACCCTTGTCATTGTACTTTATGCCAAGACCGATATCAACATATATCGGCTTGCAGCCACCTACCTCGCCCGTGTAGATCTTAAAGTAGTTATTTCCGTCCTTTATAACAGTGCCGTCACCCTTGGAAGCGTTGTAGTCAGCCTCGGTAGCGGCTTCTTTTGTATAATAGCGGAAACCTTTTTCGTAATATTTTGTGACCGTTTCGGTCTTGTAGAACTTTCCGTCCTTTGTGCTGTAAGCAGGGTCGTTGGGGTCGTATTCGCCTGCGGAAACTTCCTTTGTGATATCGTGCGACTCTTTTCTTACTGCATCGGGGTCAGCGGCATTTGCACCCGTTCCGTTGACGATATCGTTATACTCCGTTTCGGTGATCTCCTTGTCATAGCCCTCATCATAAGCTATTCTCATAACTGTATCGTTATTGCCCGCATTTACAGCAGCGTAATAATCGTCCTTGGAGATACGGTTCATATAATGAGTGCCGTCTGCACTGATATCATCGATCGGGATGCCGTTGTATGTAACGATCTTGTGTCCCGTTACAGGGTCAAGAGCATCTGTGATACCGTCAGCTTCTTTCTTTACACCGAATGCAGGCGAGGAGTTGTTCGTGCCGCCGAAAAGTCTTCTTTCCGCATAATCGGTGTTGAGGGTTTTTATAGCACTGTCAGCATACTGGTCAAGCTCGTGCGCGATGATGTCAAGCTGTGTCTGATCGTAAGTGCCGTTGCACGCCTGATCAAGCTTTGTGGATACATCGATATAGACCTTGTTTGCGACTGTGTAAAGATTCTGCTCGGCAGCCTCGTAAAGACCCTTTGTGAGCTTGAGGTCGGAATCATACATTGAAAGATCCTGAAGATTCTTGCGGACTGTCATAGCCTTGCTCGCATTTATCGCATTGTCGGAAGCTCTGAAATAGTCCATCTGCGATTCGATCTTGAGCATACTTTTTGTATATCCGCTAAGAAGCCTGCTGCTGTTTTTAAGATATTTTCTGTCTGAAAAGTTCTGGGTTATTCTCATTTTATATCAACCTCCGTTATCTGCCAACAACGCCCATATCATTTATCAACTTGTCAAGCGCTTCGTCAAGAGTTGTTACCATTCTTGCGATCGCGTTGTACCATTTCTGATAGTTGAGCATATTGATGCCCTCTTCGTTGACGGAAACGCCCATTACCTCATCTCTTGCATCGCTGACGGATTCAAGCATGATGTCCGTTGTTTTGAGTATCTTGGCATTGCCCTCGATCTGTGTTCCGAGGTTGTCGGAGATGTGCGAAACGAACTTTTCGAGCGTCATTTTGAGCGGGTCTTTCTTACCCGTTTCATCATCGCCGTATTCGAGCGAAACATTCTCAAATATCGCAAGGCACTTGTGGATATAGTCGTTGTTGAGTTCGTCCATATCCTCTTCCTTGCCGTCAACATACTGTTCGGGCTGTGCAAGGAGGCTCGGGAGCTTTCTCCATGTGTCCGTTACCTTGATATCGGCTGCGGCTGTGCGGAAGCTCTTGCTGCCATCGTCCTTTGTGTATGTGAAAAGTTCGAGCGGCTCGCCGTTTGCGTCCTTGAAATCCTTGTAGATATCGTTGAACGATTTTGTGAGCGTTGCCGTAAATGCATTGAGCATATCACGATAGTATTCAATGCCCTGAAAATCATTTGCATACTGTGACTGGAGAGGAACATTCACATTCATCTGCGTGAGCGCCTCCCCGAGCTTGCTTCCCTCGGGATAATCGGCAGCATCGGTCGAAAGATCGGTTCCGTTCGCTCTGACATCTGCCGCAATGGCATCTGCATCGCCTACAGCCGTCCAGTCAGCATCGGACTTTGTTCCCGAAACAACGAAAGCAAGCTTTCCCGGAGTTGTATTTTCATCTTTTATAGCTATCTGAGCATAGCCGTTTGCATCAACGACCGTTTCACCGCTGAATTTTACAGTGCCGTTTGCGGCATCATACTCAACTTCGCCATATTCTTTGAGCTTTTCAACAGCTTCATTTACCTTATCAGCATCGCCTGCCGCGATATTTGCGCTGATATCCTTTAAAAGGCTGTTTATCTCATCGGGATAATTCTTTATCTGCGAGTTGAACGCCGTCATATCGGTGCTGTTGAAAACGCCCTCGCCGTTGTAAACGTCAAGATATCCGCGGAGCGCACCGCCCTGAAGCTTATCCTTGCCCGTGATATCAACGGTTTCCTTTGTCTGCTGAACATACTCCCTGTTAGTCATACCCTTGTTTGTGGCAAGCTTTTTCCAGAGGTCAGCGTTCATAAGTCCGTCATATCGATCGTCTTTCGGGATATATTTTCCTGCGCTTGTCATTTTGAAGCCCATATAAAGCGGATCGGGGTCTTCGATAGTCATTGTCATCTGCGCATATTCATCATTATGTACAGCGACCTGTCCTGCGAATGTGATAGTGAACGAGCCGTTTTTCTCCTCGTTGAATGAAACATCGCCGAACGATGCAAGCTCATCGATGAGGAGGTTCATCTGGTCTTTGAGTTCAAGAGGGCCGTAGTCGTTATCGACCTGATAGCTGTTTGCGGTCATCTCCATATAGTTCATCTGAACATAGCTGTTTGTGATCTGCTTGTTGAGGTTAGCCATGCTCTCGAAGATCCTGTTCACACGGTCAACGGAGATATTCGCATCGCTCTTCGTCTGATTTGATATATCATCAAGACGGGAGTTCATATAGCGGATCTGCTGTGTAACGGATTCAGCCGCACGGAATGTAACGTTCGCAAGCTCTTTTCTGTTTGCCTCGTCTGTAGCAAAGCTCTGAAGAGCTGACTTGAAGTTAGCAAGGTTAGCGGCGAAACCGTATTCTTTGGATTCAATGTTGTCGAGAGCGGTCTCGACATCCTTCATAACAACGTCTTTGATATTGTAGTTGTTGTCAAGGGTTGTATAGCTTCTTACCTTTTCATCGATAAGAGCATCTCTGTACTGACCTACGCCGACGTTGTCAACGCCCTGACCTGCAAGGCTCACGCCCGTATTGTACAGAAGATTGTAGCCCGTGTTCGCTATGGAGCAAACGTCAAGTCTCTGACGGGAATAGCCTGCCGTTTTAACGTTGCTGATGTTGTTTCCTGTTATATCAAGAGCCTTCTGCGCAGAATTGAGCGCTTCTCTCTGCACATACAGTCCCATAAAGCTCGAAGCCATTGTTTTTCCTCCTCAGACTTTATTCATTATCGCCGAATGTGTGGCGTGTTCGGTCTTAACTCCGCCCTTGCCGTCATAAGTGTCCAGCTCGGCGGTCTTTCGTTCCACTCTTTTCAGCCTGCCCGTGATGATGACATTTGCAAGATCGTTGAGTTCCTTTATCTTCATAACGCAGGCGGAAAGCTCCTCATACTGTCCCTCCAGCCTTTTCTTGCAGGAGATCGGAGCTTTTTCGATTATTTCCTTAAAAGTGAGATCCTTGTCCTCTCCGAGGATCTCGATGCGCTTTTTCTCCATTGAATTGGACTTCATTATAAGCGCCTGCTCCTTGGAAAGGCTTCGGCTCAGTTCTTCGATCTTATCATTGTTTATCATATCGAGCTTGCTGTATTCAAAATCGAGAAGCTCCTTGTAATGAACGATATATTCATTAAAAAAACGAACAAGCTTAAAGTAATCCGCAGCCAAATCAATTCACCCTTTCCAAAGTATTCGGGAAAATTTATCCCTCAAATATCGATGCCGCAACGCTCTCGGGGGAAACATTGTAGCTTCCGTCAGCTATCCTGCTCCTGAGCGAAGCGATCCTGTCTGCCGAAGCCTCGCTGTCGGCGAACTTCTTTGCGGAAGCCTTTGCAGCTTCTACGCCTGCCGCTCTTGCGCCTGCGGACATTTCAAACGTATCGACCCTCTTTGCGGAGGAAACGGATACCTTTTTGCCGTCCTTGACACCCGACTTGTAGCTGTTTTCCATCTTTCTGTATATGCCCATTGCATTACCGAGTTTACCAACTTCCATAAAACAGCCTCCCATCATAATTTACTCGATCATCTGCACCTTATCGAAGGCGCTTTTTATCTCTATTATTTTTATCGGCAGCAACTTTAAAAACTTTAGCGTCTTTTCTCTCATTTAAAATAAATTTAACATTTTACCGCCTGCAAAAAGCCTATGCTGCCCCTTACGGAGATATTTTCAAGCAAAATTTGTTCAAACAGCACAAAACAGCAGCCGTACAGCTGCGATTTTTCTGTATCAAAGCAAACGCATTTCGGGCTTTCTTTTCTTGTAGACGGCGTAATATTTAAAGCCGCAGTTTTTGAGCAGTTCACCGCAGTAATCGAATCTGTCGCCGAGCGTTTCGGGAGTGTGAGCGTCCGAACCGAGCGTTATAAGCTCGCCGCCAAGCTCCTTAAATCGCCTTAAAACGTCCGTGTTCGGGTTAGGCTCGTCCATTCCGCGCGAAAAAGCGCCGCTGTTGCATTCAAGAGCCTTTCCGTCCGAAACAAGCACACGGAGTATCTCATCGATATAGTCCGAATATTCGCGATAAGAGTAGCTCAGACCGTGCTTCTGACCGTAGCGGACGATATAATCGAGGTGTCCGAGGCTGTCATAGCATTTTATACGCCTGATGCGTTCGAACGTGACCTTGAAATAGCGCTCGTAGGAATCAGTGCCGTGCTTTTCAAAAAATTCGGGGAAATAAGGGTCAATGCCATCGATAACGTGGTGTGAACCGATGATAAAATCGAGCCAGCCGTGCTTTTGTACAAGTTCATCAAGATATTCGGCAATGTGAAGCTGCAGACCAAGCTCAACGCCTATCGAAATATCGATGATGCCGCCGTATTTTTGTTTGAGTTCGCTCATTTTCGCATAATAAGCGTCAAAATCAAGGTTGAAATCAACGTCCGAGACCATATCGTAATCGTGGTGATCGGTAACGCATATCTCCGTCATTCCGAGTGAGACCGCGCGCTCTGTCTGCTCCTCGGGCGGAGTGTCGCTGTCGCCCGAAAAGCTTGTATGAAAATGCTGATCGGCATAATATCTATCCATTGAAAAGACCCTTTCGCAGTTGAAATTTTCTTTATTATACCATATTTATATTGATTTGGCAAATAAAAACTTGCATTTGCTCCCAAAATATGATATACTTATTAATAATTTCAATCAAAAAGGAGCTGCTGTATTATGAGCAAAGTGAAAATTATGACCGACTCCGCAAGCGACATCTCGCTTGAGCAGGCAGAAAAATATGATATTGCCCTCGTTAATTTCTGGATAATCGTAGGCGAACGCAGCCTTCGTGAACACGTTGAATATTCGACCAAGGAATTCTATAAGCTTATGGACGAAGTGGACGAAATGCCGCACACCTCGCAGATACGCGTTGAAGACTATATCGGCGAGTATGAGAAGCAGTACAACGACGGCGTTACCGACCTCATCAATGTCGTTATCGCTTCTATCGGTTCGAATTCGTTCAACAACGCCAACGCCGCAAAGGAGAAGTTCTATGAGCTTCACCCCGAAGCAAAGGATAAAATGAACATCACCGTTATGGACAGCAAGGGTTATACGGGCGTTTACGGACTTCCCGTTATGCAGGCGGCAAAGAAGATACAGAAGGGTGCGTCCGCCGATGAGATCATTGCATACCTCACCGACTGGTTCGACAGCGGCATAATCATCTGCACGGCATATACCCTTAAATATGCGAAGAAATCGGGTCGAGTAGGCTGTGCGACCGCATTCGTAGGCGAAATGCTCGGACTGAAGCCTATCATCACATTCACGGACGCAGTTTCTGAGACCGTTGCAAAGATAAGAGGTGAAAAAGCCGTTCTCCCGAAAATGGTAGAGTATGCGACCGAGCATATGATCCCCGGAACAGCTTATGCTATCCTCGACGGCAGCCGCCCCGAGCTTACGGAAGAACTTACAAAGCTTATGAAGAAAGCAGTCGGCTATGACCCCGAGGAGGTATGCGAAGTCGGAGCGACAATCTCCTGCCACCTCGGACACGAAGTATCGGGAATCATTGTCAAATGCCCGAACAGAAAGGCGTAAGAAAAATTCGGAATTCGGAATGCGGAATTCGGAATTATTTATATTCTGCATATTTGTCACGAAAACCTTAATTCCGTAGGGGCGGATTCCATATCCGCCAGTTGCAAGCTCTTTGTTTTAGGCAAAGTTTCTGTAAAGAACGGCTTTCCCGTCCCGAATAACGACAGCGATTTTCGGTGTACAAAAAACGCCATAAAAATAGCAACACAGACCTGTTTTCAAAGGGAATTCCGATGAAAACAGGTCTGTTTGTTTAATAACGCTTTGCGGCACAGAACGAAAACCCGTCCCCAACAAAAATTTACCGTAATTTTGCGGTTCGTCAACGTTCGGATATAGAATCCGACCCTACGAAATATAGTGTTTTGCATTTGATATACGGAACAAAACAATTCCGAATTCCGCATTCCTAATTCCGAATTAAATAAATTACGCATTAATATTCCACTTTCCGAATAGAATTATAGCAAAGCCCTAAACCGCTTTTATGAAAGGAAAGATGAATATGAATGATGTAAACGAAAAAGCACACAGCATTATTGCCGAAAACCGCAGCCGTATCTCTGTTTCGGGTGTTACCGACATTGACAGCTTTGACGAAAATTCCGTTCTCCTTTACACGACTATGGGCGAACTGACGATACGGGGGAGTGATCTCCACGTCAACGATCTGTCCGTGACGAACGGCGAGATGAATATTGAGGGAAACATTGACGCTATAATTTACGGCGACAGGGATCTGCGCTCTCCGCTCTCTTTTCTCGGCAAGCTTTTCAGATAGTATTTGATCGAAGGTGTATTTTTGGATCTTGAAACATTTTTCACCGTTTCCGAGCAATGCTCTTTATTTCTGCTCTCGGTCGTCCTCGGACTTGGCATCGGTGTTTTTTATGACGTTTTTCGGGTGCTTCGCATTGTTTTTCCTCCTGCCGCAAAGAGAAACGCCGTATTCGCGGAGGACATTGTTTTTATGGCAGCTTCGGGTGCGGCGATTTTTCTTTACGCTGCCGTTTTATGCAGAGGACAGGTACGCTTTTTCTGCGTTATAGGGACTTTTCTCGGCTTTTTGTTATACATTGTGACAGTCGGAAGTCTTATCGTGGGCATACTGCGCTCCATTGCGTCGGCAATTGCAAAATTCTTCCGCAAATTTAAGAAAAAAAGCGAAAATACCGTCTGATATCATAAATACAAAAAGTATATTCAAAGCGGATTGAACTTGCTGTAAATTTCGATAATAGAATTTATCTAAAATAATTTAACAATTTTGTGCATACCTATAAAAATTTCGGAATGTGGGAAAAAAGCCTTGAAAAATTGTTCCCCTATGTAGTATAATGTTATCATCTGGAAGTGACGGTAAATTTTTATTTCGGAATTGTAAAGGAACGGAGGTGCAGCAAAATGGGAAAGACCTACAAGGCTTATGTCAAGGAAAAAGAAAAACAGCAGCGTTCTGAAAACCGCAAAAAAAACGGCGGTCCTTTTATGCGCAGCCTGGCTTCCATCGCAGGAGCGGCGGTCATCGTTTATTCTGTATGCTCATTTGTTGCAACTCAGGCTGACATTGCCGAAAAGAAGAAAAAGCTTTCCCAGCTTGAGGAAAAGGCTGCACAGCTTGAAGCGGAAAACGATGAGTACGCTTCTATCCTCGCCGAAGACGATGAGCGGGCTTATATGGAAAAGATCGCTATCGAGGTTCTCGGCTTTGCTTATCCGAATGAGCGCCGCTTCTACGATACAACAAGGAACTAAAGCGGCATCGCTTGACGAAAACGCTTTTGGAATATAAAAATCAGAGAGGTTAAAAATCTTTTTATGCAGCTTGAAGTTGGAAACATTTACGAAGGAAAAGTTACGGGCATCACAAAATTCGGCGCATTCGTCGAGCTTGAACCCGGAACGACAGGAATGGTACATATCAGCGAGGTCGCTAACAGTTTCGTAAACGAAATAAGAGATCATCTCACCGAGGGTCAGACCGTTAAGGTAAAGGTGCTTGCCATCGGCGATAACGGCAAGATCTCTCTTTCGATAAAAAAGGCTGTTGATAATCCCCCACCGCAGCACCGCGACAACGGCGGCAGAAGACCCTACAACGGCGGACGCGGCAATGACCGCAGACCTGCGCAGCAGGACAAGACCCCAATGACACCCGAAGCAGCATTTGAGGATATGATGAACCGCTTCAAGCAGAGCTCTGAAGAGCGTATGAGCGACATCAAAAAGAATGTTGACAACAAGCGCAGGAGCCAGTCACGCAGAAAGTAGAATAGTATAGATATGACCGCAGACTTTATGGGTTTGCGGTCATTTTTGTCGGTTTACTGTCCGAGAAATTTCTGTCTTTGGAGTACACATTGCGCCGCACGGTCGGATATTATTCCTCTGTCGCGCTCGGGATAGAATTCGATGATTTTTAAAATCTTGATTATTCGTACCGAATAGTCAAAATTCTGCGATTAATGTTTCAGATGTTATATGAAACGAATGGATATGGTATACGTCACGACCGAATTTTTGGGGTTTATATTCATATCCGGTCGCCGTTCATTTTACGTTATACTAATTCTCGATCGTTCTATAGACAAAATCGACAGATAGAATAAGTTCA
>UQQA01000063.1 GCA_900543105.1 uncultured Ruminococcus sp. | reverse complement strand
GCCCACAGACTTTCAACAATCAAGGAAAGCGATGTTATCCTTGTTATGAAGGACGGCAACATCATTGAACACGGATTTCGGTAAGGGTATCAATTGATGAAGTTGCCTCGTCAAGAATAAGGATTGATGGGTTTGTAAGCATCGCCCTTGCAATACACAAAAGCTGTTTCTGTCCCTGACTGAGATTACCGCCGTCCTCGCTGATTACGGTGTTATAGCCGTCAGACATACGGCGGATGAATGAGTGCGCATATGCTGCCTTTGCAGCGGCAATAACTTCTTCTTCGGTTGCGTTTTCGTTGCCGTAACGCAGATTTTCCATAATCGTTCCGTTGAACAGCCAGCTGTCCTGAAGAACCATTCCGTAGAGGCTGCGCAGGTTCTTTCGCTTCATATCCTTGATATTAACGCCGTCAATGAGAATTTCACCCTCGTTGACATCGTAGAATCTCATAAGCAGGTTGATGAGAGTTGTCTTTCCGCAGCCCGTAGGTCCGACGATAGCGATCCTCTGACCCGGCTTTACCGAAAGGTTAAGGTTCTGAATGAGCGGAACTTCGGGAACGTAGGAGAACGAAACATTCTTTATCTCGATGCTGCCGCTGCACTTCTCGGGTTCAAGTCCGTTTTCATCGGAAACCTCGGGTTCTTCGTCAAGAACTGCGAAAACACGTCTTGCCGATGCGAATGCCGACTGGAGTTCCGTGATAACGCCCGTGATCTCGTTGAAAGGCTTCGTGTACTGGTTTGCGTAGCTTAAAAATGTTGCGATCTGTCCGACCGACATTGCGCCGCCGTTGAGAACGGAGATCGCGCCGAAAACGCCCGTTGCCGCATAAACAAGTCCGTTTACGAAACGTGTCGAGGGGTTCGTGAGAGCAGAGTAGAACTGCGCTTTAAGTCCGCAGACATAGAGCCTGCCGTTGATCTCCTCGAATTTTTCCTGCGCTTCGTCCTCGTAGGTGAAAGCCTTGACGACCTTCTGATTGCCGACAAGCTCTTCGATGCAGCCCGAAAGCTCGCCCTGAACGCTCGAACGCTCACGAAATTTATCGTGGGAAATTTTCGTGATGAATGCCGCAACGAAAAGCGAGAGCGGCGTGATAAGGATAACGACGAGGGCAATTTTTGCATTTATCGTAAGCATAAAAATAATAGTGCCTGCGATGGTAACGATGCCCGTCAGAAACTGCGAGAAACCTTGGAGCATACCGTCCGAGATCTGCTCGATATCAACGGTAACACGGCTGATAAGATCTCCTCGGGAGCTGCTGTCGATGTAGCTTATCGGGAGAAGATTTATCTTTTCATAAACCTCGGTACGAAGATCGTTTACCGTGCGGTAGGAAACAGTGTTCGTGCAGATAGTCATTACCCAGCTGAAAAATCCCGAGAGCAGAACGACTGCACAAAGCTTTATTATTATCGGCAGAAGCGAATCGAAATCAACATTGTCCCTGCCGATGATAAAGTCAACGCCGTCACCGATAAGAACTGGCGCATAAAGCGTAAGTCCGACGCTGACAATTGCCGAAATGAACGAGATTATAAGGAACGGGAGATACGGCTTTGTGTACCTCAGCATTCTTCCGAGAACGGGGGTCTGTTTTTCTTTTTTCTTATTCATTGCCGGTTGCCTCCTCCTTTGAAAGCTGTGAGTAGCAGATCTCACGGTAAACGCCGCAGCTTTCAAGAAGCTCCCTGTGAGTACCGAGTCCTGCCTGCCTGCCGTCATCAAGGACGATGATCTTGTCAGCCTGCATTATCGAGTTTGCACGCTGGGAAATGATGAATGTCGTCATTCCCGTTGTGTTCTGTGCAATTGCCTTTCTCAGAGCCGCATCGGTCGCAAAGTCGAGTGCCGACGCACTGTCGTCAAGAATAAGTATGTCAGGCTGTGAAACGAGCGCCCTTGCAATAGTAAGACGCTGTTTCTGACCGCCCGAAAGGTTCTTGCCGCCCTGCACAATGTGTGTGTCCAGACCATCGGGCATCTTTTCGACAAATTCCTTTGCCTGCGCAGTTTCGAGCGCTTTCCATATCTCTTCGTCCGTAGCGTCACGCTTGCCCCAGCGCATATTCTCAGCGATCGTTCCCGAGAAAAGAACTGCCTTCTGCGGAACAACACCGATTTTTTGACGGAGTGCCGTTGTGTCATAATCGGCAGCGTTCGTGCCGTTTATTTTCAGCTCGCCCTTTGAGATATCGTAAAATCTCGGGATAAGCGAAGCGAGCGTTGATTTGCCCGAACCCGTACCGCCGATAACACCGATAGTTTCGCCCTTTTTGGCTGTGAGATCAATGTCCTCCAGCGCATATTCGCCCGAGTTGTTGTAGGAGAAGTAAACGTGCGAAAATTCGACTGCGTTTTCCGAACCTGCACCGTCTTTTTCCGTGCCGTTCTTTATGGAAGGCTCAATTTCGAGAACCTCGTTTATTCTTGCCGAAGAAGCCGCCGCCTTGGTGAAAAGAACGACAAGGTTCGCAACAACGACAAGCGCAAGCGATATCTGCGTCATATAGTTTACGAAAGCGATGACCTCGCCCTGCGTGAGCCGACCGGCATCAACGCCGACACCGCCGTACCATACGATAGCCGCAATGGCAAGGTTAAGAATAACATAGGTGAGCGGATTGAGGAGTGCGGAAAGCCGTCCCACACGAAGCGAAATGTCAAGATAATCGTCATTTGCCTCGTCAAAGCGTTTCTGTTCCGTGTCCTGACGGGAGAAAGCACGGATAACTCTTACGCCCGAAAGTCCCTCACGGGTAACGAGCGAGATGCGGTCGAGCTTTTTCTGAATGACCTTGTAATACTTTATCGAGCGTGACATTATAAGGTAAAGCACAAGCACAACAAGCGGTATGATGATAACGAATATCACCGAAAGCTTTAAGTCGATGCTCATCGCCATTATTGCCGAGCCGATAACGATAAAAGGCGCACGGACAACAAGACGGATAAACATTGCGACCGCCTGCTGTACCTGATTTATGTCGTTTGTCAGCCTTGTGATGAGCGACGGAGTTCCAAGTCTGTCCAGTTCGGCGTGGGAAAGGCTGTTGATGTGACGGAACATATCATTTCTCATAACAGTTCCGACGCTCTGCGATGCCTTTGACGCAAGATACTGGCATATCAGCGCAAAGCAAAGTCCGAGAACGCCGAGCAGAATGAGAACACCGCCCATTTTGTAAACATAGCCCTTGCCCATATTTCCCTTGATGCCGTTGTCAACGATAGCCGCCATTATCAGCGGAACGATGACCTCAAAAATAGCTTCGATAAGCTTTGAGGTCTGTCCGACGATAATATACTGCTTTACAGAACCGAGATACCGTTTTGCAAGCTTAAACAATCAGTCCACTTCCTTTTCATTCTTTTTCTTTTTGAATATCAGAAACCTGCTGAAAATGTAATTGAGCACAAGCACAAAGACCTGCGCTATCAGCTTCATAACAAATTTGTTCAGGCTCAGAACATCGACCGTCACAAGCATAAATCCGAGTTCGAGCAGGAACGAAAACAGCCTTGCCCCGACAAAGGAGAAAAGCTCACGCAGAAAAAGCTTCTTTTCAAAGCTTTTACTCCCGAAAACGAATACCTTGTTCGTAAAAAAAGCGAACAGAACCGCACATATCCACGAAACCGCAGTCGAAGCCGCCGTCCCCAGTCCGACAGCATAAGCGATATACTGCGTTCCGATCGAAACGAGCGTCGTCAGCGCACCGAAAAAGATGTACAGCAGTGCCGATTCATATTTATAGTATAGCTTTTGGATACATTCGGGAAATATCCCGACGATTTTATGGATAAAACGTTCAAACATATTTTTTCTTCCTTTAATGCGTAATTATTATACATTTTATTATTTGATCCGTCAATATGCTAATGATTTTATATTTATAATTACACGATAATGCGGTAATTTATCGATGTGGTGGGAAAATACATAATTCACCTTGACAATAGATTGTTTTGTATGTATAATAAAAATATCGGAGGCAGTGTAAATGACAAATGAAGCAATGCTTGCTAAATTGATAGAGGGTCAAGCGGTCATTATGAAAAAGCTTGACGATATAGAAAACGAAGCTAAGATTACCCGAAATGCGGTAAACTATTCAAGTGATAAGCTTGAAGAACTGATAACATTACTTAATGAAACAAACGTTATCAGTATGAAATACTGATATAAATGCGATTGTACATAGGACTTATTCCAAATGAATAGGTCTTATTTTTTTGCGGAAACGGGACGGGAAACACATCCCTTCTCCTACGGTTTCGGGATAAATTTGCGTACTCCGATAATTCCGAATTCCGAATTTAAATAATTACGCATTATTTTTTGGCAATCGCATACTCAGTTATATTATCATATAATTGTAAAATAAAGCTTACTCAAAATATAATTTTATGTTAATAAAGACGTAATATGTAAAAAGCCCTTGATTTTTTCGGAAGTTTGTGCTATATTTACTTTTAATAAAATCGGAAAAATTTTTCATATATAATACTATTTAAAAGAAAGGAAAAATCACCTTGGATAATCTTCCCGCCGCCATAACGGCAATAATCGTACTTATCGCATTTTCCGCACTCTTTTCATCAATGGAGACTGCGATATCTTCAGTCAACAGGATCCGCCTTAAACACGAAGCCGCAAACGGCAAAAGAAGCGCACAGAGAACGCTGAAGCTTGCCGAAAATTTTGACAAGACAATAACATCTATACTTGTCGGAAACAACGTTGTCAACATTCTTATCTCCTCGCTCGGCACGGTCATCTTCACAAGCCTTTTGGGCGCATCGGGCGTTGCGGTTTCGACCGCCGTTATGACCGTCCTCGTGCTGACATTCGGTGAGATTCTCCCGAAGTCAATGGCAAAGCAGAATGCAGACAGCTACGCTGTCGGAACATCGGGGATCTTAAGCTTTATCTGCTGGATACTTACACCTATCTCGTTCCTCTTTTTACAGCTGCAGAAGCTTATGCAGAAACTTTTCAAGTCGAAGGAAAATTCTCCGAGCGTTACCGAGGACGAACTCAAATATATCATCGATGAGATTGAAGACGAGGGCGTTCTTGAAAAGAACGAAAGTACCCTCGTTCGCTCCGCACTCGAATTTGACGATACTGCCTGCGAGGAGATACTTATTCCACGTGTAAAGGTCAGCGCCGTTGATATCACCGACAGCATCGAAAAGGTTCGTGATATGTTCATAAATGAGCGGTATTCCCGTCTGCCCGTATATGAAAAAAGCATCGACAATATCATCGGCTTTATCACCGATAAGGACTTTTTCGCACTCTTTTTCAACAACGGCGAAGAAAAGCCCTCTTCGATAGAGGGCATCGTTCAGAAAGCACTTTATGTCCACGAAAGCAAGCTCATCTCCGAGCTTCTTGTCGATATGCAGCGATCAAAGATACACATTGCCGTTGTAAAGGACGACTACGGCGGAACGAGCGGCATCGTTACAATGGAGGATATCATCGAGGAGCTTGTCGGCGAAATTTATGACGAAAATGACGAGGTAGTCCAGAGCATCGTCAGAACGGGCGAGAATATGTACGAGATAAAGGCTGACCTCAGCCTGAGCGATATGCTCGAAAAGCTCGGACTTCCCGAAAATACGATCGATGTCGATTCCTATGACAGCAATACCGTCGGCGGCTGGGCGCTGGAGCTTTTCGGATATATCCCGCCCGTCGGTGCAACAGTTAAAAACGGCATTTTCAGCGTTACCGTCCTTGACGGCGACGAGCGCACCATAAACAAGATCGGTTTAAAAATTGACCGACCGGAAAACACCGATGAAACCTAAGCCGAAAAGGTTTTCGCAAATTTAAAAAATATTAAAAAAATATACATTAAAACTGCCCGATATAATGATATACTAAAGTGTGTATATGTTAATTATTTGTATTTTTATCGGGTGAGGTAATAATGGAGAAAATCAATATCGCTGTCTGCGACGATGACGCAGCTTTCCGCAAAACGCTTGAACTTGAACTTATAAGCTATTCCCGCGAAAATGAGATAGATATGTCCGTAAGAACATTCTCGAACGGACTTGAGCTTCTTATCTCCGAAATAAAATACGACCTTATTTTCCTCGATTACAGTATGGGTATCCTCAACGGCATCGAGGTCGCAAAAAAGCTTCGCGGAAAAGGTGTTCGCTGTCCGATAATCTACGTCACGGGCTACAGCGAGATAGTCTATGACGCGTTCGAGGTCAACGCTTTCCGCTTCATCACAAAGCCTGTCGAACCGGGCGTGCTGAACAAAGCGCTCGATGACTTTATATTCCAGCTCAAAACGAATAAGCTCGTCAGCTTCGTATCGGACGAAGCTTCAATAACGATGTTCTCCTCCGAGATAGTGTATGTCGAGGGAAAATTCCGCGGCTGTATCGTCCACGCCGCAAAGAAAAGCTATCCGATCTCCCAAAGCTTCGCCGAATTCACCGAGGGACTTGGGGACAGATTTTACAACTGCCACAGAAATATAAGCGTCAATACAGCTTTCATCGACCGTATTGAGGGTTCGTCCGCTGTTCTCACTGACGGAAGAAAGCTCAAAGTCGATAAGCTGAAGCTCACAGAGCTTGCCGAACTTATGGAAAGCTATGACGGCAATTGATACATAATCATAAAAACGCTCCGTTTTTCAGCGGAGCGTTTTATACTTTGAGCAGTCGGTAATATCTATCGTTACCGAGCCGCCATTATGACTTTTTTATAAAGTTTCATACGAGCTGCCTAAAGGGGCTTCCCTTTACATAAAATTAATAAATGAGAAAACGGGAGTATTCACGAGCAATCGGGAGGATTTCGTAGAATAAAAATATTTGCGGAAAGCTTTCAAAGAAATTTGCTGAAATCTATTGACATTTTGCGGCTTTTGTCGTATTATTTATCTTGAATTAATTTGGGCGAACTTCGTTTTTTCGGGGGTCACCCTTTCTGAAAGGAACGTGAGGATAGGATTGGAGAATAAGCTCAAGCTTTATGGATTTAATAATCTTACCAAGACCTTAAGCTTTAATATTTACGATATCTGCTACGCCAAAAGCCCGAGAGAACAGAAAGACTATATCAACTATATCAACGAACAGTACAACTCCGAAAGACTTACAAGCATTCTCTGTGACGTAACGGAGATGATCGGCGCAACAGTGCTGAATATCTCAAAACAGGATTATGAGCCGCAGGGTGCTTCGGCAACGCTCCTCATCTCGGACGAACACCGCAAAAACGCAGGTATCGACGAATCCTGCAACCTCGGCAATACAATGACAGCGACCGTTGAAAAGGAGAGCATAGCAGGTCACCTCGATAAGAGCCACCTTACCGTGCATACCTATCCCGAATTTCACCCCGATAACGCTATCACAACGTTTCGTGTTGATATCGACGTTTCCACCTGCGGAAAGATCACTCCGCTGAAATCCCTCAACTACCTTATCGGAAGCTTCGACTCCGATATTATAACGATAGACTATAAGGTAAGAGGCTTTACCCGTGACGAGCAGGGCAAAAAGCTCTTCATCGACCACAAAATAACCTCCATTCAGGACTATATCGCAAGGGAAACGCTCGAAAAATATGACGCAGTTGACGTTAACGTCTACCAGTCGAACATCTTCCATACAAAAATGATGATAAAGGAGATATTCCTCCAGAACTATCTCTTCAATACCGATACCTACGAGCTTGCGCCGAAGCGCAGACTTGAAATAAACGACGCTCTCCGCCGTGAGATGATAGAAATTTTCAGCGGACAAAACGTATTTTAATTCGTAATGCGTAATTCGTAATGCGTAATTATTTTGGAATACGTGATTTTATTGTTGATCCGTAGGGGCGGATTCTATATCCGCCTGTTGATTTTCATTAATTTATATGCGTTCCACAATAATGTAGGGGACGGGTTTCCCGTCCCGAAAAAACGTTTTGCATTGTTTATAAGCGAAATTCGGCAAAACAAATTAATTCCGCATTCCGAATTCCGAATTAATTTAAGTTCCAAATTTATACAATGGTTGCCTGTAATGTGCGGCGGAAGTGGTAATGAGCCGCTTTCGCCGTTTACTTTATGAAAAGGGGGACAGCTATGAAAAACATAAACGTAAAGCGAATTTTCCTCAATATCGGTTTTACCCTCGCAGTCATAGCCGCAATATTCCTTTTTCATCAGCTCTATGAAAATTTTTTCCTCGTGAAAACTACGGGAACGGTGTTCAGTATGAACGCCGAGCCGAACCTTTTTTATGTTGATGTGAATGGCGAAAAAGAAAATCTTTACTCCTACGGCGTTGAATATATGACCAAGCAGGGGCAGATGTTCCGTGACGATATTTGTGACCGCCGCGGTGAATATAAGATCGGCGATACGGCGGAGCTTTACTATGACAAGCGAGAGCCCGAACACAATGCCTACCCCGAAAACAACCTCTTTTTCATTATTGCGTTCGGCGTTCCTGCGGCTCTGCTGATATATTTCTGCCGCTCGGCGTTCAAGGGCTACAAAACGGAGTACCTCGACCGATATAAGAAAACCGTCATTTTCAGCGTCATATCAGGCTGGATCCCGATACTTTATTATATATGGTATAAGTTCTTTTTCACGCCCTCGGGCGAACTGTTTGCGGGACTTGGCGAGGCTCTTATGTGTATCTTCCTTTTCGCCGCCGTGCCGATAGTAAATATAATAGTATGGATAATTTCTGCGGCGGTATATGCCAAAAACCAATCAAAAACTTTACAAAAAATCAAGCAAAAACTCTGATATATGGTTTTTGCGCAGATTTTTTGTCTTTAGTTTTATTGGTTTTTAGCATTACTGCCATAAACAAAGAAAACTTGAAAGAAGTGTTGATAAAAATGGATCAGCATAACGCTCCGATATATGAAGCTCTCCTCCGATACCGTGATGCAAGGATAGTTCCGTTCGATGTGCCCGGTCACAAGCACGGAAAGGGCAATCCTGCACTCACGGAATTCCTCGGAAAAACGTGTATGGAAGTCGATGTGAACTCGATGAAGCCGCTCGATAACCTTATCCACCCCGTTTCCGTCATAAAGGACGCAGAAACGCTCGCCGCCGAAGCTTTCGGGGCAAGACACTGCTTCTTTATGGTCGGCGGAACGACCTCCGCAGTGCAGACAATGGTTTTATCCGTCTGCAAATCGGGGGATAAAATAATAATGCCGCGAAACGTTCACCGAAGCGCGATAAATGCGCTTATCCTCAGCGGCGCAGTGCCGGTTTATGTAAACCCCGGAGTAAACGAGCGCCTCGGTATCCCTCTCGGAATGTCCGTACGTGATGTCGAAGCCGCAATAAAGGCAAACCCCGATGCAAAAGCCGTTCTCGTCAACAACCCGACCTATTACGGAATATGCTCGAACCTCCGCAGTATCGTCCGTATCGCACACGAACACGGAATGGCTGTACTCGTTGACGAAGCGCACGGAACGCACTTCTATTTCGGCGAGGGTATGCCGCTCTCCGCTATGGCGGCAGGAGCAGACCTTGCCGCAGTTTCGATGCATAAATCGGGCGGTTCGCTCACGCAGAGCAGTTTCCTCCTCGTAGGCGAAAACGCCAAAGTTACCGAGGGTCACGTCCGCGCCGTAATAAACATCACGCAGACAACGAGCGCATCGTATCTGCTCCTTTCCTCACTCGATATTTCCCGAAGAAACCTCGCTCTTGACGGAAAAAACATCGTCCGCAAGGTCGTTGAAACGGCGAATTATGCCCGTCAGGAGATAGGCAAGATAGGCGGCTACTGCGCATTTTCGGACGCACTCGTAAACGGCGATGATATCTATGATTTCGATATGACAAAGCTTTCCGTTCACACCCGTGACATCGGACTTGCAGGCATCGAAGTCTATGACAAACTCCGTGATATCTACGATATCCAGATAGAATTCGGCGATATCGGAAACATTCTTGCATACATCTCCGCAGGCGATATGTGGAAGGACATAGAGCGCCTTGTTGCGGCACTTGCCGAGATAAAGCGCCGCTTCTCAAAGGACAAGTCGGGAATGCTCGACCACGAATACATAAATCCGCAGGTCGTTCTCACTCCGCAGGAGGCTTTTTACGGTGAGCAGGTCTCGCTCCCGATAGAGCAGAGCGCAGGCAGAGTAAGCGGCGAGTTCGTAATGTGCTATCCTCCGGGAATACCTATCGTTGCTCCGGGTGAGCTTATCACTGAGGAGATACTCGATTACATTCGCTACTCCAAAGAGCGCGGCTGTTCAATGACGGGTACGGAGGATATGAATATGGAGAGGATAAAGGTACTTAAATAAATTCTGAATTAGGAATTCGTAATGCGGAATTGTGCTCCGCTGTTCCGTGATATGGGATAGAACCGTAGGGGCGGATTCCATATCCGCCCGTTTTTAGACACACTTTTTGTGATTTTATGGGATATTATTTGTCCCTATTTGTCCCTGCGTAATTTTGGCTTTTTATAAAAATATGCGGAGCTTAAATAATTCCGAATTCCGAAATCCGCATTCCGAATTTCAAATGATTCCGATTAAATAAGAAAGGAATGAGCAAAATGGAGCTTTGGTACAGCGAAATGCACACCAAGGACGTTAAAATGTCCATACGAATAGACAAACAGCTTTGCAGTGAGCAAAGCGAATTTCAGCGCATCGATGTTTTTGAATCACCCGAATTCGGCAGGTTCTTAACGCTTGACGGAATTATGATGCTCACCGAAAAGGACGAGTTCATCTATCACGAAATGATAACTCACGTTCCTATGGCATCGAACCCCGACATAAAAAAAGTCCTCGTTATCGGTGCAGGCGACGGCGGCACTATCCGCGAGCTTACCCGATATGAGAGCATCGAACATATCGATATGGTCGAGATTGACGAGCGCGTTGTCGAGGTTTCAAAGCAGTATCTTCCGCAGACTGCCTGCAGGCTCGATGACCCGAGAGTCCACATTTTCTACGATGACGGACTTCGCTTCGTTCGCAGAAAGCACAACGAATACGACCTTATCATCGTTGACAGCACCGACCCGTTCGGACCGGGGGAGGGGCTTTTCACGAGCGAATTCTACGGCAACTGCTATGACGCTCTCACCGAGAACGGTATCCTCGTAAATCAGCACGAAAGCCCGTATTACCCCGACGATGCAAAGGCTATGCAGAGGGCGCACAAGCGTATTCGCGAGCTTTTCCCGATCTGCGGTGTATATCAGGCGCATATCCCGACCTATCCCTCGGGACACTGGCTCTTCGGCTTCGCTTCAAAGACAGTCAAGCCGCTTGGATTCGACGCCGACAGGTGGAACGCCCTCGGCATAAAGACGAAATACTACAACACCGAGCTTCACAAAGGCTCATTTGCAATACCAAACTATGTAAAGGAGCTGCTTGACAATGCAGTCTGAAAGAAACGCTTTTATCGCTTGTGACGGCGAATATGACCGCTCGAAGATAGTCATTTTCGGCGCACCGTTCGACAGTACGACTTCCTACCGTCCCGGCACACGCTTCGGCGCAAAGGCTATCCGTCAGGAAAGCTATGGCATCGAAACCTATTCGCCCTATCAGGACAAAGACCTCACAGACTATACATACTATGACGCAGGGGACATCGAGCTTTGCATAGGCTCGTCCGACCTTGCGCTCGATCAGATAACGGAACTGACGGGAGAAATTCTCACCGACGGAAAAATGCCGCTTATGCTCGGCGGCGAACACCTTGTAACACTTGGCGCGGTAAGAGCCGTCAAGGAAAAGTATGACGACCTCTACATTGTCCAGTTTGACGCTCATGCCGATCTCCGTGACGATTATCTCGGAGTGAAAAATTCCCATGCCTGCGTAATGCGCCGCTGCTACGAGCTTGTCGGCGAAAAGCATATCTATCAGCACGGCATAAGAAGCGGCGAGCGCACCGAATTCGCTTTCGCCAAGGAGCATACTGTAATGAATCCGTTCAGCCTTGACGGCATCGACAGTATGGTCGCAGATTTAAAGGGCAAAAATGTCTACCTTACAATAGATATGGACGTTCTCGACCCGTCCGAGTTCCCCGGAACGGGTACGCCCGAAGCAGGCGGCGCGCGTTACACCGAGCTTCTGGCTGCGCTTATGAAAATGAAAGGTCTTAACATCGTCGGCGCAGATATGAACGAGCTTTCGCCGCCGTATGACCCGAGCGGCATCTCGACAGCGCTCTGCTGCAAGCTCCTCCGTGAGCTGCTTCTGATGCTGTCCTAAAGGGACTTTCCCCTGTAATTTCGGCATAAAACGCCCGAATAACGTTTTATGCTTGGTTTTGGAGTTTTTATGGAAGAAAAAATTGAAAATACCGAAAAGCTGACCCTTATTGAAAGGATAAAGGGCAACAGCTATGGGCGAATTTCGCTCTCATTCGCCAAATGGTTTATTCCGTCTATTATCGTTGGGCTTGCGGTGGGCGTTGTCGGCGCATTTTTTGGAAAAGCGCTCAGTTTCGCGACAACCTTCCGCACGGGACACCATTTTATGGTGCTTCTCCTGCCGATAGCTGGTCTGCTGCTCGTTTTCGTCTACAATATCACGAAAATGTCCGATGATAAAGGCACAAATACGATAATCCTCGCCGCAAGAGCGGAGTCGGAGGTAAAATTCCGACAGGCGCCGCTCATCTTCATCGCAACGTTCATCACGCACCTCTTCGGAGGTTCGGCAGGACGTGAGGGAGCGGCTCTCCAGATAGGCGGAGCGCTCGTTTCGCCGCTGAAAAAGCTCTTCAAAATGGACGAGCGTGACGGCTCGATACTTATAATGTGCGGTATGAGCGCAGGCTTTGCGGCTCTGTTCGGAACGCCTGTTGCTTCGGCGGTTTTCGCGGTCGAAGTCACTATCGTTGCGGCGGCGCAGTATTCCGCACTCGTGCCGTGTATGATATCGGGCGTGACCTCCGCAATGACCGCAAAGGCACTCGGCGCAGAGGCTGAAAGCTTCATCGTCAGCGGAGTTCCGACCCTTTCTGCGGAAAATGCTGTGCAGATGCTCCTCGTTATCGTCCTCGGTATGGCGTGTGCGGCGGTAAGCGTACTTTTTTGCAGCGTTATACATAAATCGGGCGAATTATATGCAAAATATATCAGAAACCCCTATTTCCGTGTCGCAGCGGGCGGACTTATCGTAGCCGTCCTGACCGTTCTCCTCGGGACGACCGACTACAACGGCGCAGGCATGGACGTTATAAAGCGTGCGTTCACGGGCAATGCCGACCCCATGGCATTCCTGCTGAAAATGCTCTTTACGGCACTCACCCTCGGCTGCGGCTTCAAGGGCGGCGAGATCGTACCGAGCTTCTTTGTCGGCTCAACGTTCGGCTGCGTTTTCGGCGGACTTATCGGACTTGACCCGTCATTCGGCGCAGCAGTCGGACTTATCGCAGTTTTCTGCGGCGTTACGAACTGCCCGTTCGCTTCGATAATTCTGAGCTGCGAGCTTTTCGGCATGAACGGACTGCCTTTCTACGCAGCCGCTATCGCAATAAGCTATATGCTCTCTGGCTACACGGGACTTTACAGCGCACAGAAATTCCACCAGTCCAAGGCAAAGCCCGTAAAGCACCACAACAAAAGTTGACAAAACTGATACTAATTCTCGATCAACCTATAGACAAACTCTCGGCTATAATAAGTTCATTCT
>UQQA01000062.1 GCA_900543105.1 uncultured Ruminococcus sp. | reverse complement strand
ATCAAGCCGACAATCTTGGATATATGTGATTTCAGCGCAGATTTTTTCCTGTATTTTATTGGTGTTTAGTTTTAACAATAGAAAAGTAAAAATAAAGGTATCAAAAAGTGATTTGATACCTTTATTTTTAACAAGTTATAATGGTAAAAGATGTAAAATTAATATATGTAAAGCATAAAAACTTTACACAGTGGATAACGTTAAGTGTCGAAATTGGAAGAATTAATGGTCAAAAACGGTTTGACTTGATAAGATAAGAGTAAGATTGCCGATAAATTTGGAAGAAGCATTAAAAAAGTGAATAGATCGGCAAGCTCCCATATGATGTCGGTGCTGATAACAGCACCGAAGAAAGCAGCGGCAATGTAAAGAAATTTGTAATAGGGGAGAAGTCTTTTGGAAGAGTATTTTTGAAGAAAATTGCAGCAGCGTTCACCGTAAAAATACCACCCGATGACACTTGCAAATGCAAAGACTGAGTTTGATATTGCAAGAAAAATTGCGCCGGAATGAGCAAAATAAGTGCTGAATTTTGATAAGAAAGAGAGTTTGCCTGCAGCACTTTCAAAGCCGATAGTGAAGGCTGAAATGACTGTATCGGCAGCAGAAAAATTGAGTTTATCAGCATCTGTACAGAGTATGACAAGAGCAGTCAGTGTGCACAAAAGTACAGTATCAATAAAAACCTCAAGTGCTGCCCAAAAGCCCATTACAACGGGTTCTCTGCATCTTGATGATGTATGTGCAAAGGTTGAAGTTCCCATTCCCGCTTCGTTTGAAAACAGACCTCTGCGTACTCCGACAGAGATAGTTTGGGCAAGAGAACAGCCGAAAATTCCTCCCGAGATCTGCTTTATACCAAACGCAGATGTAATGATTTCTGTTAAGATATTTGTAATATTATTGCCATATAATAGTATAACGATCAAAGAGCCAAATACGTAAAAGCAAGCAGCGAACGGCACAAGCTTTTCAGTAATAGCCGCTATATTTGTCCGTGTACAAAGGACAGTTACAGCAGTAAGAACAGCAAAAATCATTCCACACATTGGCTTTAAAATGTGGAAATTATCGAGAGAATCTGCTGCTGAACTGACTTGTGTGATGTTGCCGATGACAAAAGATGCGCACATACAAACTGCCGAAAAAGTTAATGCGATCTTATCCGAACCAAAAACGGAACGAAGATAGGGCAGTGGACCTGAGGCATCAGAACTGCCCGAACGGTTCTTATAGATCGTAGCAAGGACATTTTCTGTAAAGGCGAAAGACATTACAAAAAAAGCCGATACTATCATCCAGAACACTGCACCTGCGCCACCGACAGAGATAGCGGCTGCAACGCCGATTATATTTCCCGTGCCCATTGAAGCGGCAAGAGCAGTAGTCAAGGTTTGGAAATTTGTCATTGTGAAGCGGTCAGAACCATTGTCGACTTTTTTGCTAAATAGTGTATATTTGAGAACGGTCATAGGGTGAAGAATGTATATAAATCTGCACCGTATTGAGAGAAAAACAGCAGCAAAAAGAACAAGAATAAGAGTAAAATCACCCCACAACAGGATGTTGATATCAGATAAAAAATTACAGAACGTAGAACCCATATAAACAGCGATCTCCTTCGGTACGATAAAATATTGATAAAATAACAAAAACAGTTTTCAAACGCTGAAAAATATGATATAATAATAGTATGTGAACGTTAGGCAAAATATGAGAAAATAACATACACAAAGCTTCTGAAAAACGAGGTCAGACGGAAAATGAAAAAATACTATGCGGATAGAAATAGTTTAAATATACTTAGAGTGTTTTCATTTATATTACTTATAGTAATAGGAATTGTATTAAAATACGTTCTGTATATACTACAGAAACGTTATCCCGAATACTTCGCAATTGAAAAGAACACGGTAGCAGAGATAATAATATGGTCTGTCATGGCTTTATTTGCAGTAATATACGTTGCGTATATTTTAATATTTTTACCCTTATGGTATAATAACGCGCGGTATTTTGTGACGGATAAGGATATTATCGCCCGAACAGGTGTACTCGTCAAAAATGTGCAGTATATGAAGCTTTCAGCCATACAATACACGACAAAGATATCAGCGCCGTTCGCCCGACATTCGGGGTTCAATTTTATAGTTTTCAATGGCTTCGGCGGACGAATGATGTTCACATTTTTGTCACAATCAGATGCTGACGAAATAACAAAAATTGTTCGTATAAACATTGAAAAAAGAGGATCAGCCAAGGCTGAAAACGACAGCGAAAGCTCACTCGGGAAGGAAGAAGCGGAATGAAAAGGCAGCACCCTATAGCTGTTCTGAGGTATGTTTCAAAGAATTTCTGGCTGCTTCTTATACCTTTGGTAAGAGGTCTGCTCGCACTGAAATTTGATTTTTACAACTGGCTGTCCGGAGCGTATCTCGATATTCTGATAGTGCTTGCGATATTTGGAGCGGCATTTTTTCGGTGGTGGAATATAAATTTTAAAACGACAAAAAAGGCTATATATGTAAGCTCGGGACTGCTTGTCCGTGAAACGATGAGGATACCTTTTTCGTCCGTGACGACATTTACACTGAAAAAGCCATTCATAATGCGTCCGCTGAGGGCGGTCACTTTGTATATCGATACCGACAGCAGCTCAACGGTAAATAAGCCAGAGGACCCCGATATCAAGCTTGTTATAAGAGAAAAAGATGTTCAAAAATTGTTAAAATATATTGAACCGACAAATACTTCGGACGAGGAAAAAAATGAGCGCCGATATAAGCCGAATAAAAGACGAATGTTGTTCTTTTCGCTTGCTTTTTCATCGGCGCTCTCGGGACTTATTTACTTTGGAACTTTCCTTATCCAAGGAGGAAAGCTTGTCGGAGATGAGCTTGAAGAAAGGTTTCTCGGTGCGGTCGATAATGTGACCAAGGTAGCAGAAAAAGTCATCTACGGTATCACTCCGGTGACGGTCGGCATCATAATCATAATAGGTATGGGCTGGCTCTATTCATTCGTTTCAAATTATCTTCGCCACATCAATTTCGAGATATCAAAAAGCATAAACGGTGTTCAGATAAAAAGCGGATTTTTTTCACGCTGGAGATACTTTATCAGCTCGGATAAAATTAATTACGCCGATCTGAGGCAAAACCTGCTGATGAAAATATTCCGCGTGATGTCGGTCAATATCAGCTGCTCAGGCTATGGTAAGAAGAAAAACGAAATACCCGTCTTTGTGCCTGTTACGGGAAATAAGAACGTTGCAGAGGTCATCGAACGCTTTCTCCCCGAATTTTCCTCGGAGGAGGGGGAACGGTACGATGTCAGGGCAGGGTATGTGATGAAGTTTCTCGGACCGCCGACAGTGCTTATTTTTGCGATAATATTGGTGTTCGCTGGCGCGGTCTTTTTTCTGCCCGAATGGTACAGCGTTGCATTTTTCGCGGCGGTCATGGGCGAGATAATCGCATTCCACCTGCTGGCAGTGAACCTCGCGGCGTTTCTCTCAAACAGTGTTGAGGTTTGCGAAAAAAGTATCACGGTGCGCTATTGCAAAGCGTTCGGCTTCCACAATGTCATTGCGCCGATAGATAAAATTTCCGAAATTCGCATCAGTCAGAATTTTCTGCAAAAGTTCAACGGCTCGTGCAGCTTTATTCTCTATACGCGCGGCGAACGTGCGGTGAAGCATACAGTCAGGGGAATGCAGCTTTGCGATGCGGAAAAGGCTGCCGAGCTGCTCGGCTACAGTGCGGCGTAATACTAAACACCAATAAAATATAGAAAAAAATCTGCGCCGAAATCACATATATCCAAGATTGTCGGCTTGATTTTTCGTACACTTTCAGTTTAAAAAATTAGCATAACATTTGGCAGGACGTTTTTATGGAGGAATAACAATGAAAAACGAAGAAATAAACGCTCTCTACCTTGAAAGAAGATTCAGACGGCTCGTTATCCACAACAGCGCAGTCTGCGTTATTGCTGTGATGCTGTGCTTCGCGACAATGTGCCTGCTGGTGAACGGAAAAAACGGCATCTGTCAGGTCGGACTAAACCTCTTCGGAAACTCCAAAATGATGCCCGTTATCGTCGATGATTCTTTTTCGGCGGCAACGGGAGGAATAGAATTCACTGTCGAGGACTGCTCGATCGACAGCGAAGAGGATATGCTCTATGTGAGCATTTCGGGACGAAATATGACGGGCGGGGAGTGGAGTGCGGACGGAAGTACTTTCGCAGTCGCAGTCCAGTGTATGACCGATCCGAAGCCGAGGGAATACTATTATAATCTGACCGAGGACTGGTGTGACGCATCAGCGCCCGAAGGCGGTTCGTTTTTTGTAAGACTTGGATTTCATATCGATGATTCGGAAGAGATATATAAGAACGGTGATAAATTTTCTCTCGTTTCGTTCAGAGGGGCAGATTGTCCGACCTCGATAATTGTTTTGAACGGACTTATCGGTGAATAATACTGATTATTGATCAAAGTGCAGACAAAAATCTTCGTCAAAGCCATATAAACCTGTTTTTAACATCTACCTGTTTTTAACAGCTATGGTTTTTACTTGAGTTTTTGTACGCTTTGAGTTTGGAAATTAGTATAAAAGTTGATTTTGTGTGCATAATAGATATAACAAGGTGTTGAAAATCAGTTTTTAAATGTATAAAATGACAAAAAGTGATTTTTCTCGGAAATATTTTAAAAAAGCTATTGACACAAAGCCCCTTTAATGCTATAATGATTAAGTCGCACAGAGAGAATAACAAAAATCTGCTGAAGCTTTGCGGCGAATGTAAATGGCGGCATGGCTCAGTTGGCTAGAGCAACCGGTTCATACCCGGTAGGTCGTAAGTTCAAGTCTTACTGCCGCCACCATAATAAGGCCCGTTGGTCAAGAGGTTAAGACGACGCCCTTTCACGGCGTAATCATGAGTTCAATTCTCGTACGGGTCACCAAAATCCGAACACTTTTCAGTGTTCGGATTTTTTTGTTCAAAAAGCGCTCCCAAAACGGAAGCGCTTTTGTTGTATTCAATACCTCCTCCTTTCCCTCCCGCTTCTTCTGTAATAATCCGTCTTGTCACGGTACATCTTCGTTTCGGCTTCGAGCAAAAGCCTGCCCATACCGCTTCCGTCCGTTACGCCGAACGCCGAACCTACCGCCATTGCTATCGATGAACGCTCCAGCTCCGATTTCAGTGCCGCAGTCTTTTCACCGACCTCGGCTTCGCTCGTGTCGGTCAGAACTGCAAGAAGCTCATCCCCGCCGATGCGGAAAAGCTTCTCACTCGGGAAAAGCCGCTTCATAATTTTGCAGGCACTCTGAATGTATTCGTCACCTGCGCAGTGTCCGAGTGTGTCATTGATGTGCTTCAGACCCGAAATATCGCAGAAGATAAGACCGAGCGGTACAGGTTCTTTCAGCTCCGCTTCGAGCATATTCATCGCATGGCGGTTGCCGATGCCCGTCAGATTGTCGGTCAGTCCCATTTTTTTCAGCCCGTCAAAAAGCTTTCCCCATTTTATGCACGAGCCTATGAAAACTCCTGCACTGCAAAATGCTTCGAGTGCTTCGGACATCTTTCCGCGGACGCAAACGGGAAAATTCTCCGCACAGCAGAAGCCGCAGATATCCTCGCCGTCATAAACGGGAACAGCGGCGAAAGAGTGTATTTTCCGCGCCGAAAGAATGTCGGAAAGAGGCTGTCCGTACTGCACTGCAAATCCGCTGTTCACGATAACAAGTCGTTTTTCCGAAGACAGCACCGCCGCTGTCTGCACACATATCTCCTGCGAAAGCTCGCCGACCGAACTGCCGTCCGAAGAGTATCCGCACGAAAGAACATAGCCGCTTCCGCCGTTTTTTTCATAGAGAAATATCCGCTCGGCGTTGAGCGCTTCACACGCTTTTTTCAGCATTATGCGAGGTGAATCATCGGGGTTCTCCGCCTGCATCGCACAGCAGAATGCACAGCCTGCCCAGTTCGCGCTGTCGTTGGCAGGGCTCGCCAAAGCGGTTCGGATCTCAAAAATGAGCGTTTTGCCGTCCGATTCGATCAGCGTAGTCTGAACCTCGGCGGCGGTTTCGGGTGCTTCGCCTTTTATGGTTCTGCGGAGGAATTCGCCGTGTCGAAGAAGTGCTTTTTCGTCCTCGCCAAGGCTTATTTTATAAACATTGCTCAAAGTTTTACGCGCCTTTTTGTTCATATAAACAGTCCTGCCGCCCGAAAGCTCTGCAGCGGCACAGGGCATATCGAAATTCTCGAAAAAATCAAGGATACGGTTCATCGTTATCTCCGTTCTGCGGCGGAAAAAGCTCCGTCCGCAATTATATATTCAAAAAAGTTGTATTTTCTCATTTTGGTAAGCTTAAAAGCTTTATATGCAGGATAAAATAGTGAATGTCCAAAATGGCATTTGGCATAAGTCACAGTTTATAATATGCAGAAAAGCACTGTTCTGCCATATCGGGAAAAAATATGCCCGAATAACGCTGAAAAATCTAAAAGACAAGCCAAATTTAAGGCGCAGGGTGAATGTGGAATTGGTGATCATGATGCGGTGTTATTTTATGCGAGTATATGATTGCTGTACTTTACCGTTGAGGACGGGAAAAATCGTCCCCTGCAATAATTTATTAATAATTTTAAGAGGAATAATTCACTCGTTGAAATACCGTGATTTTTATGATTCAGGTTGTTGACAAAATTCCGAAAATGCGATATAATAAATATATATATGCTTTAGGCGGCGCTTACTCGCCCCATTTCTGAAAGGAGCAGATCATAATGGCAGTTAAAAAAGTCAGAATGTCCGCTGAGGGACTTGCTAATCTTGAAAAAGAAAAAGAATATCTCATTACCGTCAAAAGAGCAGAGGTCGCTCAGAAGTTAAAGGAAGCCCGCGGTTTCGGTGACCTTTCCGAAAACGCTGAATACGATGAAGCCAAGAACGAACAGGGTATTGTTGAAGCCCGTATCCAGGAGCTTGAAATGACTATCGCAAACGCTATCGTTGTCAGCGATGAAGATATTTCGAGCGATGAAGTCGGCGTTGGTTCTTATGTTGAGCTTCTCGATCTTGAACTCGATGAAAAGATGAACCTCCAGATCGTCGGTTCTACCGAAGCCGATCCCGAAAACAACAAGATCTCCGAAGATTCACCGATCGGCATTGCCTGCCTTAAAAAGAAAGCAGGAGATGAGATCGAGGTTGACGCTCCTGTCGGCATAATCAAGATGAAAATTTTGAGCATCTCGAAATAAGGAAAATATGAACTTTATGCCGCTGATTGAAAGTCGGTCAGCGGTATTTTCATCAAAATGTGAAAGGAAAAATGAAAATGGCTGAAGAAAATCAGAATGTCAATGCTGCTCCCGAAGAGGAAGAAGTTCAGGATGTCAGCGAATACAAGAAGATCCGTATGGACAAGCTTGACGAGCTCAAAGCCGCAGGCAAGAATCCATTTGAAATAACAAAGTACGATGTTACCGCTCACTGCGGCGAGGCTAAGGCTGCTTATGAAAAGCTCGAAGCAGAGTTAAAGGCTAAGGTCGGCGACGATGAGGAAGCTCTCAAAGCCGCACTCGAAGGAAACCGTCAGCACGTCAGCATCGCAGGCAGACTTATGAGCCGCCGTGATATGGGCAAGGCTAACTTTATCGATGTCCGTGATTCCTCCGACAGAATTCAGGTCTATGTTCGTATGAACGAGATCGGCGCAGACGAATTCGCTGACTTCAAGAAATGGGATATCGGCGATATCGTAGGCGTTGAAGGCTTTGTTTTCCGCACAAAGAAAGGCGAAATTTCCGTCCACTGCGAAAAGATCACGCTTCTTTCAAAGTCGCTCCTCCCACTCCCCGAAAAGTGGCACGGCTTAAAGGATCAGGATACAAGATACCGTCAGCGTTATGTTGACCTTATCGTAAACCCCGATGTTGCCGAAACCTTCAAAAAGCGTTCAAAGATAATCGCTTCTATCCGCCGCTACCTCGATGCTCAGGGCTTTATGGAAGTCGAAACCCCTATGCTCGTTTCAAACGCAGGCGGTGCAGCTGCACGTCCATTCGATACACATTATAATGCTCTCGATGAAGATGTCAAGCTCAGAATTTCGCTCGAACTTTACCTGAAGCGTCTTATCGTAGGCGGTCTTGAAAGAGTTTACGAGATCGGCCGTGTATTCCGTAACGAGGGCGTTGACGCACGTCATAACCCCGAGTTCACGCTTATGGAGCTTTATCAGGCTTATACCGACTACCACGGTATGATGGACCTCACCGAGAATATGTTCCGCTATCTTGCCAATGAAGTATGCGGTTCTACCACGATCCCTTACGGCGAGCATCAGCTCGACCTCGGCAAGCCTTTCGAGCGCCTTACAATGACCGAAGCTGTAAAGAAGTATTCGGGCGTTGACTTTGACGGGATAAAGACACTTGAAGAAGCCCGTGCTGTCGCAAAGGAAAAGCACGTTCAGTTTGAAGAGCGCCACGCAAAGGGCGATATTCTCAATCTCTTCTTCGAGGAATTCGTTGAAGAACACCTTATCCAGCCGACATTCATTATGGATCACCCTGTTGAAATTTCTCCGCTCACAAAGAGAAAGCCCGATAAGCCCGACCACGTTGAGCGTTTTGAGCTTTTCATCAACGGCTGGGAAATGTGCAACGCCTACTCCGAGCTTAACGACCCTATCGACCAGCGTGAGCGTTTCCTTGCGCAGGAAGAGCTTCTCAAAAAGGGCGACGATGAAGCAAACCATATCGATGAGGACTTCCTCCGTGCGCTTGAGATCGGTATGCCTCCGACGGGCGGTATCGGCTACGGTATTGACAGACTTGTTATGCTTCTCACAAATTCACCTGCGATCCGTGATGTTCTGCTCTTCCCGACGATGAAGAGCCTCGACTGATCAATAAAGCTGCATATCCCTGTGGGTATGCAGCTTTTGCTGTATTATACTAAACACCATTTAAAATTTGGAAAAAATCAAGCCGACAATCTCGAATATATAGGATTTCGGCGCAGATTTTTTCCTGTATTTTATTGGTGTTTAGTATTATGTATTGACAACGATTTTGGTGTGATGATATAATTGTATCAATGGTTAGCAGAAAAAACATAAGGAAGTGTGTGTAATGACAGATAAGGAGCAAAAGGCAGCCGCTAAAAAATTCGCCGAAAGCTGGAAAGGCAAGGGTTACGAAAAAGGACAGAGCCAGTTATTCTGGATAGAACTGCTCACTAAAGTGTACGGCGTTGAAGATATATCCGCTTTTATCAGTTTTGAGGATCAGGTGCATCTGGATCATACAAGCTTTATTGATGGATATATACCGTCAACAAAAGTAATGATCGAACAGAAAAGCCTTGGCAAAGACCTTAACAAGCCTATAAAGCAGTCTGACGGTTCTCTGTGTACTCCATTTCAGCAAGCAAAGCGGTATGTGACCGATCTGCCGCTTTCAAAGCACCCTCGATGGATAGTGACCTGCAATTTTGCCGAGTTTTATGTTTACGATATGGAGCGTCCAAACGGCGAACCGGAAAAAATAAAACTTGCCGATCTGCCAAGGGAATATTATCGGTTGAGCTTTTTGACTAAAACCGACAGTGAACATATCAAAAAAGAAATGGAAGTATCATTGCAGGCAGGTGAGCTTGTCGGCAAGCTTTACAATGCGATACTTAAACAGTATCATGACCCTGAAAACCCCGATTCTCTCCGCAGTCTTAATATGCTATGCGTTCGTCTTGTATTTTGTTTGTATGCGGAAGATGCAGGAATTTTCGGCAGACATGAGATGTTTCACGATTATTTGAGCAGGTTTGATGTTAAGGACGTCCGCAAGGCTCTTATCGAGCTTTTCAGAATGCTTGATACAAGGGAATGTGACCGTGATTCTTACGATGACACGCCCGTTGCGGAGTTTCCTTATGTAAACGGCGGTCTGTTTGCGGACGAGAATATCGAGATACCGCAGTTTAATGAAGAAATAGTTGATCTGCTGCTGAAAAATGCAAGCGAGGATTTTGACTGGAGCAAAATATCTCCTACTATTTTCGGCGCAGTATTTGAAAGCACATTAAATCCCGAAACAAGGCGTTCGGGCGGTATGCACTATACATCTATCGAAAATATCCACAAAGTCATTGACCCACTGTTTCTTGATGACCTGAAAGCCGAGCTTGAAGAGATAAAAGCTTATGATAAGGCAAAGATTATTGAGGACAAGGTAGAAAAATTTCAGAATAAACTTGCAGGTCTGAAATTCCTTGACCCTGCCTGCGGTTCGGGAAATTTCCTTACCGAAACATATATCAGTCTGCGTCGACTTGAAAACGAAGCTATAAAACTGACAATTGATAAGGGACAGCTGATGTTTGATACGGGCAATGTTATCCGTGTATCTATCGGGCAGTTTTACGGCATAGAGATAAATGATTTCGCCGTGACCGTTGCCAAAACCGCATTGTGGATAGCCGAATCGCAGATGATGCATGAAACGGAAGAGATAATCAGCAAAAGCCTTGATTTTCTTCCGCTGAAATCCTATGCAAATATTGTCGAAGCAAATGCATTGCGTATTGATTGGGAAAACGTTGTGCCAAAGTCGGAGCTTAATTATATTATGGGCAATCCGCCGTTTATCGGTGCTTCGATGATGACTAAAGAGCAAAAAAATGAAGCTGTTGAGATTTTTGGTAAAATCAAATTATCCAATAGTATTGATTATGTCGGAGCATGGTATTTCAAAGCTTGTGAACTTATAAAAGACACAAATGTTAAGGCTGCACTGGTTTCCACCAATAGCATTACTCAAGGAGAGCAAGTCGCTCCGCTGTGGGGAACATTGTTTGAAAGATATGGTATCCATATTGACTTTGCATATCGGACATTTAGGTGGGATAGTGAAGCAAATCTAAAAGCACACGTACATTGTGTTATTATTGGATTCAGCTCGATTTCTCGTTCTTCTCAAAAAAAGTTGTATGACGGAGACCGCTTTATAGTAGCTGATAATATTAGTCCATATTTAATTGATGCTCCTTCAGTATGCGTTACAAGTAGAAGCAAACCCCTATGTAATGTTAATCCAATGATTTTAGGAAACAAACCTGCTGATGGCGGCAACTTTATTTTAACACCAGAGGAGAAAGATGAGATACTGAAACGAGAACCTGCTTTAGAGAAATATATTCATAGATATGTTGGAGCTGTGGAGTTTATCAACAATAAATATCGCTATTGTTTTTGGTTAAAGGGTGCAACACCTATGGAACTTAAACAGAGTAAAGAATTACACAAGCGATTAGAAGCCGTAAGAGAAATGAGATTAAATAGCACAGCTGAACCAACACGAGAAAAGGCAAATACCCCACATCTCTTTTTCTTCATATCACAACCTGAAACAAATTATCTTATTGTTCCAAGTGCATCATCCGAGAAACGTAGATATATCCCAATAGGTTTTATGAATCCTGATGTTATAGCAAGCAATCTTGTTTCAATTATCCCTAATGCTACACTATATCATTTTGGTGTGCTTACATCTAATGTCCATATGTCATGGTTAAGAACAGTAGGTGGCAGATTAAAGAGCGATTATAGATATACCGGAAGTGTTGTTTATAATACTTTCCCATGGTGTAACCCAACCCCCGAACAGAAAGCATTGATCGAACAAACTGCGCAGTCGATACTTGATGCAAGAGCGTTATACCCCGATTGTTCGCTTGCAGATCTTTACGATGAAGTAACAATGCCGCCCGAACTCCGCAAAGCACACCAAGCGAATGACCGTGCCGTAATGAAAGCCTATGGTTTTGATGTTAAAACAATGACAGAATCAAGCTGTGTTGCCGAACTTATGAAAATGTATAAAAGGCTTGCGGACAAATAACAGAAACACCGCCGCCCGACCACGAAAGGTCAGGCGGCGGTGTTGTTCAGCTGTGGCTGTTTACAGTGCTGTCTTCTCTGAAAAGCAGCGATATGCACCATACTGCCGCAAGTGCGACAAGAATATAAAGTACGCGGCTTATTACTGCGCCCGTTCCGCCGAAGAGCCATGCGATAAGATCAAAGCGGAAAATGCCGACAAGTCCCCAGTTTATTCCGCCGATAATAAGCAGCGTCAATGCGATTTTATCCCACATAATGCTGTTCCTTTCAAAAGTTTGTCAAACCCCGTGATTAGCGTATGCAGAATATTCGTGATTATTCGGCAGGAACAGTTTGCTCGTCAAATAATTCGGTGAGCGTTGCGAGAAATTTTTCATCGATAACATAATGACCGTTCTCATTTTCCACGCCGCTCGAAAGAATAAATGTTGAAATGCTGTTTGAATTTTTGATAACGTATTTCATCGCTTTTTTTACTTCGTCATAATCATAGGAGGTTATGTCGGTGTCGATGTCCGAATTTATGACCGCAATAAAATAATCGTCAAGGTTATTTTCGAAGCTTGAAGAGTTGGAAGTTCCGTGCGTTACAAGGCTGTTTACCGCGATGCCAAGACATTTTGAGCGGTATTCTTCGCCCTGAGTGTAGTTGGGATATGTGAGCACCTTGCGCAGAGATGTCGAATCGAGGAACTGTCTGCCTGCCTTTAAAACGGTGGTTTCTCCCGTGTCGGGGTTGTCATAAACAAGATTGTAGGGGATATCATAGTCAATGCCGCCGAAAATATCCGCAATAACGGAAAAGCTTGAACGATTGAATTTTATGTATTTGTCAATGCTTATGCCAAGACAGCTTTCAGCCGCCTCAACTGCTTTTTTTGTGCCGCCGTTGCGGTAAATGTTGTAGATAGTGTCCTCGCTCCCACCCGAGGAAACGCTCGTGTTGCTCGGGACAGGGAGAAAAACGAACTGCTCCTCAACAGGAAGAAATCTTGCGACAAGGAAACAGCTTCCGCTCTCTCGCTTTTCCGCATCGAGGATAAGCAGAACAGTCCGTGCGTCCTCAGCCGATGGGGTATAATCCCCGAGTACGGTCAAAGGCTGGAGCTCGACCCCGTTTGTGGCTGTGTCGGGAGTATCGTCCTTGTCCCCCGTGAGAATGCTCGAAAAAGCAACATAACATACGCCGCCTGCAATTATAAGCGTCAGCACAATGGTTATTATGTAAGTCAGAACTACCTTTGATGATCTTTTTGCCATAAAAAACTCCTTTATTCGTATTGCCAAATGCGCTTCATAGTGGTATAATATCAATATGTATGCTGATGTTCAGAATTTTAGCTTGATGTTCATAGACTTGGCTTCTTCAACAGCTTCAACTATCTTTGCAATGTTTATCACATTGATATCGATGCCTGCTTTCTCGGCAAGGCGGATAGTCTGACCCGTTCCGCTCCTGTAGCTGCTGACAGCCGCAATGAGCCGTGAAGAATTGTCTATCATAAATTTGTTCCGCTTCTGCATACAGTCTTTGGTGTATTCTTCGCTGATGTAAACAATGTCGGCGGCTTCGTTGATAAGACAGCCGTAGATGAATTTTTCAAAGCTGCGGAGATTTTTCGGCTGCGCTCTGTACGGAACAGCCGCAACGAGCCGGATCCTCGGGTCGCTCCGCTTGAAATCGAGAACAAGATCGCCTGCCATAAGGTCGATGCCGCGCGCAAGACCCGTGATGAAGCAGGTGTAACCGTCATCGATCGCGGACGCTATCTCCTGATGCAGCAGCGCCCTTATCACACCCATAACGGGCGAGGTGATATCACCGCCGTCGGGAAGTTTTTCGGGTCTGTGTCCCGAGAAGCAGGCGGTTTTTTCTTTTGGAATAATGAATTCGGACATATTTTTCTCCATATCATTATAATATAGCATATTAATTTTATTTTAACATATACAGTCGGCTTTTGCAACCGA
>UQQA01000061.1 GCA_900543105.1 uncultured Ruminococcus sp. | reverse complement strand
GTTTTCAACAGCTACAAGATTGTCGGCTTGATTTTTTCTAAATTTTAAATGGTGTTTAGTATAACAGCATATTAATTTGAAAGAAGGGTTGTTTTATGACACAGGATAAAATCGACCGAATAAATGAACTTGCGCGCAAATCGAGAACCTCCGAGGGTCTGACCGACGCTGAAAAAGCTGAACAGACCGCTCTGCGAAACGAATTTCGTGCAGATTTTAAGGCAAATCTTGAATCGCAGCTGAAAAATATTGAAATAGTTGACAATGTTGAGGAAGCAGAAAAGATGATCGAAGAGGAAAATAAAAAAGAAGGCCAAGAAAACGAAGGAGAAAAGAAAGAATGACGAACGGCGTTCCTACTCCATGCTATATCACGGACGAAGCGCTTCTGCGCAGGAATCTTGAAATTCTCAAAAGCGTTTCCGACCGCTGCGGCTGCAAAATAATCCTTGCGCAGAAAGCATTTTCGATGTACTGCACCTATCCGCTTATCCGTCAGTACCTCTGCGGAACGACTGCAAGCGGACTTTACGAAGCACGGCTCGGATATGAGGAAATGGGCGGCGAAGTTCACGTTTTCAACCCTGCCTACCGTGAAAGCGACTTCCGTGAGATAGTAAAAATTTGCGACCATATCGTTTTCAACAACATTGCGCAGTTTGAAAAGTTATACCCTATCGTTAAGGAAAGCGGCAGAAAAATTCATTGTGCTATCCGTGTAAATCCTGAGTATTCCGAGCAGGAAACCGAGATATACGACCCATGCGCTCCGAATTCACGGCTTGGTTCAGTTGTTTCAGCTCTGCCCGATAATCTCCCTGAGGGTATTGACGGACTTCATTTTCATACGATGTGCGAGCAGAACTCTGATGTTCTTGTCCGTACATACAAGGTTTTTGAGGAAAAATTCGGAAAGTATTTTCCACAGCTGACTTGGCTCAATTTCGGCGGCGGACATCATATCACGCGCGACAACTATGACCGTGACGCATTATGTGACCTTATCTCGGGTATAAAATCGCGTTTTCCGCTTGAAATTTATCTTGAGCCGGGTGAAGCCATTGCCCTCAATGCAGGTTTTCTTGTCACGGAAGTTCTCGATGTTTTCCAAAACGGTATGAATATTGCAATTCTTGATACCTCTGCGGAATGTCATATGCCCGATGTGCTTGAAATGCCCTATCGTCCTAACATACAAGGCTCGGGAAAAGCAGGCGAAAAAGCTTACACCTATCGTCTTGGCGGGCCGACCTGCCTTGCGGGGGATATAATCGGCGATTACAGCTTTGACGCTCCCCTTAAAGTCGGTGACAGACTTGTTTTCGAGGATATGGCTATCTACTCAATGGTCAAGAACAACACATTCAACGGAATACCTCTCCCTACTATCATTTACCGACGGGAAAACGGTGAAAATCAGATAGTAAAAACATTCTCATACGAAGATTTTAAATCAAGGCTTTGATATGCAAAAGCTGTCCGAATCACTTAGGGCAGCTTTTTTGATATAACACAAAAATGCTCCGCAGGTTTCCCTGCGGAGCATAATTTTTAATTTTCAGTTGTCAGACTTCAATTAGTCATCAATTACAACGAGGAGGTAAGAACCGCCCTTTGTAAGGTTGAGGTTTACACGGCCTGTTGATGCAACTGTGCCTGTAGCTTCCTTCTTGAGGGAGCCGGATTCTGTAAGACGGTAAGCCTTAACTGTGCAGCCTGATCTCTTTTTGGAGAACTTAACTGTAACAGTTTCTGTACCGCCGATAGAACCGTCATCGCCAATTCTAACCTGAGCTGTGCTTACTGTGCCCTTGTTTACCTTCTTAGCCTTCTTAACGAGGGAAGTCTTAACGTCCTTGACGTTGTACTTAACAGCAACGTTGAGGTCGGAAGTTGTGCTTACCTTGCCCGGCTTAACTGTAACCTTAGAACCGTTATCGTTAGCGAATACGAGAGTTACATTCTTAGCCTTTGCAGCAGCGAGAACAGCAGCAGGAACAACTGTACCGTCGTTCATGTTGATTGTGTATGTGCCGCCGGACTTAGCTCTGTTTGTGATGTAAGCAGAGATATTTGTCCAGCCTGCATACTTGGAAGCACCGCTGATAGCAGGTGAACCTGCAGGAACGGAAGTAGTTGTGTTATTGTTCTTATTTCCGTTATTGAAGAAGTAGCTGTAGTAAGGATCGTTGTTTGTGTCAGTTGTTGTGGTTGTAGCTTCCTTTACAATATAAGAATATGTAGAAGAAGATGTTGAATAAGTACCTGTTGTGGAGTTGAAGTAAATAGCCTTTCCGTCAGCTGCACTGTTTACCGCAGAGAAGTTGGAGTTCTTGGAAGTACCTGTGTAACCGCCGCCGTAAACGCTTGCTGCGGAAGAAGATGTGTACCAGCTGCCGTTCTCACCGAGGTAAGAAACTTCGCTTGCAGCTCTGTAAGAAGAAGAGGAAGGATACCAGTTGGTTGTGGTTGTATCTTTCTTGGTATCATCCTTTTTGTTGTCCTTGTTGCCCTCAGGAGTTGTGTTACCGCCGCTGTTTGTGTTGTAGTTGATAACTTCAAAATTGAGCCAGTCATTGCCGTTGATGCAAAGACCATTTACATTTGTATCAATGTAATTAGCCTTGAGCTGGATCTCGCCCTTGAATGCATAAGATGCATCATTTACATACTTTGTAGAAACAGCGTAGTACTTAGCACCTGCAAGATCTTGACCGTTGTATGTTGCACTCGTCGTAACGCCTGCAAATGTCTGTCCAAAAACAACAGCATAGGTTTTTTCAGCAAATCCATCAGAATCCATTCTGAAATTGGAGGCAGTGAATGCACTCTTGAATTCATTCTTGATCTTTGTTGCAGAAGCGTTTACAGCGTTCTTTGCAGCAGAGCGCTTAGCGGAAGCGTTGCTTGTTGCAACACTCTTTTCTGTGCCTGTAAGAGTATTTGCTGTTGCCATATCGGACTCATATTTGAGGTCGATAGCCTTGAGAGCAGCATTCTTAGCAGCATCAATATCCGCATTGAAGCGTTTGCATGCATTACCTGCAAGAGTATTGTATTCATTCTTGATCTTTGAAGAAATAGATGCCTTAGCTTCGTTTCTTTCGCTCTCTGTCTTGAATTCAAAATCAAGGCCTGTTCCTCTGTTGGTATAGAGCTCGCCAAGCTTTGCATCAGCAAGAGCATAAGTATCATCAAACTCCTGATATTTCCATGTGCCGCCTGTTGCAAATTCAACATCGTCAAATGCATCTGTACCCCAAACATCTGCAGCTGCAATAGTTGCTGTAGCGCTTGTTGTCTTGTTTGTGCTTGAATCATAGGACTTTTCGGTGTAAGTTGTTGTTGTAGCAAGAAGCTTAGCAAGATCAACCGCAAAGCCGTCGCCCATCTTAGTTGTAGTACCTGTGCAGTATTCATTTGTGCCTGTAGCATATCCTGCAGTATTTACCATACCAATGTTAGCAATACCCTTGTAAGAAAGTTCATAGATAGAACTTGTCTGTGTTGCTGCGGAAGCAACGATTGCAATAGAGGACATTGCTGTAAGACCGGCAATACCTACAGCAGCGCATCTGCCAAAATAAGTTTTGCTCATATTAATATCTCCTTTTCAAAAATAAAATTTACCTTAATCAAAGTTACAGCACACATTGTCTATAACTGTTCACGAGTTTATTATAACATATAAGTTCCTTAATTGCAATAGCTTTTTTGACAAAAAATATTACAATTTAATTACACTTTGGCATATTTTGTTCAAAGTTTGTTGCCAAATTGTCGGAAAAAGCTCCAAAAGTTACAGCTTTATTTCTGTATCTCGATCTTAGCCGTAAAGTCCGATGCGCAGGGGCGAACGTTCCTTGAAGCGAGCATATAAAGGTCGGAGCTGCGGCAGGTAAGCTCTGCCTGACGAACGAGCTGCGGAACCTTGAACTTATCGAGGATATCCTTGAGCGAGCTGGAGAAAGGAATAAGGAACTTGTCCATTGGATTTGCAAGCTCGGGGTTCTCCTGCGCTGCCTTGATGCGCTCGTTTGCAGCTTCTGCGTTTTCCGAAGCCGCCTTGATGATTTCAGCACCCTTTTCGTTGAAAGCAAGGATCCTTCCGAATGTCGGAGGAACGAGAAGATCGTTCTTCTTTATGCCGAGATACATATTGAGAAGCGCACGGCGGAACTTGGCCTGTGTATAGCGCTTTGTATCGACCATTTTGAGGAAGTCATCGACGGAATTTGCAGCCTTGCCCATCTGTGCGATGCGGTTCTCAACGCCCTGTGCGATATCGGGAACTTCCTTGATGAAGTTAGGTGTTGCGGTTCTGAGAACGTAGAGAAGCTCTCTTTCAAGGTTATCGAAATATGCAAGGTGGTCTGCTTCATCATAATCGGCAACAGCCTTAGCCATATCTTCGGGGACGAAAGCACTGATATCCTCGCCGTTTTCGATCATTTCGCGAAGCTTTGAGCCGCTTGCGAAGCCGTCAGCAGTTTCTTCGCTGTCATGACCTGCGCCCGTACGCTTTACCGTGAACGCATCGATATCAACGCCGAGAACCTTCATTGCGCGGAGATATTCAACAGCGAGTGTATTGTTCGGTGAATCGAAAACGCCGCCGATGATAGGGCCGTGGTCGTTGGAAATGCTCGTCTGGAGCGCTTCGGGATAGTTCATTCCCTTTTCAAGATAAGGCTTTAATTTTTCGGGTGTTCCTGCCGTGAAAGTAGCCATTGCGGCATTTTTGAGAAGCTCGATATCTCCGCATTCGCTGCCGAAAGAAATGCCGTCAACGCAGCCGAGAGCCGCAAGCATCATAACACCTGCACGTGCAAAGTATTCTGCACTTGCGAGGGAATAAACAACGGGCATTTCGATAACGAGGTCTGCGCCGTGATTTACAGCGATCTGCGCTCTCCTGAACTTATCGATCATCGCAACGTCGCCGCGCTGAACGTAGTTGCCGCTCATAATGCAGACGATATGGTCTGCGCCGTGCTTTCTCGTTTCTTCTATCTGATAGATATGACCGTTATGGAACGGGTTGTATTCGCATATGATTCCGTATGTTTTCATCAAGCTTATCCTCCAAATATATCCATATTTCCGATGTATAAATATGGATAAATGATTACAAAAATCTAAAGATATTGTAATTCCCTTGATTTTTGCCGTATAAAGTAATAATATAAGATTAATGCAGTTTTGTCAAGTCTTTTTTTAATATTTGGAAGAAAATACAGTATTTTTCTCGGCTTGACTATATGAAAGGAATGTTTTTTATGTTAATTTTGGTAGTAAACGCAGGCAGCTCCTCACTCAAATATCAGCTGCTCAATATGGACGATGAGAGCGTTATCGCAAAGGGCAACTGCGACCGTATAGGCATTGACGGACACATCTCCCATAAGACCTTTGACGGCAGAAAAGTTGAGACAGAATGCTCTTTTCCGACCCACACAGAAGCTTTCGCAAAGCTTGTCGAGGTTCTTACAACGGGTGAAGCTTCCGTTATCAAGTCGATGAGCGAAATTTCCGCTGTAGGTCACAGGATCGTTCAGGGCGCAGAGGTTTTCGATAAGACAACTCTCGTTACCGATGAAGTTATCGACAAGATCGATGAGATGAAAGAGCTTGCTCCCGTGCATAACCACGCTCACGCACTCGCACTCCGCGCCTGCAGGAAAGTCCTCCCCGAGGGCGTTCCTATGGTCGTTGTTTTCGATACAGCTTTCCACCAGACAATGCCCGAAAAGGCATTTATGTTTGGTCTTCCTTATGAGGATTATGAGAACTATCACGTCAGAAAGTACGGCTTCCACGGCACATCTCACCGCTTCGTTTCCCACGCTCTCGCAGACGCTATAGGCAAGGATATAAAGGATCTCAAGATCGTTTCCTGCCACCTTGGAAACGGCTCTTCCGTCACAGCTGTCAACGGCGGCAAGTCCGTTGATACTTCCATGGGCTTCACACCTCTCGACGGCGTTCTTATGGGAACAAGAACGGGCGCAGTTGACCCCTCCGCTGTTACATACATTCAGGAAAAGCACGGCTTCTCCGCTGCCGAAATGAGCGAATATATGAACAAGAAGTCAGGTTTCCTCGGCATTTCGGGAATCTCCAGCGACAACCGTGACATCACAGCAGCCGCAGAAAAGGGCGACAAGAGAGCTATCCTCGCTTCCGAGATGCTCCAGTACCAGATCAAAAAGTATATCGGCTCTTACGCAGCAGCAATGAACGGACTTGACGCTGTACTCTTCACAGGCGGCATCGGCGAAAACGCTTGGGAAGTCCGTGAGGGCGTTTGCAAGGATATGGAATTCTTCGGCATTAAGATCGATACCGAAAAGAACAAGTCCACAAGAGGCGAACTCATCAAGATCTCCACACCCGATTCCAAGGTCGAGGTCTGGATCGTTCCTACAAATGAGGAACTCCTCATCGCAAGAGATACACTTGCTATGATAAAATAATTTTTGCATAAACATATAAAACGGCTGCTGCGGTGATTTTTCCGTAGCAGCCGTTTTTCGTATATTTTTGAAGAAAACGGTTATCCTACCGAAAAAGCATATCGGGAGGATAACAATGAGATCATTCAGCTATACAATAAAAGACGAAATAGGGCTTCACGCGCGCCCTGCGGGACTTCTTGCAAAGAAAGCGAAAGAATTTTCGAGCAGTATAACGATAGAAAAAGGCGGCAAATCCGTCAGCGCAACAAAACTAATGATGCTCATGGGTCTTGGCATCAGGCACGGTGACACCGTGACCGTTACGATAAACGGTGCAGACGAGGACAAAGCCGCAGAAGCTATGGCGGAATTCTTCAGAGAAAACCTTTGATCAATGCTTAATGCGTAATGCGTAATTATTTACTTCGCACATTTTCACCGAATTTTATAGAAGAATTGACGAACATTTTTAAAGAAAATGGCTCTGTTTTTAGCGGATAAAACCGTTAAAAACAGAGCCATTCGTTTATTAAGCACATTATGTTGTGATGCGGGACAAAATCCGCCCCTACAAAATTCGGTTCTCGCAGTAAATTTTCGGAACAAAACAATTACGCATTACGAATTACGCATTACGCATTAAATTCCCTCTCTTGTGAGCTTTTTCAGCCAAACGTACTTCTTGTAGTGCTTATAAACCGCAGGGAGCTTGATTATCTCGTCTATGTTTATTACGATATAAACTGCGAGAACGGGCAGCTTCAGCACGAATGCTGCGATAAGTCCTATCGGGACGGTCACGCACCACATTGTTATCGAGTCGCACTTAAAGCCGAATTTTGAATCTCCGCCTGCTGCGAATATACCCGAGATCACGGTCATATTCATCGCTTTTCCTATAACATAATACGAGCAGACAACAAGCATTACCCTCAGATATTCTCTCGCCGTGTCGGTAAGACTGCCGAAGAGGTGAACAAACGGTATTACGCATAAGATAACCGCACCCGAAGCTATGCCGCTGACAAGCGATATCCTGCAAAGCTTTGAGCCGTACTCCTTCGCCGTATCAAGCTTGCCCTGTCCGAGTTCTGCGCCGACGATAACTCCGCTTGCCGTTGCAACGCCCGTGCAGGCGCAGATAACAAGGTTCTTGACGATATTTGCAATGGAATTTGCAGCTGCCGCATCGCTGCCCATGTGGCCGAGGATAACGGTGTACATTGTGAAGCCGAGTCCCCACGCAAGCTGGTTTCCGAGTATCGGGAGAGTGTATTTATAATAGTCATGACGAAGCGTTTCATCGCTGTGGAAAATATACTTGAAGCGAATTTTTATCGCGCAGCTTCGGAACATTACTATCAATGTCCACACAAGCTCTACTACCTTTGAAATGACCGTTGCGACAGCCGCACCTGCGATGCCCATTTTCGGAAATCCGCAAAGTCCGAAGATGAGAAGCGCATTAAAGATGATATTTGCGATGACCGATGCGGAGCTGATTATCGAGCTTTTTGCGGCAAATCCGCAATTCTTCATAACACTCAGATATATCTGTGAAATGCTCGTCAGCAGGAACGAGAGCGCAACATACCGCAGGTACTCCGCACCGTAGGCAATAAGCGTTTCGTCCGAGGCGAAGCAGTGCATGAACACACTCGGGAAAAACAGCGATATAAATGTGAACGGCAGTGAAACTATCACCGAAAGCTTCATTCCGATGCCGAGGATCTTTTCTACCGAAACTTTGTCATCGATGCCCCAATACTGCGCCGCAAAGATAGAAACGCCTGCGCCGATAGCATAAACAAAGAGGTTGAAAACGAACGTTACCTGACCTGCGAGTGAAACCGCAGAGAGAGAGTCCTGATTGAGAACGCCGAGCATTACAGCGTCCGTGATACTCACGAGCGCAAGCATTATCTGCTGGAGGGTTATCGGAATAACCAGCCTTATAAGCTTATTGGTAAACTCACTTTTTGTTCTTGCCATATTCATTCACTGCCTTCATTGCTTCATCATCGAATTTTCTGTTCTTGAAATAATACTGCTTGTCATCGTCGGTTATCGGGCGGATAACACGGCAGGGATTTCCTGCGGCGATAACGTTGTCGGGGATATCCTTTGTGACAACGCTGCCTGCGCCGATAACAACGCCGTTTCCGACCTTTACGCCGGGGCAGATAACAGTATTTCCGCCTATCCAGCAGTTATCGCCGATAGTAACGGAGATGCCGTATTCATACATCGTGTTCCGTGCTTCATAGTGAACGGGGTGACCTGCTGTGTATATCGCAACATTCGGAGCGATCATAACATTATCCCCGATAGTTACCTTTGCAACATCGAGAACAGTAAGGTTATAATTTGCGAAGAAATTGTCCCCTACTTCAATATTTTTTCCATAATCGCACTGAAAAGGCGGAAGAATAGCCGTATTTTTTCCGTGCGAACCCAGAATCGAATCGATTAGCCGTGCCATATTCTCCGTTTCCCACGGTTTTGCGTGATTAAATTCGTAAAGACGCTTTTTATTTTCCATTCCCTGCGCTCGACAGGCCTCATCTGCGATATATGCCATTTCGTTTTGTCTTCTTGTGATATTATCCATAGTAAAACACGTTTTTCCGCAGCGGAAAACGTTCTCCTTTTCATCAATTCTTTCTCAAAAAATGCAGTCTTAATTATAATCGAAATGAAATCGATTTTCAATTGATATATTGCATAAAACTAAGCCTTTTTGCGGTGCGAAAATTAAGCTTTGGAATAAAAAACACTTTCATTATTTCCAATATTTTAACGTTATTTTTCCTTCCGAAAAACTTTCTGAAACTATATCGTTTAAGCTGTTATTTTCGTTCTTTTGTACAGATTCCCGTAATATTATGGCAAAGAAATTTGTGTTTTTGTTGACATAAGACTGAAATTATGATACAATAATAAATTAGAAGAAACTATCGGAAAAACTTGCTTTTTTCCTTGACAATATATTGTTTGGGAGATAACCTTTTATGGAAATACAGAATGATGTAAATAAGCTCGGCAACCTTATCAACTCGGATAACGCACCGATACTTATGGAAATGGCTGAACCTTATTTTAAGCTTATGAATCAGTACCGCTGTGCGATGCTCGAGATAAAAACCAAGCTTGAAGTCCTCAATATCGATCTTTCAATAGACGGTGAGCGGAATCCGTTCGAGTCGATACAGTGCCGCATAAAGCGACCCGACAGCATCGTTGAAAAGCTCAGGCGCATGGGTCACGCCGTTACAATAGAAAACATCGAAAAATATGTTCACGATGTTGCAGGGATACGTGTTATCTGCTCGTTCCCCGATGATATCTATATGCTTGCGGACAAGCTCGGCAGTCAGGACGATGTTATCGTAGTCGAACGCAAGGACTACATAACCAACCCCAAGCCAAGCGGCTACCGCAGTCTGCATCTCATACTCGATATACCAATATTTCTTTTCAACGAAACAAAGCATATGCTTGTCGAGGTCCAGTTCCGCACGATCGCAATGGACTTCTGGGCAAGCCTTGAACACAAGGTAAAATATAAAAAGCATCTCGGTGCGAATGCGGAAGAGATCTCAAAGGAGCTTCGGGAATGTGCAGAGGATATCGCCCGTCTTGATGTCCGTATGCAGAACATAAGGAACAGTGCTTTTGCCGAAGAAAAATAAACTGACAGAGCATTTACGAAAGGTCGGTGACAGATATGAAAAAAATATTAAAGTGTACCTCCGCCGTCTGTGCGGCACTTATCGCAATGACATCATTCGGCGGCTGTGCAAAAAAGCTGCCCGATGTAAAGCTTTCTGTCTGGGCAACGAGCGAATACTGCGATTTTTTTGAAAACGCAGCTCAGGAGTTTGCACAGAAATACTCGGATCAGGTCAACTTTGTCATTACCGTAAGCGAAGAAAAAGAAGAGACCTGCAAGGAAACGGTCATGGCATCGCCCGAAAATGCGGCTGACCTTTTCGTTTTTGCCGACGATCAGCTTGACGAGCTTATCGGCTGCGGAGCACTCCGGGATATTTCGTCCGAAGCCGGATATATAGACGAATACTGCGGCGGTGCCGGTTCGGGCGCTGCACTCTCGTCCGAACGTGACGGGAAATACTATGCTTATCCGTTCGTTGCGGGCAACTGCTATTTCCTTTACTACAACAGTGATTATTTCAGCGAAGAGGATATAGGCGACCTTGACACGATACTTGATATATGTGAAAAGAACAATAAGCTTTTCGCAATGGATTTCGGCAGTGGCTGGTATATCTATTCATTTTTCAAGAGTGCAGGTCTGGACGTTGGACTTGACCCGGACGGAGTTACCAACCACTGCAACTGGAACTCGACCGAAACGCCGATAACAGGCTCAGATGTTGCGCAGGCGATGCTTAAGATCGCAGGCAGCTCGGGTTTTGCGAGCCTTAACAGTGACAAGCTTACTGAGGGCGCGGCCAACGGCGAAGTTATCGCAGGCGTGAGCGGCGCATGGAACGCAGAAAAGCTCTCTGCTGCTTACGGTGACGGCTACGCAGCCGCAAAGCTGCCGACATACACCGCCGCAGGCAAAAAGCTGCAAATGGCAAGCTTTGCCGGCTACAAGCTTATCGGCATAAATGCTTACTCCGAAAACGCCGAGTGGGCAATGAAGCTTGCGGAGGAACTGACAAGCGAGGAAAAACAGCTTGAATTTTTCAGGCTCAAGGGTGAATGTCCTGCCAATGTCAAGGCAGCCGATACCGATATCGTCAGATCCTCCCCTGCAGTAAAAGCTTTGAGCGATCAGTCGAAATACTCCTATACACAGTATGTGGGCAGCAAATTCTGGGATCCGTCCTATATTTTCGGATCGACTATTGCGAGCCAAAACCCCGACAGCTGTGACCTTCAGGAGCTTCTTGACACAATGGTCGAGGGAATAACCGCAAAGGAATAATTTTTCAGAGCACACAGGATAAGGGAGTGAGCATTTGACATTTCACAGCAGAGGAACAGCGTTCAAGATATTCATTCTTGTACTTATTACAGGCATCATCGGCGTTGGCGGGATCGGTATAATGCAGCATCGTATCTCCAAAATGAATGATAGCTACGAAGAAATGCTGAGTGACTATGTTGACAACTGTCTGAAAATTGACACTGTTATCAGCAGAATGCTCTCCTACCATAATATTCTCATCGAAATGGTACTGCCGGGAAGCGATGACGCTTCAAACCTTGAAAGATTGCAGGAGCTTGAAAGCCGCAGGTCCGAGGTGCAGGATATAATGTCCGGGCTTTCGGACAAAATGAACAGCGGCACCCGTGAGCAGCTTTACCACAAGCTTTATTCCGACATTCAGAGTTATTTCAGCACCGCCGAGATCACGCAGCGGATATACGATAACGGTCAGTCTAACACAGCGATATACTATATAAACAATGACCTGAAAAGCAACGTCATATCGATCGAGCAGAGCACTAAGGATATAAAAGCACTCGCCGAGAGCGAAATGACCGATGCTTATGAAGAGATGCACCGCCTTGTTTATGTATCGAATATCATAAAATCCGTATGCATAATCACTATCACAACGGCAGTCATAATATGCATTTTTATATGTGTTTCGCTTGCTTCTCAGCTTGAAAAATACAAGGATAAGCTTGAAGAAGAGCTTGATGCAAAGAACCGTGAGCTTATTGAGCATAACGAGCGCATAATCAAGATACAGTCAAGCACTATCAGCGGACTTGCAAACCTTATCGAAAGCCGTGACGGGGAAACGGGCGGACACATCATAAGAACGAGCCGCTATGTCGAAATGCTTGCCAAAAATACACGTCAAATGGGTTATTACACCGATATTCTCACCGATGAATATATTGAGCTTCTCGTCCGTGCCGCACCTATGCATGATATCGGAAAAATAAGCATCTCCGACCTTATCCTGCGAAAGCAGGGCAAGCTGACACCCGAGGAATTCGATATAATGAAAGACCACGCCTCCGAGGGTGGACGCATTATCCGCAGCGTTATGAGCGATATTGAAAATAAGGATTACGTTGATATGGCGGCGCAGGTCGCAGAATGTCACCATGAAAAATGGGACGGAAGCGGCTATCCGAAAGGACTTTGCGGCGAGGAGATACCTCTCTGCGCAAGAATAATGGCGATCGCCGATGTCTTTGACGCACTCGTTTCAAAGCGATGCTATAAAGAGGCATTCTCATTTGATAAAGCATTCGGGATAATCGCAGGATCATCGGGAACACACTTTGACCCGATACTGACCGATGTATTTCTGAAAATGCGTCCGCAGATCGAAGCCGCAGCTACGGAACTTGCGGATGAAGAGAATAAGTAACAAACAACAGCTCCCACCGCGAAGCACATAAAGTTTAGGTCCACGCTTTTCAAAGGGTGGACCTAAACTTTATTTTGCTTCGCGGAGCTTTGTATATTATTCAACTGTCATTTTAATTGCCGTGCCGTTTTCATCAAGCCAGCCGTTTGCCTTAAAATATTCTTCAAGGCAAAGTCCGCTTTCGCTAACCTTATGCGCATAGTAAACACCGACAAAGCGGTAATGCCACGGTTCATAGATTATGCCCGTTTCGTCTTCCTTTCCCTCGGGATAACGCAGGATAAAGCCATAGTCTGCGGCATTTTCCATAAGCCACGCATACGCTTTTGTATTCTTGAAGCCGTCATCGTCGAAGCTTACATACTCATCGGAGAAAATATCCGCGGAAAGTCCTGCGTTATGCTCGCTTTTTCCCGGATATGCGACCTCTTTTTCAGTATCGAGGACTGCTTCGTCGTAGCTCATACCGTTATTGACGCGCTGTTGTACGCTTCTGTCGAAGTTGAACTGCTGGTACTCAATAGTGCGGTAGGACGAATTTACGGTGAGATTTATGCCATCCTTTTTCGCCGCCGCGAACATATTTATAAGGTAATCAGCGGCACGTTCGTCAAAATCAAAATCACGCTCGCCGTTTGAATAGACTTTTTTAACTTTGATGCGCTTATCGTAATCGTCGGGGAGCGGATTCTGGTTGTTCACGAGGAACATTGCCCACGCATTATCGATGTTTTCCTGCTCTGCCGTTGTTTCCGTCATATCATCACCTGCACCTATAACGATCCCGTTCGTATCATCTGCAATGCTGTCTGTTGTTCCGTCTGTCTCGCCGCTTGTCTGCGAAGTGCTTGCCGATGTGACCGAGGAAGTCACCGATGCGGTATCATCGACCTTTTTGAAAGCCGAAGCTATCTTTTTCACTGCGAACCAGACGAGAAGAATGAGTATTATTATCATTATCCACCGCAGGATAAGAGCCTGTTTGCTGATTTTTTTCTTCCTGCGTTTTTTCTGCTGTGCCATTTTTTTATTCCTTTCCATAATATTCATTTGCTATCGAAATTATAGCACACTGTGCGGCTTTTTTCAAGGG
>UQQA01000060.1 GCA_900543105.1 uncultured Ruminococcus sp. | reverse complement strand
AATGCGTAATTAATGCAATGCAGAGCATTGCATACAAATTAAGAATTGTAAAAAAATGCGTTCACGATTTTTTTCGTGAACACATTTTTTAATATTCTAACGAAACAGCGAAGCTAATTACGCATTACGCATTAAGCATTACGCATTATCAAAGCGCCATTGCCTTTTCAAGCAGTTCATTCTTCTTTTTCCAAAGCTTCGGAGAAAGGTCAACGTAGTATTTGTGCGGATATTCAAAACGCTTAAGTTCGTCCCAGAGCATATCGATCTGTTCTGCGCAGAACTGCTTTATCTGCTCGGCTGACGGTGAAGTATATACGCACTTTCCGTTGTCGAATATGCGCTTCATAAGCTTTTCCGCACGGAAATTCGTCACCATTTTGCGCTTGTAGGTGTGCTCAGGGTCGAAAATTTCGTATGGTCTGCTCTCATCTATGGTTTCATCTGCGCAGGTGAGAACGTCTGCGATAGCTTTTCCGCTTGAACAGTCATACAAACGCCATACCGTCTTGAAGTCCGGGTTCGTTATCTTTGCAACGTTCTCCGAAACCTTTATCTTCGGGATTATCCCGCCGTCTTTCTCCACTGCGGCAAGCTTGTAAACGCCGCCGAAAACAGGCTCGGAGCGCGATGTGATAAGTCTTTCGCCTACGCCGAAGCTGTCGAGCTTTGCACCTTGCAGCAGGAGGTCACGGATAATATATTCATCGAGCGAATTTGAAGCTACTATCTTAACATTCGGGAAGCCCTCGTCATCAAGCATCTGACGTGCGCACTTTGAAAGGTATGTTATGTCGCCGCTGTCGATACGGATACCCGCAGGTTCTTCACCCCTTGCGCGCATCTCCTTGAACACGGTTATAGCGTTCGGAACGCCCGATTTGAGGACGTTATAGGTATCAACGAGCAGTGTCGTTCCCTTTGGATAGCACTTCGCATAGGCACGGAAAGCTTCAAGCTCGCTGTCAAACATCTGTATCCACGAGTGAGCCATTGTGCCGAGCGCAGGCGTTCCCATAAGCTTGTCGGAGATCGTGCAGGCTGTTCCGCAGCAGCCGCCTATGTAAGCGGCTCTTGCGCCGTAAACAGCGCCGTCAAAACCCTGCGCTCTTCGCGAGCCGAACTCCATAACGGGTCTGCCGTCTGCGGCACGGACGATACGGTTCGCCTTTGTTGCGATAAGGCTCTGGTGGTTGATGCAGATAAGGAGCATCGTTTCAACGAACTGCGCCTGAATTGCAGGGCCTCTCACCGTTACAACGGGTTCATACGGGAAGATCGGCGTTCCCTCGGGAATTGCCCAGACATCACAGCTGAATCTGAAATGGCGGAGATATTCAAGAAAATCCTCGGAGAAGATACCCTTTCCGCGAAGATAATCGATATCGCTCTCGGAAAAGCTCAGATTGCTGAGGTAATCAATAGCCTGCTCAAGACCTGCCATTATCGCAAAGCCGCCGTTGTCGGGGATATTGCGGAAGAAAAGGTCAAAGTAAGATATAGTTTCGCCCATACCGTTTTCAAAATAGCCGTTAGCCATTGTAAGCTCGTAAAAATCGGTGAGCATCGTTAAGTTTCTATCGTAATTTTCCATAGCAGTACTCCTTTCAGAGGTGAACTTTATTCTATTGCGGAAACGAAGCGAACGCCGCAGTCCTTCATCAGCTTATAAGCCGCAAGATTCGCAAATGCCGCATTATGATAGGGCGCATCGTAGGTTTCGACCGCATTTATCGGAACAATGATGTTCAGCGGCTTGTTTTCCTTGTTGAAAAGCGTTTTTAGCGAAAGGCAGAACTGGAGAACGCATATATCGGTGCAGTCGCCGCAGACAATGAATGTGTCCGCCTGCTTGTGTTCGTCAAGGAAAGCCCTGAAAGCTTCTTCGTGACAGCCGTTGGTCGAATTCTTTTCGATGAGCGTGTAGCCGCCGATGCTTTTCAGCTCGTCCACTATCTCGGATTCGCTCGTGCCTTTTATGCAGTGTTCGGGGAAAGAAGCGAACTCCGCACAGCCTTTTTCGTGGCAGTCGGCGAAAGCAAAAGCGGCGATGCCTGCGTTTTTACATTCGGAAAGAAGCTTTGCCGACGGTTCTATGATGCTTTCAATGCTGTCGGAATGCATTGCGCCCTCGCGGATAAAGCCGTTGATGATGTCAACGAGCGCAAGAACGGTCTTGTCCTTGTCAAAGTCGGAAAGCTTTGCGGCAGAGAGCGAATTTATCCCGTCCGCAAGCTCATTCACATAAGCGGCGGCGGAAGAAACTGCATTTTTATCGAATTTTTCCATAAAAACAACTCCTATAACAAAGCCGCACAGCTTTGGCAATGTGCGGCAAAAAAAATTGCTTACTTCTTTACTGCTCCTGTATTCGAGGGAACATTTCGTACAGCCTGCTTGGTCTTGCGTACATCGGTGAGAGCCGCCTGAAGTGCGCTCTCCGACTGGGTGAGGATATCGTCAATGTACTTGTTTGCGGCGTTCTTTACGTCCTTTGCACGAGCCTGAGCCTGATTGAGTATCTCAACCGCCTGCGCCTTAGCCGCCTTGGTTATCTCGTCATTGGAAACGATGACCTTTGCACGCTCCTCAGCCTTGCGGACTATCTGTTCAGCTTCCTTGTTCGCAACGTTCACGATATCTTTTCTGTCGCTGACAATGTTTCTCGCATTGCGTATCTCATCGGGGAGATTAAGACGGATATCGTTTATACAGCCTCTCATTTTTTCAACATCGATAGCTCCCTTTTTACTGCTGAACGGGATAGTTCCAGCATCATCGAGCATATCGTCCATCATATCAAGAATTTCGTCAATAATCATTTTCTTTTCCTTTCCGAATGATCTCAAATGCAGTCTGACCGCAGATGATATCACTCATGCTGTAATTTTTTCGGAACGAGCCTTTCGGTTATGTCTTTTAAGATACATTCGGGGACGAAGTGGCTTATATCGCCGCCGAATGATGCTATCTGCTTTACAACGCTTGAAGAAAGATACATATTCTCCGAGCTTGTCGTGAGAAAAACGGTTTCCGCCTCATCGTAAAGCATCTTGTTTGCAAGCGCCATCTGAAATTCGTATTCAAAGTCGGAAACGGCGCGCAGACCCTTTATAATTGCTATCGCACCGACCTGCTTTATGTAATCCACAAGCAGTCCGTCCCATATATCGACAACGACATTTTCAAGGTCAAGTCCGTCAACGACCTTTGTTATAAGCTTCACTCGCTCAACGGAAGAGAATGAGGGACTTTTTACTGCATTGACCGAAACGAGAACTATCACCTTGTCGAAAAGGCGTGACGCTCTGCGGATAATATCTGTATGACCGTTCGTGACGGGGTCAAAGCTTCCCGGATAAACGGCGATCCTTGGTTTACTCATAATTTTTCATCTCCATAGAGATAGGTTTATTCGGCTTCATCACCGAAAGGTGTAACGAAAACCGTCACTTCGATCTTTCCGTATTTGTAGGTGCGCTTTTTGATAAGTGCGCCATAGCTTTCGGGAAGAACAAGACCCGTTTCGTGTTCGCAGACGATTATGCCGCGGTCGGACATCTTCTCCGCAAGCAGAGGAAGAGCCTTTTCAAGTATGCCCTTATTATACGGCGGATCGAGGAACGCAAGGTCAAATTTTCTGCGGCAGGTGCGAAGATAACCTATGCTCTCCGTGTTGAGGATATCGGCAAGGTCTGCAAAACCGCAGGTTCTGACGTTCTCGGTCACTACCTTTATCGAATTGCGGGATTCGTCAACGAATGTACAGCGCTTTGCGCCTCTCGAAAGCGCCTCAATGCCGAGCTGACCCGAGCCTGCAAAGAGGTCGAGTATCTCCGAGCCGTTTATATCAAACTGAACGATAGAAAAAATAGCTTCCTTTACCTTGTCGGTGGTCGGGCGGACATCGCTGCCCTCAAGGGTCATAAGCTTTCTTCCCCGTGCTGAACCTGTAATTACTCTCATAAAACTTTCCTTTTCGATGTTTGTTTATACTTATTCTTTTATATTATAACTCAAAACACGCCGAATGTCTATACAAAATTTCATTTTTTTGCCGAGAAAACACCGCTTGCAAAAAAATTTACAAAACCTCTTGACAAAGCATATAAACAGTGCTATAGTGTGTATATAGTGATATATACAGTATATACACACCTTGGAGGTGATATTATCAAAATAACGCTGAACAACACGAGCGATAAACCGATGTATGAGCAGATAAAAGAAGCCGTGCGCAGTGCCATTCTGAGCGGAGAGCTTTCGGAAAACACAATTCTCCCGAGCGTCCGACAACTCGCGGCTGACCTTAACGTAAGCGCGATAACAACAAAGCGAGCCTACTCCGACCTCGAACACGAGGGGCTTATCTACACCTCATCGGGAAAGGGTACATTTGTAAAGTCGCCCGACAAAAATATGATAATGGAGCAGTACCGTCAGCGGCGGCTTGCGGAATTTTCACGGAACGCCGAAGCACTTCTCAGCGAGGGCTTGACCGAGGAAGAACTTATTAATGCTATAAAAACGATCAGTGAAAGGAAATGACTTCTATGGACAGCTTAAACATACTCGAAATACGCGATCTGAAGAAAAGCTTTGCGGACGATTTTGTTATCGATATCCCCGAGCTTGATATCCCGTCGGGCGCAATAGTCGGAATGATCGGCGAAAACGGCGCAGGCAAGACCTCCGTTCTCCGCATTATAATGAATATCTACGGCAGAGAAAGCGGAAGTATAAAAGGCTTCGGCGGCATTGACAATGTTTCGGACGAGGCAAAATTCAAGAACCTTGTCGGCTTCGTCCCCGATGAGGACTATCTGAACATCGCCTTAACTCCCGAAAAAACGGCAAAGGCATTTGCGGCAGTGTTCGGCAAATGGGACAGCGGCGTTTTCTCAAAGTATGTGAAAATGTGGCAGATCGACACGAAAAAGAAATGCGGCACACTTTCCAAAGGCACGAAAACAAAGGTGATGCTTGCCCTCGCACTTGCGCACGACCCGAAGCTTCTTATCCTTGACGAACCGACGGCAGGACTTGACCCTGCGGCAAGGCTGGAGATACTTGATATCCTCCGCGAATTCGTTTCGGACGGCGAGCGTTCCGTCATATTCTCAACGCACATCACGGGCGACCTTGACAAGACGGCTGACTACATCGCAATGATGATAGACGGAAAGCTGAACGAGATGCTCTCCGCTGATGAAGCGCAGGAAAAATACGCCGTAGTTTCGGGCGAAAGACCTGCTCCGACGAGATATCTTATCGGGGAAAAGGAAACCTCACTCGGCTATGAAGCGCTTGTTCTCCGAAAGGATATCCCCTCGCTCGGCAATGTCAGCGTCCGCACACCGAATTATGAGGATATCCTCGTGCATACGATACTCCAAAACCGTGAGAACCGAAGGTAAGGTGACATTTATGAAATACTTAAAAGCAACCATAACCGCTTATCGAAGAACGGGTATGAACACCATTCATTATATGATGAATGTGTTTTCGGTCATCGGTCTGATACTGATTATATTCTGCGCTTTCAGCCGTTCCGATAATGCCGCTCATACAATGATGATCTCTATCGGACTTATCGGAATGACCGCTTTCTACTCACGCACGGAAGCGGTAAACAGATACGGAATTTTTTTCGGCAGCAAAAAATTTGAGTCAAGGGGTCTTATTGTTTTTGACGAACGCCCGCAGAGAACACTTCAGCTTATGCCCTTTTCCCGTGAGGACGCAGTGCGCTCGTTCATAAATTTCGAGCGTTTTACGAATGCGCTCATCATCATTGCGGCAATTGTTTTTGCAGTAAAAGCATTTACGCTTACCCTGTATACATCCGGTGTGATCGTTGGAAGTATATTATTTATAGTTTCAACGGCAGGATTTTATGTGTATGAAAAGGCTTTGCTGACATACGATATAAATATTTTAACGAACAGGCACAGCCTCAATACAGCATTTTATACATTGTTCTTTATAAATGTACTGTGGGTCGAAAAGCTCACCAAAATTGAGTTTGGTATGCCCGTTCTTTCCGTGATATTTGGGGCATTGACATTGGTTTCGTGCATTATATTCATCATCTGCTCGGAAAAGGTACACAAACAGCTCATAGCCGACTGCGGCAGCCGTTCATTCACGGGCGAGCCTATCGGGGGTGCGGAGTGATGAAAAAATATTATTCCGAGGTTTTTAGCGGCTTTTTAAAATTCGTTTTCTGTTTTCTTTTTATAATGGATATCCTTGCACCGATAGCAATGGTTCTTCCGATATACTTCGATGACACGGGAAGAATTATTAATTTATGGGCATCTATCCTTTGCCATGCATCACTTTGCACGGCATTTGCGCTGAATTTCGGCTTTAAAGGTCCTTTGCCGTCCGACAAAAAGAGTATGAGCTATTTTACGGAAATGTATAACTCTGTAAACGGCAATCCGACCGATTATTTTATGAGCTGTGTTATCCCTGCAAAAAGAAAGGAACTGATTGATCTTCCCGTAAAACTTATCCTTTCGGCAACAGCCGTGCATTGCCTTTCCCTGCTTGCGATACCGCTTTTTGGCGGAACGGAAACAGCCAGAGCACACACCATTGCAGTTATTTTTGAAACGCTTTTTATAATAATGCTGCCTTTTTGCCTTATGTCGGTCAAAAGGAACTATATCGCCGTAACTGTCATAATGTCTGTTCTTTCCGCCGCATTGGTAGGTATATTTTTTGTATCAATATTCGACGGGCTTCCTGCATTTCCGATACTTCCCCTGCCGATAAGAATTGCGATCTCTATAACAGCATTTTTGAGCAATATCCTCTTTTTCCGCTCAACTGTTTACAAAGGCGAGTTTGCGAGAAATGGAGAGAAGATACGATAAATCTACGACCTGCCGAAGCTTTGAACGGTTTCGAGCAGGTCGCTTTCGGATATGTCCTTCGGCGTTACGATAAGTCCCCTGTCGGAATCGATATCGTATCCGTAATAAGCATAAGCAAGCCAAACAAGGTGGGCGCACTGCGTTCCTGCGATGTTCTCACGGTCGGAATATTTCGGCGAAAAAACACCCGTCAGCAGGCGGTACGGCTTTTCGCAGAGAAGTTCTTTCGCCGTGTCTGCGATATCGGAACGGAACTGTGCATCTGCACCCTTTAGCCGCAGGACAAGGAAGTTCGGATAGTGCCGCCACTTTTCGATGTTCTGCAGGCAGGTCTTTTCACCGATAACGACAGCTTCGAGCGTTTCGCCGTTCTCCGCATCGGTGACAATGGCGGCGTGACCGTTTCTCCACGAGAACACACTTGACGAATGTGTGATAAGAATATCCCCTTTTTCGATAAAATCAAGTGAAACATTCGGGAACTCGACATACTCCTCCCGTGAAATGACGGAATTGGTGAATTCGGTATAGTCCACCTCGGCAAAATACTGCTCCTGATAGCTTTGGAGCGCTTTAAGGTCGGACATTTTCATTACAGCGGCTTTTCCAAGACCCGTCTGCGCAAAAATAAGCTCGAATTCGCTCTCGGTGAGCGTTTCGGGCGTTTTTCGTTCGATATTTTCAAGGCTTATCCGCTCGGCTTTGGGGTAAACGTGCGCCATAGGCTCGATATAGAGCAGTGATGAGGAATACATTGCCAGCACAAGGCATATCCAGAGCAGCCAAAGCGTTGTTTTTCTTCCGTTTTTCATTACAGTTATCTCATTTGCGGTTTATTTGTGATTATTATGTCCGTGCTGAGATTTTTTATAAATGAAAAAGGCGCAATTCACATTTTAAGGTTTACGAAACACGATTCGTTCAACCTATTATGTGAATTACGCCTTTTATTTGCTAATAATTACGCATTACGCATTAAAAATTACTCTCCGACAAGCTCACGGTAGAGTCCGAGGTAGAGTTCAGCCGAGGTATCCCAGCTGCAGTCGGTAGTCATTGCTGTATGCATAATGTACTTCCAACGCTTCTTGTCGTTGTATGCTTCACGCGCACGTCTTGTTGCATCGAGCATATCGTGTGCGTTGTAGGTCTTGAATGTAAAGCCGTTGCCGTCCTCATCGCCTGCGTCCTTGATGCTGTCGCGCAGACCGCCCGTTTCACGGACTATCGGGATAGTACCGTAGCGGAGCGAGATCATCTGCGCAAGTCCGCAGGGTTCGCTCTGTGATGGCATAAGGAACATATCAACGCCTGCATAAACTCTTCTTGCGAGTGCAGGGATAAAGCCGATAGTTGCGCTTACCTTATCGGGGTGTCTCCAAGCCATTTCCTTGAAGAAATCTTCATAGATCTTTTCACCCGAACCAACGATAGCGAACTTATAGCCGAGGTTCAGCATATCCTCAAAGACATACTTGATAAGGTCGATGCCCTTATGGGAAACGAAACGTGTAACAATACCGATAACAGGCTCGTCGCCGTCCTGAAGATTGAGCTCGGAAAGAAGTGCTTTCTTACATTCTTCCTTGCCCTTTGTATTCTTGACGCTGAAATTCTTCGGGATAAGCGGATCGGTCTCCGGGTTGTAGAGATCTGTATCTATTCCGTTGAGGAATCCGCAGAGCTTATACTGCTTGTCTGCGAGCGCTCTGTCAAGTCCGTGAGAATACCACGGGTCAAGAATTTCCCAAGCATAGCTCGGTGAAACGGTAGTGATCTTGTCTGCTGTTTCAAATGCGGCTTTCATAAGGTTTACGCAGCCGTCATATTCGAGCAGCTTTGTATGATACATCGGGATACCAAGCACTTCGTTTATAACTTCCATGCCGTACTTGCCCTGATACTGGATATTGTGGATAGTGAACACGGTCTTGATATTGTCGAAGCCGTACTGATACTTATAGAAAATGTTGTAATAAACGGGAACGAGAGCTGTCTGCCAGTCATTGCAGTTGATAACATCAGGCTTCCAACCGATATATTTGAGCATTTCCATAATTGCTCTGGAGAGGAATACGAAACGCTCGCAGTCATCATAGAAGCCGTAAAGTCCATCTCTGCCGAAGTAGTATTCGTTGTCGAGGAGATAGTATGTAACGCCGTTTACATTGCCCTTGAAAACGCCGCAGTACTGCTTTCTCCAGCCTACATCAACGGTGAAGTTCGTGATGAATTCGAGCTGGCTGCGAAGCTCCGGCTTAACGTTTTTATAAAGGGGAAGAACAACTCTTGCATCGTGACCTGCCTTGACGAAAGCGGCAGGAAGTGAACCTGCAACATCTGCAAGTCCGCCCGAGGCTGCATAAGGGAGTGCTTCGGAAGCTGCATATAAAATCTTCATAAAAAGAATCCTTTCGATTGAATTTTTTGTCATAGGAAACAAGTTGGTACAGCGTTTCCTTGAAATCGCAGTTTCGCCGTGTGAAAGGCTTATTATCTTTCACACGGCTGAAACAAATTGGCTTGCTTTACAGTAACTGCTTCTTTACCTTTTACACTTTCTTCGCGGAAATATCCAATTTCCAACGCAAACCAAGCGTAACGAAGTGAAGCGACGGCGTGAACTGCCCGCGGAGGCTTCTCCGCCTTAGATCTCTGCACCCTTGCCGAGGTAAAGAGGATAGTTCTCAGAACCTGTGAGCATACGCATATCGCCGATCTTTACATTCTTGTCGGAAATTACGCAGGAAACCTCGCACTTTGCACCAACGTGTGTGTCCTGCATAAGGATACAATTCTTGACAACTGCACCCTTGCCTACCTTAACGCCGCGGAAGAGAACGCAGTTTTCAACTGTGCCCTCGATGATGCAGCCGTCACCGATGAGAGAGTTCTTAACCTTTGCACCGATGCCGAACTTTGCAGGAGGATTATCTCTAACCTTTGTGTAGATAGGACGGTTTGCGATAAAGAGCTTGTTTCTGTTTTCTGTGTTGAGAAGGTTCATATTTGCCTTATAGAAGGTATCCATCGAGGTTATCTTGCTGAAATAGCCGTCAAAACGATAGCCCATGATCTTGTAGTCATGTGTTCTTGCCTGGAGAATATCCTTTTCAAAGCTTACAAGACCTCTTGAATTTGCTTCAAGAACGAGGTTCTTCAAAAATTCCTTGGAGAGAACGAACATATTGAGCGAAACGTTGCAGGCACCGCTGATGTATGGATTCGTGAGAACATCAACAACTCTGCCCTCGTCATTGATACCGAAAACGGTAGCCTTCTGAGCCTGCTCAACGGTAACAACATCGTTCGCATAAACTGCTGTGATGTCTGCGCCGGAAGAGATATGGGAATCAACGATAGGACTGAAATCAACGTTTGCAACAACATCACAGTCGGAAAGAACCACATAATCGGCATCGGAGGTCTTGATGAAATCCCAGACACCGTAGAGAGCTTCAAGTCTGCCTCTGTACATACCGCTTGAAACGTGGCTGAAAGGAGGGAGGAGGTGAAGTCCGCCGTTCTTGCTTGCGAGATCCCATTCACGTCCAGAGCCGAGGTGATCGAGAAGTGACTGATAATTTGACTTTGTGATAACGCCGACTTCATCGATGCCGCTGTTCACCATGCTGGAAAGAGGAAAATCAATGAATCTGTAGCGTCCGCCGAAAAGAACACTGCCCATAGTTCTTTCTTTTGTAAGATCGGAGATCGAATTGTCATGCATATTTGAGAAAATAAGTCCCAAAACCTTTTTATTTCTGCTCATTGTAAAAGTTCCTCCCTATTTTAAACATTTTCCGAAATGATCTGCTTCGGAAGAACCTTTGCATTTTCGGATATCGTAATGTTGTGACCTACGACTGCAATGCCCCAGTCATCTCTGTTGTCGAAGGTCTCGGGTCTTGCGCCGATCTTTGAACCCTCGCCTACAACGCAGTTCTCGCCGATGATAGCGTACTCAACAACTGCACCGGACTTGATGACCGAACCCGGCATAATGATCGAATCGGTGACCGTTGCCCCAGGCTCGATCTTAACGCCCTCAAAAATAACGGAGAAATCAACTGTTCCCTCAACGTCGCAGCCGTCGGTTATCATGGAGTTTTCAACAACTGCATTTTCACCGATATACTGAGGAGGAAGAACGGGGTTTCTGGAATACATCTTCCAGTCGGGATCGTAAAGGTCGATAGGAATGTTCGGATTGAGAAGATCCATATTTGCTTCCCAGAGGGAATCAAGTGTTCCAACGTCCTTCCAGTAGCCGTCGAATGCGTAAGCAACGAGCTTCTCGCCTGCTTTCATCATATTAGGAATGATAGCCTTGCCGAAGTCCTTGTCCTCAGCCTCGTTGTTTTCATTTTCGATGAGGTATTTCTTGAGCTTCGACCATGTGAATATGTAGATACCCATTGAAGCAAGCGTTGAGCGAGGGTGCTTCGGTTTTTCCTCAAAGTCGATGATATCGCCCTCATCGTTTGTTATCATAATGCCGAAACGTGAAGCTTCCTCCATAGGAACATCAAGAACAGCGATAGTTGCATCGGCATTCTTTTTCTTATGGTGTTCGAGCATATCATTATAATCCATCTTGTAGATGTGGTCGCCCGAAAGGATAACAACATATTCGGGGTCATATCTGTCAACGAAAGAGATGTTCTGGTAAATTGCGTTCGCTGTGCCCTTATACCATTCAGCGCCGAGAGCTGTCTGGTAAGGAGGCAGACAGTGTGCGCCGCCGTACTGCTTGTCAAGATCCCAAGGCTGACCGTTGCCGATGTAATCATGAAGAACGAGCGGCTGATACTGTGTGAGAACGCCTACTGTGTCGATACCCGAGTTTACGCAGTTGGAAAGCGGAAAATCGATGATCCTGTATTTGCCGCCGTAAGGAACGGCAGGCTTTGCCATATCGTGAGTGAGAGCGTATAAGCGGCTGCCCTGACCTCCTGCAAGGAGCATTGCAACGCATTCTTTTTTAGTGTACATTCGTTATTCCTCCCATGGATTTACTTTTTTATTTTTTCAGGGGACTTTGTGACCGTTTTTGCTGATGCCTTAGCTGTGCTGCTTTTTGCCCCTGCTGCACTCGTCTTTGGTTTTGCCGTTTTCGGTTCAGGCTCTTCCGAAACAGCTGTCTTTGCCGCAGGCATTTCTGCCTTTTTCAAGGTTTTTGAAGCCTTTGCGGTCTTGGTCGTCTTTGCAGGCGCTTTTTCCTCTTTCGGTGTGCGCTTTTTGGCAGGGACGAACTTGAACAGCATTGCGGAAAGCGGAGCGATATCGATAACTATTGACTGCTCGCAGCCGTGCATCGAATAATCCTCGGTTTTCTTCTTTTTGTTGTTGACAGTTCCCGATCCGCCGTATTTTGCTTCATCGGTGGAAAGCACCTGCTGCCAGCAGCCCTCGCGCGGAACGCCTATGCGGTAGTTTTCACGCTTGACAGGCACGAAGTTGCAGACGATGATAACTTCATTGCCCTCATCATCTATTCTTCGGAACGAAATAACGCTCTGGAGATAGTCATCGTGGCAGATCCAGGCAAAGCCGTTCCAGTCGTCGTCATGCTGCCAGAGCGGAGGGTTTTCGAGGTAGAACCTGTTGAGGTCTTTGCTGAACTGTTCAATCTGCGCGTGTTCGGGCGTGTCGAGCAGATACCAGTCGAGAGCCTTTTCATAGTTCCATTCGTTCTCCTGACCGAACTCGTTGCCCATAAATGAGAGCTTCTTGCCGGGGTGCATCGCCATATACGTCATGAATGTACGCAGCGTGGAGAACTTATCTGTATTGTAAGCACCGCTCATCTTGCGCCAGAGCGAACATTTTCCGTGAACGACCTCATCGTGCGAGATCGGGAGAATGTAGTTTTCGCTGAAGCAGTAGAAGAATGAGAAGGTGAGCTTGCCATGATTGTTTGCACGGTAGATAGGGTCAAGCTTCATATAGTCAAGGCTGTCGTTCATCCAGCCCATATTCCACTTGAAGTTGAAGCCGAGTCCACCTACATCGGCAGGCTTCGTAACGAGCGGCCAGGCGGTGGATTCCTCTGCGATCATAAGCGTGTTCGGATTTCGTCCGAATACAGCCGTGTTAAGGGTGCGCAGGAATTCAACGGCTTCGTAATTCTCACGTCCGCCGTCCTTGTTGGGTCGCCATTCACCGTCACGTCTGTCGTAATCGAGATAGAGCATCGAAGCAACTGCATCAACACGCAGACCGTCAACGTGGAATTTTTCTATCCAGTACAAAGCGTTGGAAATGAGGAAGGAGCGCACTTCGTTCTTGCCGAAGTCGAAAACTCTTGTTCCCCATGATGTATGCTCCTTTTTGAGCGGATCGGAATATTCGTAACAGCAGTCACCGTCAAACTCGAAAAGTCCTGCCGCATCTTTCGGAAAGTGTGCAGGCACCCAGTCGAGGATAACGCCGATGTTGTTTTTATGGAAAATGTCGATCATCTTCATAAAATCGAACGGTGTTCCGTATCGCGAAGTCGGCGCATAGTAGCCGATTATCTGATAGCCCCATGAGCCGTCATAAGGATACTCCGCAAGCGGCATAAGCTCGATATGTGTATAGCTCATATCCTTGAGGTAAGGAACGATCTCCTCGGCGAATTTTACATAGCTGAAAGGCTCGCCGTCCTCGTAGGTCTTCCATGAGCCGAGATGGACCTCGTAAATGTTCATCGGACTTTTATACACGTTCGTCCTGGCTTTTGTATCGTACCAAGCCTTGTCTGTCCATTTGAAGCCGTCAATATCGAAATATTTCGTAGCCGTTGCAGGACGTGTTTCCATGTGGGTTCCGTAAGGATCGGATTTGAGCAGAATGCTCTGATGCCGGGTTTCGATGCTGTATTTATATGTAAAATACTGTTCAACGTTTTCGACAAAGCATGCCCAGGTTTCGCCATCGACGAGCTTTGTCATCGGGTTTTTGCGCCTGTCCCAATCGTTGAAATCGCCAACAAGGGACACAGATGCGGCATGAGGCGCCCAAACTCGGAAATAAACGCCTTTTTTGCCGTCCTTTGTACCCTTATGGGCACCGAAGAAATCATAAGCCTCGACCGAAGTTCCCTCGTGGAAGATATGGAGAGGGAAACGGCAGTCGATCTCTTCGGATACTGCAGTTTTCTTTCTGCTGTTCGGCATAATTTCATACTCCTTCTTAGCGGGCATTCGGGAGAAACAACGCACCTGCACAGTGCTTTGAACGCTCATAGCCACAC
>UQQA01000059.1 GCA_900543105.1 uncultured Ruminococcus sp. | reverse complement strand
AAAAATCCAAAGTTTTGTGATAGAATAATAGTATCAGAATCAGTACGGAGGGCAGCCATGGGAAAAAGCGTTACAATGAGCGACATCGCCGAACGGCTCGGGATAAGCACGGTCGCAGTCTCAAAAGCACTTTCGGGTCAGAAAGGCGTAAGCAGCAACCTCAGGGAACAGGTAAAAAAGGCCGCAGACGAAATGGGCTATAAGGTCAGGAATACAGCCTCGAAAAAAAGCTCGCTGAGCAATAATATCGGTCTGATCGTTGCCGAAAGATACGTTTCGGACAATTCTTTCTACTTTAAATTTATACGGAGTCTTTCCACCGAGATGCAGAAGCACGGGAATTACGCCTTTTTTCATACTCTGACAAAGAAAAACGAGGATAACGGAGTTCTTCCCGATATTTTCTTCCACCAGCGCGTTGACGGCATCATAATTCTCGGTCAGGTTTCCGACGGCTATACAAAAGCCGCGCTGGATACGAAGATACCGATAGTTTTCCTCGACTTTTACAACGAACTGACCTCGGACGGCTGTATAATCAGCGACAGCTTCTACGGTTCTTATGAAATAACGAACTACCTCATCGCGAACGGGCATAAAAATATTGCTTTTGTCGGAAATATCCACTCCACATCGAGTATTCAGGACAGATTTCTCGGCTATACGAAATCGCTTATGGAACATAAAATACCCGTCCATGATTATTTTATCATTTCCGACCGTGACAGCGAAACGGGGCAGCTCACGCCGATAGAACTGCCGATGATAATGCCGACAGCATTCGTCTGCAACTGTGATGAGGTCGCCTGCCGGCTTATCTCGCAGCTAAAAGAAAGCGGCTACCGTGTTCCCGAGGATATCTCCGTCACGGGCTTTGACAACTCCGTTTACAGCTCGATAAGCGCCCCGAATATCACCACGGTCGAGGTAAACACCGAGCAGATGTCGAAAATAGCGGTCGAATCACTTCTTATGAAGATACGTTCCCCCAGAATGACAATGGGAATGGTTCAGGTCAAAGGAAAGATAGTCTACAAGGATTCCGTGGCTTCGCTCAATTATGGCGAGGGCGCAGAGAAAAGGTGATACTAATTCTCGATCGTTCTATAGACAAAATCGACAGATAGAATAAGTTCAGTCAAGAAAAGCGACCGCAGACAGGCTGTCGCCTGACAAGGGAGCTTGACGCAGAATGAACTTATTATAGCCGAGAGTTTGTCTATAGGTTGATCGAGAATTAGTATAATATCGGCGCAAAACAGTATGCCGATGACCATATACAAAATCTTGTAGGTGTCGGTCACACGTTCCGAATCTGTGTCAGCAATTTTTCAATATATAATAAAAAACGCCCCTGTTTTCAACGGTTTGTGAAAACAGGGGCATTTTTTACTGTGAAACGCTTTGCGGCACGGGACAGTGACACGTCCCATACGTTATTTCAGGTAAATCCGTAGTATCAGAACGGGCGGATATAGAATCCGCCCCTACGAAAATTGGTATTTTACATTAAATTTACGGAGCATAAATAATTACGCATTAGATTTCGCCGCTTGCGTGTCTTGTAACATGACAGCCGATATTTACCGCAACGGGAAGTCCTGCAATGTGTGTAGGTGCTTGCTCTATCGCTACGGAAAGCGCAGTCGTAGTTCCGCCGAAGCCCTGAGGTCCGATGCCGAGCTTGTTTACCTTTTCAAGTATGCGCTCTTCCATATCGCTGTAAAGCTTCTTTTCGTTCCTGATGCTGATATCACGGCACAATGCTTTCTTTGCGAGATATGCGCACTGCTCAAAGTCGCCGCCGATGCCAACACCTATCACCATCGGAGGGCAGGGATTGCTTCCTGCAACTGATGCAGCTTCAACAACAAAGTTCTCGATATCTTCGATAGTCGCAGACGGGGTGAACATTTTCAGCTTTGACATATTCTCACTGCCGAAGCCTTTCGGGCAGACCGAGATATGCACCTTGTCGCCGTCAACGATGCGTGTATGTATCACAGCAGGAGTGTTGTCGCCCGTGTTGACACGTTCAATAGGGTCGGAAACGACCGAACATCGGAGATAACCCTCGGTGTATCCCTTGGAAACGCCCTTGTTTACGGCTTCGTAAAGACTTCCGCCAGCGAAGTGAACGTCCTGACCGATATCGAGGAAAATAACAGCCATTCCCGTATCCTGACATACTGCGATATTCTCGCTTTCTGCGGCTTCGATGTTGCGCACGAGGTCGCAGAGAACTTCTCTTCCCGTCGGTGACTTTTCGCCGTCGGGTGAATTTTTTATCTTTTCAACGAGCGAGCAGGGCAGCTTGCGATTTGCTTTTATGCAAAGCTCGCTCACGATCGATTCAACTTCGGAAACATTTATCTCTCTCATTTTAAAGGTCGTTCCTTTCAAAAATTTTCTTTCCGTCAATGAAAACGGCGGAACAGTTCGTCATAATTTCAAGCGGATCGCCGTCAAAAATTGCGAAGTCGGCATCCTTTCCCACCTTTATTGAGCCCACACGGTCGGCAATGCCGATTATCTCGGCGGCGTTTATGGTGAGCGCTTTCATCGCTTCTTCCTTGGGAAGACCCGCTTTCACGCAGTATGCGGCACTTGTCGGAAGATACTGCACGGGAATTTCGGGGTGGTCGGTGCAAATTGCGACCTTTACGCCGTGTCGGTCAAGTGCGCCTGCGTTCGCAGTCGTAAGTTCGGCAAGCTCGGGCTTTCCTCGGTCGCAAATGATCGGACCTGTCAGCGCAGAAGCGTTTTCTCTGCCGAGGATATCGGCAATTTTGTGACCCTCGGTGCAGTGGACAAGCACATAGTCAAGTCCGAATTCCTTTGAAATGCGAACGGCAGTCATAATATCATCTGCACGGTGGCAGTGGAAATGCGCCTTTAATTTATGCTCGAAAAGCGGAATGAGCGCCTCGGATTTTATATCGAATTCAGGGAGCGACTCGTCATTTTCAATAGCAAAATTTTTATCGTCAAGATAGCGCTTCGCCTTGAAAAGAGCTTCACGGATAATTGCGGCGGTCGCCATTCTTGTTACGGGAGCGGTGTCCTTGTCCGAAAATGCAGACTTCGGGTTTTCACCGAGGGCAAATTTTATGCCGACTTTGCGGATAAGCATTTCATCGGCGCATCTGCCGTGCGTTTTTACTGCGATAAAGTCGCCGCCTATCGGATTGGACGAGCCAACGCCCGTAACGGCAGTTGTAACACCGCATGAAACAGCGTCCGAAAAGCATCGGTCGAAGCAGTTTATGCCGTCAATAGTACGCAGGTGCGGCGTTACGGGGTCTGTGTCCTCGTTCACGTCCTCGCCCTCAACGCCCATTCCGTCGCCGATAAGTCCGATGTGGGAATGTGGGTCGATAAAGCCGGGAAAAAGCTTCTTTCCGCCTGCGTCAAAGCTGTCGGAGGGTATATCGGCAGGCTCGCCCTCGCCGACGGAGGTAATTTTGCCGTTTTCAAAGCCAACGTAGCCGATGAAAGGCTTTACGCCCTCCATTGTGTGTATTTCAGCGTTGTAGATATACATTCATTTTACTCCTTGGTAAAGATCAGGACAAGCCGCACTCGTCATAGTCTTTCCAACGCTCATAATGGTTGTAAGCGGCGATAGCCTTGTAGACGATAAAGCCGCCAAGCATAAGTATCATTGAGAGTGCAATGGAAATTGGAAGTGCTGCCTTTGTGAACTGGATAAGAGTTACATCTTTGTTCTTTTTCATATATAATAGTATCCTTTCGTTAGTTTTCTAAAAGCTCCCAGTTGTCAAAACAGGGAAAATTGTTCTCTATATAAGCCTTTACGCTGTCTGTATCGGGATTTTTCTTGATATCAGAATCGTAGATATAGGCAACGGGGAAGTAGCTGTTGTCTTGTTCAAGCTTCTGTATCTCCGCAAGCCTTGCTTCAAAGGTGTTATTGTCGACCTCAACACCGTCGATATAAGCCTGACCGAGTTCGGCGTGTTCCGTTACGTCCTCATCGATATAATACATTCCCGACTCACGGAACAATGTTGAAACAACTTCAAAGTCCGAGCCGTTCCAGCCGTAAAGATAGTATTCCGTATAGCCGTAAGTTCCCCATGTGTGTCCCCGCATCGGCTGGAAAAGTATCTGCATTGTGTCGGTGATATAGCGGACGCTGCCCCAGACCGATGTTGTCCAAAGCTCCAGAACCTGCATGCCGTCATCGTTGAAATAAAGGATATCCGTCAGTTCATAAGGGTTTATCTCTATCACAGCTTCGGGGATATCATCGCCGTTTATGTCGCCAAGATAAACTCCGCCCGTGAGGAAATCAAGACCGTTGAGATATTCCGAGTAAGCGTGCTGCCACTTGTTCGGGCAGGTGCAGACCTTTTCTTCATTTTTATCGGAGGAGACCATTTCGATCGGAGCTTCTGTTGCTGAAGCGGAGGTCTCGGTATTTTCGGTAAAGGTCGTTTTGGGCAAGGCTGTCGAAGTTTCCGTTTCGGATGTTTCCGAAGAGGTCAGAGCCGATGTTTCCGAGGAAACCGAGGTATCGTCAGATGTTTTTTCTTCGGCAGTATTGCACGAGGTCAGGATAAGCATTGCCGCCGTGAAAATCAAGGCTGTTCGTTTCATATTATGTCCCTTTTAACGCCGTTAAAACTGCTTCTTTGCAAGCGCAACGACCTGAACGTATATCCCTGCAACGACCTGATAAAGCTCGGGGGGGATACCCTCACCGACACTCAGCATCGTCAGCATTGCCGCCGTGGAGTCATCACGGTAAACGGGAACGCCGTTTTCTTCCGCAAGGTTTATGATGCGCTCTGCGACCTTGCCGTGACCCGATGCAACAACAACCGGAGAATAGTCCTGCTCGGGATTGTATTTGAGCGCAACTGCCGCGCCGTTCGTGACAGGCTTTCTATATCTTGACATTCAGACCGCTCCTTTTTTCCTTTAATTTCGGGAACACCTGCGTAAGATCACGCCGCTTTATTACCGTGCCGATAGTCGTATTTTCCATGGAATATCCGCTCGCCGAAGCTATCTTCGGTATGCTGTCACGGAGCGGCTTGAAAACGCCCTCCGTTCCCGACGGGCAGAGGAGTGAAACGTTCAGCTTCTTTCCGTAAGAACGAAGTTCAAGCTCAAAATAGCCAACGTCCTCTATCTCAAAGCAGAGGAACATCTGACGTGAATCTTCGCCCGCCGTCCTGCTCTCAGCATCGGGGTCAACCCAAAGCTCACCGAAAGCCTTGAAGCCGCCGTCATTTATCGGCACAAGGAAGTGAAGCAAAGGTGTCATCGCCCCCGGAGTGGAGAGAAATCCCTGCATCATATCCGAGCGGCTCATTGACGAAAGCGATTTGAGCGAAGAATCGTTTATATTTTTTGAAAGAAAATCCATAAGATTTTCCATTGATGTCGGCGGCTTGTATTTGATCCCGTCTGCGGCAGTCAAGCCGCTCAGCATCTGATTTATACTTTGCGCAAGGATAATTTTTTTATCCATATCGTTGACGGAATTGAGTGCGATGCTCAGATTATCGATAAGCTTGTTAAGGTCGCCCGTTGCGTTAAAGCTTCGCAGGATAAGGTTGAGCTCGTTCATTGCGGACTGCGGAAGTATCTCTCCGAAAACAGATCTTATCGAAGCCGAACCCGACTGCGTTTCAATGGTGGAAAGCATAGCCGAAAGACGCTGAGGAGTTACTGCGGCGAGTGCTTCGTTAAGGTTCGTGCCAAGCTTCTGCGAAAGCAAAATAAGCGACTGCTGATTTAAGATCGAATCCGAAGCGAACGAAACATCTTTCTCGAGGAATGGCAGGTTCGCAAGAATTTCGTTCGTCTTGTCGGCGAGCATTGTTTTCTTATCCATATCATCGACGGAGTTTATCATAATGCTGAGCCGGTCGATGAGCGAAGCCACATTGCCCGTTGAATCGTAGCTTTTGAGGATATTGTTGAGTGCGCCGCTCATTGACGCGGGGAGCATCTGCGAGAACAATTGACGGAGAGAATCAAGTCCCCCGTCCGAGGCGATGTTCTCCGCATTTTTTGTAAGAAGCTCCAACGGGACAGTCGATTCGTTGAGAGCCGCGCCGACCTTTTCCGCCAAAAGAGAAAGCGAACTGAACGGCGAAGCCGAGCCTTGGACGATAGTGTTCAGCGAAGCAAGCTTTATATCAGTCGGCAGGTCGGCATTTTCTATGTAATTCATAAAAAGCTGACGGAGAGCGTCCGCCTGCTCCTGGTTCGGGGTCATATCGAGAATGGCGTTGAAGCTTTCGCCGAGTGCCGAAGTACTTCCGTTGAAGCGTGAGATGTTGTATATCGCAAGCGAAATGAGGTTTTCGGTCTTGTCATTCATAAGAAGACTTCCCCTCAGCTCATTGAGCAGTGAGAGCATCTCGCCTTTCATTTCGGTGAAGTTATCCTTTGTAAGACCATCCGCAAGCTCGGTGAGCCGTTGTGCAAGTGAGCGTGTCGGTGCGGCAGTATCGGAGAGATAGCGCAGATTTTCCGCAACGGAAGTTACGATGCTGTCACGGGCGGAAGCGTCTGCGGCGGCTTTGGTGAACTGCAGAACAGCCTCGCCGACATCGCTCGAACCCGTTTTCATCAGCATATCCTTCATATTGCCCCAGATAGGGTCGCTGAACGCTGTTGACTGCTTCTCCTGCGCTATCATATCGCCCGAAACGTTCGCAGGCTTGAGCATGACCTCGTTGGCGAATTCCGTCACCTTGTTGAGGATATCGGCAGAGCCGCTTTCGCGCAGAGCGGTCAGCGTTTCCTCACCTATGATGGAGCGGAGGACGTTTATCCCCGCGGTCGGGTCTTTGGCAGGCGTGATATCGGTGTTGAGCACCGAACCGTCCTTGTTGTCCTGATAGGTGTATTCCTGATCGCGCTCGGTCGATTTCTGGACCTTTGTAGTGTCGCCGAGGTTAAATACCCGGTCGGTCTGAGTCTGCTGAGGGTTGTTTTTCGGCGAAAAATCATAGTTCTTAGGCGCAACAGGTGTTGTAATATTAAGCAGATCGGACATTCTCTATCGCTCCTTAATGATTTTTATGTGATGTCAAAAGGGGTAAGATTAATATTTGTGCAAAATTCACATATTTTTTAAGTTTTCCACATTGTTTTTTGTAATTGCAGAGTTTGATTTTCACTTCCCGATCCTTAAAATCAAAGCACTGATTTTTGTGCAAAATATACTAAAAAGAGCAGAAAAGTTCTCCTGCAAAAGCCTTGTTAAGATGGGAAAAATATTGTATAATGTATATATTGTGAATAATAATGGCTCGGAATTGATCTTTACGGTTCATTTAAATGTTCAGATACCATTATAACACAATTTTTACCGAACGGCAATACATTTCAGCAAGAAATTTTAAATTTGTTGGTGGCTGACCAACCCTTATCCGTGTACGGTTTTATGACACGGCTTGACTTTATCAAAAACCAAGCGGAGCGGCAGTGCAGATTCGCACGGGGCGTTCCCCGCAATTATTAATCAAACAGGTAGGTGCTTAAAAATGGCAAAATTTGAAGCCGGTATGGAGTCAATGGTCGATACTTATATATTTGAGACCACTTCCCTGCTGGAAGAACTTGACCAGATACTTATGAAGACCGAGAGTGAACATTCATTCTCGCCCGAAGAGATCAACGAAATTTTCCGAACGATGCATACGATAAAAGGTTCGTCTGCGATGATGGGTCTTGACAATATGTCCAAACTTGCGCACAGCATCGAGGATATGTTCTATGTTATCCGTGAGGAAAACCCCGTTATCTCCGATATGAACACGCTTTACGATATTCTTTTCTCGGCATCCGACCTTCTCAAAGCTGAGATCGAACTTATTCAGGAGGACGAATACACACCGACTGACTTCACAGCGATAATGCAGAAGATCGAAGCATTCGCCGCTGTACTTAAAGGCGGCGCTGATGCTCCTGCGGCTGCACCTGCCCCTGCACCTGCGGCTTCCACTCCTGCACAGACAAGCACACCTGCTGCTTCATCGGCTGCTGATGACGACCTTACCACTGTAAAGGTTACTTTTGACGACGACTGCAAAATGGAAAACCTCCGCGCTCTCCTCGTCGTAAACAAGATCGCCGAGGACTGCGAAAAGCTTGAATATATCCCTGCCGATATCGAAACGAACCCCGAAACGGCAAAGGATATCATCGAAAACGGCTTTATCATAAAGTTCAAGCCTTCTTCCGATATGGATATCGACAGCGTTATCAGTCTTATCGGCGAATGTTCCAATGTAAAATCATACGATATAGTTGAAAGAGGCAGAGTTGTAGAGCTTGTCGGCAGGATAAATGTCAAGGTAACGTTTGAGGAAGACTGCAAAATGGAAAATCTCCGTGCGCTCATCGTTATCAACAATATCAGGGACAAGTGCAGGTCGCTCTCCTACGAACCTGCGGATATCGAAGAAAACTCCGCAACCGCACAGACTATCATTGACAGCGGATTTATGATACACTTTGAAGCGGACGACCCCAAGGGCGTTATCCGCGCTATAAACGGCAGCCCTAACGTAAAATGCTGCGAGATACTTTCCTCCGACAGCACTCCTGCTGTTTCTGCTCCTGCCGCTCCCGCACAGGCTGCTCCGACAGCTGCGCCTGCACAGGCAGCTGCTCCAACTCCTGCACCTGCTGCCAAGCCTGCCGCACAGCCCGAAAAGAAATCCGTTGAGCAGATCAACAATATGCTCGGCAACAAGGGTTCGGGCGCAAAGCAGTCGCTTATTTCCGTAAACCTCAACAAGCTCGATACGCTCCTTGACCTTGTCGGCGAAATTGTTATCACTGAAGCTATGGTAACCTCGAACCCCGACTTGAAGGGACTTCGCCTTGATAACTTCCAGAAATCCGCACGTCAGCTCAGAAAGCTCAATTCTGAGCTTCAGGATACCGTTATGTCGATACGAATGGTTCCCATTTCGGGCGCATTCAACAAAATGACCCGTATTGTCCGCGATATGAAGGTCAAGCTTGGAAAGGACGTTGACCTTGTATTCGAGGGCGAAGAAACAGAAGTTGACAAGTCTATTATCGATCAGCTCAATGACCCTCTTATGCACATGGTAAGAAACTCTATGGATCACGGCATCGAGGAACACGCTGAGGACAGAATCGCAAGGGGCAAGCCTGCAAAGGGCAGGATCACCCTTTCCGCATATAATTCCTCAAACGAAGTTATCATTGTTGTTGCCGATGACGGCGCGGGCATCAATGCTCAAAAAGTCATTGAAAAGGCTGAAAAGAACGGAATTCTTACAAAGCCGGTAAGTGAATATACTGATAAAGAAATATACAATATGATAATGCTCCCCGGCTTCTCTACCAATGATCAGGTCACCGAATACTCGGGCAGAGGCGTTGGAATGGACGTTGTTAAGAAGAATATCGAAAAGGTCGGCGGCTCGGTCTCCGTTGACTCCAAGTGGGGTGAGGGAAGCCAGTTCATCATTAAGATCCCTCTCTCACTCTCCATTGTTGACGGTATGGAAGTTTCCGTCGGTCAGTCTATCTTCACTATCCCGATAAATTCTATCAGAGAGTCGTTCAAGGTAAAGCCTAACCAGCTTATCAAGGACACCGACGGCAAGGAAATGATAATGATAAGAGGCGAATGCTTCCCGCTTATCAGGCTTTATGATATCTATGACCTTGAGCCGAAAACTACAGACCTTTACGAGGGTATCGTTATCCTCGCCGAAACTGAGGGCAAGTGTGCCTGCATCTTCGCCGATGAGCTTATCGGTGAACAGCAGGTCGTTGTCAAGCCGTTCTCCTCGCTTCTCAATAACTTCAACGTTAAGCAGAACGGTATGGCAGGCTGTTCTATCCTCGGCGACGGCTCTATCACTATCATTCTCGATATCGCAAATATCCTCGGCGGATTCTGATTTAAACCGCATTGAAAAGAGCCTACGGGAGCTCGGATACAGTCCCGAATAACTCAAAGGAAGATGAATAAAATGAGCGATGAAATTTATACCGCCGACAAGAAAAAGACCTTTACCGCCGACGGAACGGAGATACTTTTCTTCACTATCGGCGAAAAAACATACGGCATTGAGATCGAGTTCATCAACGAGATCATCAGCATTGAACAGATAACAGTCGTTCCGAAGATACCCGATTACATAAAGGGCGTTATCAACCTCAGAGGTAAGATAGTCCCCGTTATCAGCATCAGAAAGCGCTTCGGAATGGAAGAGATCCCTTACGACGACAGGACCTGCATCATCGTTCTCGAATTCGAGAGCGGCGAACAGGTGGGCGTTATCGTTGACCGTGTTCAGGAGGTTATCGTTGCCGACAAGAATATTATCAGCAAGGTTCCCGACAGCAAGAACGTCAACGCAAACCACTATATAAAGAGCATTATCAACTTTGAGGACGATATAAAGCTTCTCCTCGACTGTCATAAGCTCGTTGCAAATGAATAACACTCAATGCGAATAAACTTCGCAACTAATAAAACTTTTTACGGAGCAAAAATAAAATGCTGCTTAAACTTACAGATGATGATTTTTACCGTCTTGTAGATTTTATGAAGAAAAACTACGGGATAAATCTTGAAAAGAAAAGAGTTCTTATCGAGGGCAGACTTTCCAATACAGTTTCCTCACGAGGATTCAAGACCTTCAAGGAGTTCATTGATTTCGCCTTTGCCGACAAGACGGGAAAGGAAACGATGCAGCTTGTCAACAAGCTTACAACCAATCACACATATTTTATGCGTGAACCCGAGCATTTCGAGTATCTCAAAACAACGCTTCTGCCTTATTTTGAAAAGACGAACAAGGACAAGACGCTCAATGTCTGGTGCGCCGCTTCGTCCACGGGTCAGGAGCCTTACACCATTGCGATGACGATAGATGAATACTTCGCAGGCAAGGGCTGGGTGATACGCATACTTGCGACCGACCTTGACACCGATGTTCTTGCGACAGCTTCTTCGGGAGTTTACACCGCTGACCAGATGAAGGACGTTCCTGCGGCATGGGTGACGAAATATTTCACCAAGCTCGATGCGAACACCTATCAGGCATCGGATAAGCTCCGCAAGATGATCGAATTCCGCCAGTTCAATCTTATGGATAAGATACCCGTCGGAAGAAAATACGATCTCATAAGCTGCCGAAACGTTATGATCTATTTTGAAATGGACACGAAGAACGCCCTTGTTGAACGTTTCTATGACGTTACCAAAGAGGGCGGCTATCTCTACGTCGGACACGCAGAGAGCGTAGGAAAAGGCACACGCTACACCTACATAAAGCCAGCCATTTACAGAAAAATAAGCAGCGACAAAAAGGTATGAACGGTTTTAAGCCATTCATAAGTATATTTCTATGAGTATTAATAAGAAAAAACTGATAATCGTCGATGATTCGAGGCTTTTTCGGGAAGCACTTGCGCAGAAGCTGTCGGAGAGCCATTCGATAGAAGTGATCGGAACTGCAAGCGATGCTTTTGAAGCAAAGGATATGGTTTCCGAGCTGAAGCCCGATGTTATGATAATCGACGTTGAAATGCCGAAGATGAACGGCTTTGAATTCGTCAAGGAGCTTATGTCGCAGTATCCCGTGCCATGCATAATGGTAACATCGAACGAAAATTTCTCCGAAGCCGATGCTAAAAAAGCAGGTGCGGCGGATTTTATGCACAAACCGAGCCGAAACAACGAATTCATAACATTTGCGAGCATTATTGCGACTAAGGCTATCATCGCAGCAGGAAACCCTGCAAATTACAGAAAAAGGATTGCGGCCGCAAAGGCAGACGGACTTTCCACTCCGTCTGAGCATACAGCGAGTGCGCTGAAAAAGGCTGTTCCCGAGCTGCCCGACAAAGCAGATATAGCACTGCTCGACAAACGCGCGGCAGAGGGTTACGTTGTGGCTCTCGGTGCTTCAACGGGAGGAACGGACGCACTCGAATGTGTTATAAAATCGTTCCCTGAAAATATGCCGCCCGTTGTTGTCGTTCAGCATATGCCTCCGGTTTTTACAAGAATGTATGCGGAGCGGCTCGACAAAAGCTGCGCTGTTCGGGTGCGTGAGGCATCTGACGGTGACAGAGTGCATCAGGGCGACTGCATAATCGGTGCAGGCGGAGTTCAGCTTGAACTGAAAAAAGACGCAAAAGGCTATTTTGTAAAGTGCTATGAGGGCGAAAAGGTTTCGGGACACTGTCCGTCGGTCGATGTTCTTTTCAGCAGCGTTGCCGAAACGGTCGGCGCAAAGACAGCGGCTGCGCTTCTCACGGGAATGGGTGCTGACGGTGCGAGAGGTCTGCTGAAAATCCATCAAAAAGGCGCTTATACTATAGGTCAGGACAAGGAAAGCTGCGTTGTTTACGGTATGCCGATGGAGGCATACAAGCTCGGCGCTTGCACGGAGCAGCTGCCACTGTCAAAGATAGGCGCTGCGCTCGTTCACAAGCTTGCGACAGGTTGGAAATAGCAGGGACGTCCCTGCCTCACACCCCGCTTTGCTGCGCTCGTTTTTGCGTAAAATGGGTTTATGATCGCAAATATAGTTTGCGGAGAAGTTGACAAATTGCAGGTTGAGATACTCTCTGTGACGGTTTGTACCATATCGCGTTTAATAAATGATAATTTTATACTAAACACCATTTAAAATTTGAAAAATCAAGCAAAAATTCTGATATATGGTTTTTGCGCCGATTTTTGTCTATAGTTTTATTGGTGTTTAGTATTAGTATTAGCCGTACAAAATCTTTTGAAAAGTTTTGTACGGCTTTTCTATTGATAAAGCTTGACTTTACGCATAGAATAATGATATAATATGCATAGGAAACAGATATTTCAAAGGAGATGAGCATTATGGTAATAAAACCGTCCACTTGTTTAAGAAATGAATATAATGACATTGCGGAATTCTGCAAAACGGAAAATCAGCCTGTATTCCTCACCAAAAACGGCGAGGGCGACCTTGTTGTTATGAGTATGAAAGCCTATTCGTACCGCGAGGAGATGCTTGATCTCCGCGAAAAGCTGCTTGAAGCGGAGGCACAGCGTTTGAGCGGTGTAAAAACTTACTCTCTTGATGAAGTGAACGCTCAGCTGGAGGAGATCATCAATGGAAACGGCTGATAAATACGCTGTTGAGTTCCTTCCGACCGCGCTCAACGATATGACCGGGATAATTTCATCGTTCGTAATGCTCGGGAGCAAACAGGGGGCAATTCGCATCAAGGATAAAATGAATAAAGCGGTCGAACAGCTGATTCTTTTCCCATATTCGGGGATAACAGTTCCCGAGCCCAAGATGTCAAAAGTGGGTTTTCGTATGGTCATTGTCGAAAAGTATTTGATGTTTTATAAGATCTTCGAGGACGAAAAAAAGATCATCTTTTACCGTGTACTTAATGGCAGGACAAATTATCCTACGCTTATGCAAAAGCTATACAAATACGAGTGATGTTCATAAAAAACTGCCGCATATCCTTTTTACGGGATATGCGGCTTGATTTTTGTACTTTTTCAGAACTTAAAATCCTCGTTTGAGTCGGTCTTGTCTTCTGCTTCGGGAGCAGGAGCAGCTGCAGGCTCATCGGAATCGAGCTTGTCAAGCTCTTCGGGTGTTTCGCTTGTGCAGGAACTGCAAGAGCAGTCGTCACAATCGTCATCGCAGTCATCGCCGAAGTACATCTCATCATCATCGTCATAGTCGTAATCGTACTGTTCAAGCTCTTCGTGCTTCTTCATTGCATAAACAGCGGCTGCTGCGCCTGCTGCTGCGGAAACCAATGCGAGAAATACTGCACCGAATCCTTTCATATTAAACAACTCCTTTATAGCGGGGAAGCCCCCGCGGGCAATTCGCGCCGCGCTCCACTTGCGTTGCGCTTTGTTTATAGTGAAAATAAGTCCGTGTTCGCGAATAGAATTTTGTTTGCAAGCTTGACAAATCAAAATCTATTGTTAAAAAATCTGAACACCTGTCTATATATTTAATATTATAACACATAAGCTTTAAAAATACAACATTTTTTCGGGATAATGGCAAATTATTTTTATTCAATTTGTGATTTTTCGATATAATTATACAATTTGTAATATAAAATACAGGTTTTGCAG
>UQQA01000058.1 GCA_900543105.1 uncultured Ruminococcus sp. | reverse complement strand
ATGGAAGACGTTGCGAAGTTTGCAACAAAAATCCTCGTTATGGATCATTCAGAGGTTTTCTGCTACGACACGCCGCCGAAGGTTTTTATGCAGGCTGATGAGCTTACCAAGATAGGTCTTTCCGTTCCGCAGGTGACAAAGGTTTTTCTTGCGCTGCGTGAAAAAGGCATCGACATTCGTTCCGATGTTTACACGACCGAATTCGCTGTAAAAACTATCAAGGAATACCTTGCAGGACATAGGAGATCGTTAAATGCTTAAGGATATCACAATCGGACAGTATTTCCCGGGCAATTCCGTCATTCATCGGCTCGACCCGAGATTCAAGATAATAATAACCGCCGTTTTCATCGTTTCGCTTTTCTGTGCGGACAACTTTCTCGGACTGCTCATAAGCTGCGTTTTTATGCTTATATCGTTCCTTATCTCGAAAATTCCGCTGAAGCTTATGATGAAGAGCATAAAGCCTATCGTACCTATCATAATTTTCACGACAGTGCTTAATCTTTTCTTTCTTGACGGAGTTACGCTTTTTAAGCTTGGATTTCTGAAAATAACCTACGAGGGCGTTCGCACATCGGTATTTATGATAATACGAATAATTGCGCTCATTATGGGTTCTTCGCTGCTGACCTATACGACATCTCCTATCACTCTCACAGATGCTATTGAAAGGCTTATGTCGCCGCTTGCGAAGATACATCTTCCCGTTCACGAGCTTGCGATGATGATGACTATTGCGCTCCGCTTTATCCCTACGCTTATTGAAGAAACGGACAAGATAATGTCTGCGCAGAAAGCGCGCGGCGCTGATATGGAAAGCGGAAATCTTATGCAGAGGGCAAAGGCTCTCACGCCGATACTTATTCCCCTTTTCGTTTCGGCTTTCCGACGTGCGGAGGAGCTTGCGCTCGCAATGGAATGCCGCTGCTACCACGGCGGCGAGGGCAGAACACGCTTGAAGGAACTCAAATCGACTGCGGCTGACTATACTGCACTCGGACTTTCGTTCGTATTTCTTGATGCGGTAATTCTTATGAACATTATTTTCGGCTAAAAGGTGAACTTATGCGCAACTTAAAATGCACAATGTCATACAGAGGAACGGCTTATCACGGCTTTCAAAGCCAGAACAACGCTGTTGCCATTCAGGATATACTCGAAGAACGGCTGTCCTATCTCACTCACGGTGATGTAAAGGTCAACGGCTGTTCACGGACGGACAAGGGCGTTCACGCGAATGAGTTCTGCTTCAACTTCAAGACGGAACACCCTATCCCCTGCAATAACATTATAAGAGGGATAAATTCGCTCCTGCCCGATGATATCGCCGTTCATACCTGCGAAGAAGCCGATGATGATTTTCACGCGCGTTTTTCCTGCACGGGCAAGGAATATGTTTATCTTATGCTGAACCGTCCGACCAAAGACCCTTTTACCTCCGATCTTGCACTGCATTATCCGTACAAGCTTGATGTTTCGCTCCTTGACCGATGTGCGCAAAGCTTTGTCGGTACGCACGATTTCACCTCTTTCTGCGGAACTGCGAACATTAAAGAAAACTGCACAAGGACAATTGAGTATTTTTGCGTACAGAATGATGAAAGTTTTGTGAGATTTATTGTAAAAGGCGACGGTTTCCTGTATAATATGGTCAGGATAATGGTCGGAACACTTATCTTTATAAATGAGGGCAAGATTGCCCCTGACGGGATCGAAGATATCCTGAACAAAAAGGACAGAAATTATGCAGGAAAGACCGCAGCACCATACGGACTTTATCTGAACAGAGCTTTCTATACTAATTTTTAAACTGAAAGTGCATAAAAAATCAAGCAAAAGCCCGTAACTGTGAAAACAGGTTTATATGGCTTTTGCACCGATTTTTTCTACACTTTGATTAAAAATCAGTATTACTGATATTGTGGGATATATGACTTGAAAGGAATAAAAAAATGGCTGTAACTGATGTTTCCGATCTTAAAAAAAGACGGCAGAGAAAGAAATTTGGCCGATTTTTAAAGAAATTCATCATAATTTTCATACTCGCTCTGGCGGTAGTTCTGCTTATATTCACAAAAAGCTCATGGTACCCGAAGCTTGACGGAATTCTTACAAAGATACCCGTTGCCGAGAACCCGACCGAGCTTGCGGGCGGAAACTTCCCTATCGCTATCGAGGGCGGTGCGGCATATCAGCTTGAAGCAGTTGATAATGCTGTCACCGTGCTTGACGATTCGCACTATTTTGTATATGACACGAACGGAAAGAGTATTTTCACCCAGCAGCACACTATGGCGAACCCGATACTTACAGTTTCGCCGAAAAAAGCACTCATCTATGACATCGGCGGCAACTCTTTCAGCCTTATGAGCAAATACAAGTGCATATACAAGGTCGATACCGACTACCCTATCCTTCTTGCAAAATTGAGCAGCAGCGACAAGGCGGCTATCGTGACGAAAGACGACAAGTTCCTTGCGGTAATGAAAATTTACGACGGAACAGGCAAAAACATCTTCAACTACAGCTCTATAGAGCGCATTATAGATGTAACATTCACAAGCGACAGCAGCGGCTGCTACATCACTACTATCGGTTCAAAGGACGGAGTTCTCGTTTCAAAGATACTTTATTACCGCTTTGACAAGATAGATTATGACGATCTCGGAAACCCTGTGCCGATATGGCAGACGGAATATCTTGAAACGCTTGCGGTTTCGGTAAGACTTTTCGGAAACAATAAAATAGTTGTTTTCGGTGACAGCTTATGCGCGACTTATGATACAGACGGACAGCTTCTTTCTACATATCAGTACACCCGTGACCTTACGGGATTTGACTCGAACAGCAAGATCGCTGCGCTCGTTTTCAACAACACTGAACAGCGAAGCTCCGAGATCGTTATGATCGACAGCGAAACGGGCGAAGAAAAAACTTTCGACATGGATTTTATCGTAAACAGTATCCATGTTTACGATTTGGAGGTCTATGTTCACAATAACCGCGACATTATCGCATACAATATACTCGGAGAAGAAGTTTCAAGTGCAGAGCTTTCAGAGGATTATGACGATTTTCGAAAACTTGGCAGCAATGTTTTTCTTCTTGGATATGATACTATTAATAAAATAGATTTTAATTGATCACTAAGGAACAGCAATGGCTTTTATTTCAGAACATATACTTGACATAATCACGGTACTTCTTATAATTATCATAACTTATTCGGGATATAAAAAGGGTATCCTGCGAATGGTAATATCACTTGCAAGCTTCTTTTTTTCGGCGGCTGTCGCAAGCTTCGTGAGCAATGTAACATACGAATATGTGTATTTCAACATTGTTCAGCCATCGGTAATGGAATATATCGAAGCCGAAGCCGACAAGCTTTCAGAAGAATACTCGCAGGAAAAGCTGCTCGAAAAATTCGGTGTAAAGCTCCCCGACAGTGAAGATGTTCCCGACATTGAAATGCCGGACTTGACGAATGAAGAAATAAGTGGTAAACTAAACAGTATATTCAAGGAATACTGCGGCAGGATAACAGGATCTCTGAACGGAGTTATCCCCGAAGAGATACTTGAAAGTGCCGATAAATACCTTGAAAATAATAAGATAAACAAAGAAAAAGCTCTTGAAGCGCCCGAAAATATAAAGGATTCCGCGGTGACGCTTATTGAAGCGGAGATCGTGCGCCCCGTTATGCTGCGAACAGTCAAAAATGTGATATTCTTTGCGGCTTTTGCGGTCATTGGCATTATATTTTCAATGCTTTTACGGGCGGTCAGGGTGATAAGGCGCATTGATGCAATAAAAAAGCCTGATTCTTTCCTCGGAGGAGTGCTTGGAGCAATATACTCGATTTTAACGATCACAGCAATTTCGCTGCTTTGCAGCATATTTATAAAGCTTACGGCAAACGGAAACTCTGTTCTGAACACAGACGTTATTGAAAAGACATACATTTTCAAACACGCATATTCGATGAGCTTCGTTCTGCTCACGGCTTTATTCAAATAAAAGTTTGGAGGACACTAAATGCTTTGTACAAGATGTAAGAAAAGGACAGCTGTGGTATTTATTACGGCAATACAGGGCGAAGAAAATCACAATGAGGGTCTTTGTCTTGTATGCGCCAAACAGCTTGGAATACCGCAGGTAAAAGAATATATGGATCAGATGGGAATGACCGATCAGGACGTTGAGGAGATTTCAGACGAGCTTACGGACATCACCGAAAATGACGATGGCGGCTTCTTCAAAAAGGGTGGAACGGCAGGCTTCCCGAACTTTCTCCAGAACCTTATGGGAGGACTTCCAAAAGGATTTGAAGCCTTTGCAAAGTCTGAACCGAATGATGAGGAGGACAGCACCTCGGGCGAAACTGTTTCCGAAGAGACTGAGAAGAAGAGCAAGGGTCCCCGTCAGAGAAAGATGAAGTCGCTCGAAACCTACTGCGACAATCTTTCACAGAAAGCCGAGGATGGCAAGCTCGACCATATCGTTGGCAGAGATAAAGAGATCGCGCGTACTATCCAGATACTTTCCCGCCGACAGAAAAACAACCCCTGCCTTATCGGTGAACCGGGTGTCGGCAAGACCGCTATCGCCGAGGGCATCGCGCAGAAGATCGCGGCAGGCGAAGTTCCTTTCAACCTCAAAGATAAAAAGGTCTATCTGCTTGACCTCACGGCGCTTATCGCAGGAACACAGTTCCGCGGTCAGTTTGAAAGCCGTATGAAAGCGCTTATCGACGAGATCAAAAACGCAGGAAACATAATTCTGTTTGTTGACGAGATACACAACCTTGTCGGAACGGGCGGTGACAACGAGGGCTCAATGAATGCCGCAAATATCCTTAAGCCTGCCCTTTCACGAGGCGAGGTTCAGGTAATCGGCGCAACGACCTTTAAGGAATACCGCAAATACATCGAAAAGGACAGTGCGCTTGAAAGACGTTTCCAGCCCGTTACTGTAAATGAGCCGTCCGTAAGCGAGACCGAACAGGTTCTTCTCGGCATAAGACAGTATTACGAGGAGCATCACAAGGTAAAGATCACGGACGAACTGCTCAGAATGTGCGCAGTTCTTTCGGAACGCTACATCAACGACCGTTTTCTCCCCGACAAGGCTATCGACCTGCTTGACGAAGCCTGTGCTTGCAGAAGCATACGCAGCACGGAACTCAGTAAGCTTGATTCGGTAAAGAAAGAGCTTGAAAAGGAAGAACAGAATGTTGCCGAGATCGAAGAAGCGGCTGAACCAGATTTTGAAAAGCTTGCAAATGCAAAGGCTGAGGTTTTAAGACTCAAGAAAGACCTTGAAGAAGCCGAAGCTGATGCCGAAAAGGTCTATGTTACCGAGGAAGACCTTTCAAAGGTAATTGAACTTTGGACAGGAATTCCTGCAAGCAAGGTTGTCGAAAGCGAATACAAGAAGCTTGAAAACCTTGAAAACAAGCTTCGTGAGAAGATAATCGGTCAGGACGAAGCCGTATCACTCGTCTGCAAGGCTATAAAGCGCACAAGAGTACAGCTTTCAAAGCGCCGCAGACCAGCTTCATTCATCTTTGTAGGTCCTACGGGTGTCGGCAAGACCGAGCTTGTAAAAGTGCTTGCGTCCGAGCTTTTTGACGGCACAGACCCGCTTATCCGACTTGATATGACTGAATATATGGAAAAATACTCGGTATCGCGTCTTATCGGTTCGCCTCCGGGATATGTCGGCTATGATGAGGCAGGACAGCTCACGGAAAAGGTTCGCAGAAAGCCTTACTCTGTAGTCCTCTTCGATGAAATTGAAAAGGCTCACCCCGATGTAATGAATATCCTGCTCCAGATACTTGACGAGGGCAGAGTTACCGACTCGCAGGGCAGAACTGTAAACTTCGAAAATACTATCATCGTTATGACATCTAATGCAGGTTCGACCGACAAGTCAACGGGCATCGGTTTCAACAAGACCGAATCGGAAGTTTCCAAGGAAAAGTCGATGAAAGCACTTTCCGAGTTCCTCCGTCCCGAATTTTTGAGCCGAATCGATGAGATCGTAACATTTGCACCGCTCACAAAGGAAAACTACGAGAGCATCGCTGCACTTATGCTTGATGAGATGAAAGATCCTCTTGCCGAAAAGGGCATCACGCTCAAATACAGCAAAAAGGCTCTTACAGCTATCGCAGACAAGGCGTTCGGACAGAAGTTCGGTGCTCGTGATATCCGCCGTGTTATTCGTGAAGAGATCGAAGACAAGGTTGCAGAGCTTATCATAACAAGCACAGCTGACCCATTCAAGACGATAAAGATCGGCGAGAAAAAGGGCGAACTCGAAATTACAACAGAATAAAAAATCAAGAGGACGGCTCTAATACTAAACACCAATAAAATACAGGAAAAAATCTGCGCCGAAATCCTATATATGCGAGATTGTCGGCTTGATTTTTTCCAAATTTTAAATGGTGTTTAGTATAATTTTGAGCTGTCCCCTTTACTTTTTATGAGCAGAAAATTTTCTCAAAAAAATCGAAAAAATTTGAAAAAAGGTATTGACATTTAGTATTGTATATGGTATAATAAATAACGTTGTCAGGGAAGACACAATGCGAGTGTAGTTCAATGGTAGAACACTAGCCTTCCAAGCTGGTTGCGTGGGTTCGATTCCCATCACTCGCTCCACTTTTCCCTGACATATTAAATGTGCATCATTAACTCAGCTGGATAGAGTAACTGCCTTCTAAGCAGTAAGCCACTGGTTCGAATCCAGTATGATGCACCAATATGGTGGGTGTAGCTTAGTTGGTTAAAGCGTCGGATTGTGGTCCCGAAGATCGTGGGTTCGAATCCCATCTCCCACCCCACCAAAACTGTTTAAACTTTTGTTTAAGCAGTTTTTTCTTTTACGCAAACAACTTTTTATAGAAAGACACCAAAAGCCATAATTGCTGCAATTCCGTCACAGCAATTATGGCTTTTTTATAAGATATTCGATCAGCCACAGTCATCAGAACACCTGCGCAAAAGTCCAAATATATATGACTTTTGCGCAGATTTTTTCTGCACTTTGAGCAAAATTAAAAAGCAAAGTATTTTTTACAACGCTAAAAAAATACGCCGCTGAAATGGTTAAAAAAAAGATAGAAATTATTAGCACATTTTATTCAACTTCATATTCCGCATTTTTAAGCGCCTGCAAAGCATTTGCAAACTGCTCTTTCTTTGTTAATACATAATCTGTATTATAAGTAGAAAGAGCCACTACACCTATCTTGTTTTCAGCCAAAATACCGCATATCTTCGATAAAATTCCTATTAACGAAAAGTCAAGAACACCCTCAATGCGGAAAGCTCTCCAATCGTCTGTTCTCTCTGTCGTATTAGACAGAACTTCGCTTGTGATGCAGACCAACGAACGTTCTTCGTCCGTTTTCCCTATGAAAACATACTCCGAATCGAGATTCACTAACGTATAGTCAGTCACTTTACATACAGAAAAATCGTATTCTATTGCTTTTATTTTCATACTTGTCCCCCTTTTTAAACAAAATCCCCACACCTTAGCGATGTGGGGATAATTTTATATGCGTAAACTTTATATTTCGATCTGCTGTTCACGGTCAGGACCAACACCGATCATTGCGATCTTACATTCGCAAAGCTCTTCAAGGCGCTTGATATAACCCTTGCAGATCTCGGGAAGCTCATCGAATGTTCTGCAATTGGAAATATCATCGTTGAAGCCGGGATAATCCTCATAAACAGGCTGACAGCCGTCAAGCTCTTCAAGAGTTGCGGGAAAATCCTTTATAATAGTGCCGTCAGGCTTCTTATATGCAACACAGATCTTGAGTGTGTCGATTCCTGCGAGGGTATCAAGCTTGTTTACAACGAGGCAGTTAAGACCGTTTACACGTACTGCGTGGCGAATGATAACAGAGTCGAACCAGCCTGTACGTCTTGGTCTGCCTGTGATAGTGCCGAATTCGTGACCCTTTTCACGGATATAGTCACCCGTTGCATCGTTGAGCTCTGTCGGGAAAGGGCCCTTACCAACTCTTGTTGTATAAGCCTTTGCAACACCGTAAACGTTGTTGATGACTGTAGGGCCAACGCCTGTGCCGACGCAAACGCCTGCGGAAAGTGGGTGCGAGCTTGTAACGTAAGGATATGTGCCGAAGTCGATATCGAGAAGTGTAGCCTGTGCGCCCTCAAAGAGGATAGTCTTGTTTGCCTTTACAGCTTCATAAGCAAGAACGGAAACGTCAGCTTCGTACTTTGCAAGGCGCTTGCCGTATTCTGTATATTCCTTGATAACAGCTTCGATGTCAACAGCTTCACCGCCGAAAACATCGGTAATTATCTTATTTTTCAACTTACCTGTCGTGCGAGCCTTTTCAGCAAAAATTTCGGGGTGGATAAGGTCATAGAAACGAATGCCCGAACGCTCATACTTGTCCATATAAGTAGGGCCGATACCGCGCTTTGTTGTGCCGATATCGAGGTTTCCTCTGAATTCTTCGGAAAGTCCGTCGAGGATTATATGCCAAGGCATAACAACATGTGCTCTTGGGTCGATCTTGAGGTTATCGCAGGAAATTCCCCTTGCTTCGAGGTTATCGATCTCACCGAGAAGATCCTGAGGGTTGAGAACAACACCTGCGCCGATAAGGCAAAGGGTATCTTTATAAAGAATTCCCGAAGGAATAAGGTGGAGCTTATAGGTTTCACCGTTGCTTGCAACAGTATGTCCTGCATTGTTACCGCCCTGTGAACGGATAACAACATCTGCTCTTGAAGCAAGTATATCGATGACTTTACCCTTTCCTTCATCGCCCCATTGAGTACCGATTACAATATTTGCAGCCATAGAGAACTCCGTTTCCCGACAGCAAAAAATTTTCACCGACTTCCCTGCTGCCGAAAAAGAAGCCGCAATAATAAACTAAATCACCAAATTGTATTATAGCAGATTTTTTTAATAATGTCAACTTTTTTCTTGACTTAATTCAATATATATGGTAAAATCTATTTGTAGAAAAAACGCCTGTATTTTTAGGCTCAATAAGGAGTAATTATGGGGATTTTCAATAATAGGTTCACAACAAGACTGTTGGGGTTGGCAATTGTCGGAATTGTTTTTATCGGATTCGGACTTTCATCGCTTTTCGGAGCTTTGAGTTTTAAAAACAATATCATAAGAAATATCGAACACGAAGAAAACATCATTGATTTTATGTATCCTTCTGATTATAAACTCAACGAAAATGTGTGCGGATACATAAACTACCTTTACGAGTGTTTCTGCGAGGAAACAACGACCAACACTGTAAACGGTGTAAAAACCTCCTCGAAAGTATCGGGAAGCTACTATCTTATGCCGATCATAAACTCAAATGACAATAAGATGTATTACATAACTGTACTTATAAAGGACAAAGACTTTACAGCACTGTGCGAACAGCTCGTTGATGATACTTACGCCTACCTTTTAAGCGACGATGATATTGAGTTTACCGATGTTTTTTTCACGGGAAAGATCAAACCTCTTGAAAGTGAGGTAAAAAGCTACCTTGTCGATTGGGTGACCGATGCTGAACTTTTCGAGGATAATTCCACCGCAACGATCGACAAATATGTTCTTCCATACCAGATCGAGGAATACAATATGGAAAACCATTTTAGAACAGCAAAAATTTTTATACCTATCGGCATTGTTATAGTTGCCGTATGCACTGTAGTACTTGTGCTTGTTGTTAAAAAGAATAAGAAGCAGAACGAAGAACAGTCCGATTTTAACACAACTTATCCAAGCAATTATGACACATCATACAAGCCGGAAGAACCTGCGTCCGCATTAAATGTCCCAAATAACTATACCCCTGCCGCAACTTCAGAGGAAGTCAGAACCTCAGTTCCTGTTACCGCGGTCGAAGAGGTCAAGTCTGCCGCTGCCGATGTTTCAAATGTTGATGAAACAGCCGAAGCTGCTGCTGCCGAAGAAAAGGAAAGCACTGAAGCCGAAACAAACGCAGTCCCCAATGAAAGCGGTATGCTCTCGGCAACCGTTTCAGCCGAAGATGTGGACAATCTTCCCGATGAAAGCTCCGCAAAACCTACATTCAACTATGACGACGGCGGAATGGGCGGCATTGATGTCAGCGCACTTGATCTAAGCTCGCTCGATGATTACAAGGACGAAGGAACAGCCGATGAACCTGCTGACAACAACATTTACAGCAGTGATGATGTAGAATATACATTTGATGCGGATCCGGCTTCGATCCAGCTTTCAGATATGGACAAATAACAAAAGAAAGGTGTTAAAATATGTTTTTATTCAACAAAAACAAGACAAAAGACGAACCCAAATCTGCCGCACCTGTATCCCCTGCCCCTGTTCAGCCGGTCAAACCTGCAAGTGCTGAAGATTTCTTCGCCGACCTTGACAGAAAGGCAAAGCCAAATCCGGTTGAACAGCCTGTAAAGACAGATGTTGATGTACCCGATGTAGTCGGACTTCGTGAAGAACCTCTCCCCGAAGCTGAAAGCAGTATGAACGATGTTGAAGCTGACGAACTCGCAGCGGAAAATCTCACCGATAAGACTCTCGGTGATGACGGAAACTACCACGGTAATATGAACGATGCATACACTGCTCCCGAAACACCAAAGGAAGAAAAAGCCTTTGACCCGAGCAATGCTGTAACAGCAGACGACTTTTTCAGCAATATGGGACGAAAGTCAGCTCCGAAGCCTGCGGCAGAACCCGTTGTTCTGCGTGAAGAACCTCTCCCCGAAGTCGGAAGCAGTATGAACGGACTTGATGTTTCGGCTCTTGCGACCGACGGACTTCGCGACAAGTCATATGAAAATGATGAGCTTTATCACGGCAGTATGAACGATATTCCCGACGAGGAAGCTATCAACACTGATTCGCTCGCAACAAAGCACCTTAAAGCCGATGCTGATGACAGCGGAAATATTTACAGCGATGATGACTACGATATAGATGAAAGCAATATCATTATCGAAGAAATAAACGAATAAACCGACTCCCGAATGATGAAACATCATTCGGGAGCTTTTTTTCAAAAAAATAAGCAGCTTTTTTAGCGAAAAGCTGCTTAATACTAAACACCAATAAAATACAGGAAAAGATCTGCGCCGAAATCACATATATCCAAGATTGTCGGCTTGATTTTTTCCAATTTTTAAATGGTGTTCAGTATAAAATGAAATGAAATGAGTTTGGAGGCACGAAAAAGATGCGCCAAAACAAATACACATCGTCTGCATCGATGTGCGGTAAATCATAACCGAAAATCGGTTGTGAAATCAAAAATTATAACTGCGGCAGGCAGAATTCAAATCCGTCCGATCTTATATCATCGATAAGCTGCGGCAAAATTTCCGCATTTGTCGATGAAACGCTGTGCAAAAGGTAGATCGCGCCGTTATGTGCGGCATTTCTTGCCTTTTCAAGCGAAGCAGACGGGTCGGGTTGGTTATCGACATTCCAGTCGCAGTATGCATAGCTCCAGAGCATTGTCTTATAGCCAAGCTTACTGCAAACAGCGAGCGCACGTTCCGAATATTCTCCGCACGGTGGGCGAAGATACTTCATTTCGACTCCGTATTCATTTTTTACGAAGTCATGAAGTGACATTATCTCCTCCTCGGCGCTTTCGGGCGAAAGTGTCGGCAGAGATTCGTGCTTCATACCATGGTTGCCGATGATGTGTCCCTCTGCGATCATACGCTTTACAAGCTCTTTATTGCGCTTTGCGTAGTCGCCCGTGAGGAAAAATACCGCTTTGACGTTCTTCTCTTTCAAGGTATTGAGAATTTTTTCGGTGTAGCCGTTCTCATAGCCTTGATCAAACGTCAGACAGATACCTTTTGCTCCGCTGAACACAGCGTAGCTGTCATATTGTTCAAATTCATCGTTGAACATCTTTGCGCCCGTCGGACAGTTGTTTTCGTCACATTCAACGCCCTGCCCATACCCGTGAGATTCGGCTGAAAGTCCGTTCAGCTCGGAGATATCCAGTGCTGAAAGCTGATTTGCCGAAGCTGTAAAGGCAAAAAGATTTACAGTCAAAATTGCCGCCGTAAGAGCCGTGATAATCTTTAAAAATCTCATCTGATCCCTCCATAACAAGATTTACGGATAAGTCCGTACAGCATTTATTATGCATATCTTGTTATAGCTTATCACAAGTATATTATATCACAATTTTGCGGAAAATAACACTACAGAGCGGTTACAATTTTATCACAAAATACTTTCCGCATATTAACAGAAAAGCGCCGTGAAATACATCACAGCGCTTTTTGCAAAATCAGCTTATTTTGAAAGATAAGACTTGACGAGCTCCTGAAGAAGCTCATCTCGGTCGATATGTCTGATAAGATTTCTTGCGTTATTATACGTTGTTATGTATGTCGGGTCTTCTGATAAGATATATCCAACGATCTGATTAATGGGATTATATCCCTTTTCGCTGAGAGCGTCATATATTAATGTGAGATTTTTTTTGAGTTCTCCCTCATTTTCCTCAATAACTGTAAACGTCATTGTCTGGTCGTTATTCATTTTATATGACCTTCCTTCTGTAATGGATTCATCTAATAGTTATATTATACTATATTTGCAGAAAAAATGCAAGTATTTTTTTATATTTTCTGAAACAAAGGTTTTGTGTTACTCAAATCAGAAAAGGCTGTCGGCGATCTCGTAAGCTCTTTCGTCGTCCGAGCAGGCAAAGAGCATAACATAATTGCCTTTTACAACGACCTTTGCACCGTCAAGCTTATACATTTCATCGGGAGTGTAATCCTTGTAAAGCTCGATCTGATTGTCAAGACGTTTCTGAGCGGCTGCACGGGCATTCTCAGCCTGTTCGGCGGAATCCATCTTGAAAACGGCAAGCTCATCCGGATAAGCGCCTGAACCGCAGATATAGACCGAAAGGGCATCTGCAGCTTCAACATCGATATCATAATATGCGCCGATATCATCTTTGGTTTTCTCAACCGCGGACGGTATCTCGATCTCTGCCATTATCGCCGATGTGATATCAGCAGGAGCAGGCTCTTTCATTTCGGCAGACGAATCGACCTTTGAACAAGCGGTGAGCATAATTATAGGCAAAACCAACATTGCGGCAAAATTTTTGAATTTCATAATTTTCCTTCCTTTACTGTGTTATCTCTGTTTCATCTGTCGATACAGAAGTTGTTTCGCTTTCGGTAACAACAGCCTCTACCGCTGCAACTGCGGTTTCTGCGGATATAGCAGTTTCGCTTACAACTTCGGCAGAGGATTCTGTTTCAGAAGTGTTTTCGCCCTCATTTGAGAGTTCAAACTGTATCCTGCTCAAAACAACGCCGTAAGCTTTTCCAAGAAAATGAAGTCCGTCAGCTTCGGCATAGTCAGCCGCAAGATATCCGTCATCGTCCTGAAGCATTGTGAAAATATCGATATATTTGCACTCTTCGCTTTCAGCAGTTTTTTGAAGCTTGCTGTTATAGTCCGTTATAAGAGGTATTTTCTCGGGATTCTCGCTCTCGTGAACGGCTGTAACGGGAGGTATAGACAGAATAACGATCTCCGAATCTGGCGAAGCATTTCTAAGCTCGTCCACAAGCTTTGACATCTCTTCCGCCATATAATCCGTACTGAGGAAAGCAAGTCCGTTCGTACCGAGCATAATGCAGATATAGTCGGGCTGCATCGCCTCTGCTTTTTTGGCAGCTGTAACACCGTTTATTTCCTTCGTGATAGCGGATTCAGGGTTAAGTCCGACCTGAGCAAAGACATTATCCGGTTCGAGATATCCAAAACCAGAAAAGCCTGTAAAAATCGAATCCCCGATAAAAAGGCTGTTTGAGAAAAATGTCTTGTCATAATCGGTTGAGTTATATTTCGGTTTGGTTTCGCTTGTTTCGGCAGTGCTGTCGCTTACGTCTGTTTTCTCGGTAAGGACAATATTCGCTGTGACCTGCGTGGTTTCAACCGTTGTCATTTGTGTTATGGTTTCCGTTGGCTCGGGTTCGATCACAACAGTCTGCGAAACAGCATATTCATCGTCCCAAGGCATTTTTATGCCAATATTTGCAAGTGGTTCTTTTCCCGTGAAGAAAGTATAGCTGTATAATCCAAGTGCGAAAAGGACAAGAACGATAAGTACGATTATAATAACATTCAATGTAACAAGAACCTTTGAAGTTCTCGGCTTTTCAGAATAATAATAGTTTTTTCGTGGCATTTTTAGGGGTACACCTTTCTTATGCGATAACATATTTTATTATACACTATTTCATTCGACATATCAAGTATTTTTACAAGAAAATTTACGTCTTATAAAACAAAAAAATCCGTCTTCATAACGAAAACGGATTTATGGAGGCGCCACCCAGATTTGAACTGGGGATCAAGGTGTTGCAGACCTATGCCTTACCACTTGGCTATAGCGCC
>UQQA01000057.1 GCA_900543105.1 uncultured Ruminococcus sp. | reverse complement strand
CGAAATATGAGAAATAAATTTCGTAAATCTAAAAAATGTGAATTGCGCCAATTCTATTTTTCTAAACCAAACTATCCTCGGTGGATAAACGTGAGGAGCGAAGCGACGGGCGTTTTAAGCCGACACAATATGAACGGCGGTGGGAAATGAACGTGAAAACAAGCGAACGAAGTGAGCAATGTTTTCACACAAAGGAACAGCTGACAAATCACGTCCGAAAAACGCCATTCCTGCGGGACGGGAAACCCGTCCCCTACAGAAAATTTGCCTGAAATACGGGATTTGCAACGGGCGGATATAGAATCCGCCCCTACAGAAATTGATGTTTTCAGTAAATTTACATAGCATAAATAATTCCGAATTCCGCATTCCGAATTCCAAATTTAAATTACGCGTTACGCATCACGCATTATGCATTAAAAAAAGTTCTCTTAAAAAACATCATAAAACAGCTCTTGTGTCAGCCGTCCGTTTTGTACGAAACGCCGTTTTTTACGGTAAATTCCGAAATTACTTGACGTAAAGGCTCAATTGAGATAAAATTAGTATGTATGAATATTTTTAAATTTAAGCTTAAACGAACTTTCCCCGTTTTTGTTTCCTGCCTGATGCTCTGCGCCTGCTCAAAACAAACTTCGTCAAAGCCGCAGACAAAGGAAATGTTTGCGTTCGATACCTACGTCAGCGTCACAAGCTATAACAGCTCCGATGATGGCACAAAGGAGCTTCTGAACGCCCTGAGCGAGGAATTTTCCGAAACATACAACAAAAAAGCAAGCGAGTTTGCAGACGGGAATTACCCGAATATCCTCGAATGTGCGAACGTCTGCCGCGAATGGAACAGCCGCTTTGACGGCATCTTCGGCGAAAGCATCAACTTCACCTGCGGCGCGCTCACAAAGCTTTGGGGGATATCTGGCGAGAACCCTCGCGTCCCCGATGAGAGCGAGCTTTCCGCCGCACTTTCGACTTTGACGAGCGAGGACACCTCGTTTTCACTTATGCCCGACGAAACTATGCTCGACTTCGGCGCTTCGGCTAAAGGCTTTGCCTGCGACAAGGTGAAAGCACAGCTCGACAGCACCAACGCGGATTGCCAAATCGTTTCGCTCGGCTCGTCAACGCTTTTATACGGTCAAAAACCCGACGGTTCAAAGTTCAGAGCCGCCGTAAAAGACCCGCTTTCCCCCTCCGCCTACCTCGGCACGATAGCGACCGACGCTGCGTTTATCTCGACAAGCGGCGGCTATGAGCGTTATTTCGAGGAGAACGGCGTTAAATATGAACATATCCTTTCGCCGAAAACGGGTATGCCCGTTGAGACCGACCTCTGCTCGGTGACTGTCATTGCACCTGCGGAAACCGAGAACGGCGGAGCTTACACCGACCTGCTCGCAACCGCTTTATACAGCGGCGGAACTTCCGTCCTCCGTGAATTCATTGCACAGGACACCGAGTTCGGCATCATTGCGGCGGATAAAAACAACAACGTCTATGTCAGCGCAGGAGTTGATTTCACGCTTTATGAAGGTTCAGAATTCACCCTATCGGAAAACCTTTAAGCCGACCGATATTATAATAGTATTGGTCGCAGCGGCAGTGCTGGCTTTGGCTCTTATCCTGCGGAATATTTCGCCCGAAAGCAGCTTGAATGCGGCTGTTTTTCACAACGGCGACCGGATAGCCTTGCTTCCGCTCGGAAATGACGGCGTTTATCCGTTCGATGAATACGGCGTTACGGTCGAGATCAAAAGCGGCAAGGTTCGCATCTCCGAATCGGACTGCCATGACAAGATATGCGAAAAGACGGGGTTCATCTCCTCGCCGATGCAAACGATAGTCTGCCTGCCGAACCGAATTTCCGTTCGTCTGATAGGTGATAAAACCAATACAGACAGTAATATAGATGTAGTGTTAAACTAAAAGGATAGATAAATGAAGCTAAATCCGTTCAGATCGACGGCAAGCTACGTTTCCGTTACGGGAATACTGCTTGCGCTCGCAGTTGCGCTCACAACGATAGAAAGTATGCTTTCGGCATTCCTGCCGGCAGGAGTGAGGATAGGACTTGCGAACATCGTTGTGCTTTGTGCGGCGGAATGTATAAACGCGCCTACCGCACTGCTGATCACGCTGTTAAAGTCGGTCTTCGTGCTGCTCACAAGAGGCTTCACGGCAGGCGTTATGTCGCTCTGCGGCGGACTTCCTGCGTTTCTGATAACGGTGTTCCTGCTGAAAAAAACGAACGCTTCTTATATAGGAGTGAGCGTTTCGGGCGCAGTGCTGCATATATTCGGACAGCTTTTCGCCGCCTGCTTTTTCACGGGCAGTGCTTACACCTTATATTACGCTCCCCTGCTGCTCGTCACGGCAGTAGCATCGGGATTTTTCACGGGTGCTGTTTCGGGTCGGCTCGTTCCGCAATTGAAAAAGCGCATTTCACGGCTATAAATATTACCCATATAAATTGTAGGGAACGGGTTTCCCGTCCCACAGTCACAAATACTGTTAAAAAACGGGACGGGCGACCCGTCCCCTGCGGTAAAATACAGCGATTTGAAATACATACAGCAATACACAATATAAATGGTATATCTCGGGGTCATGCCCCGTTATTATATAGGTTTCTTCCAAAAAGATTTTCACGGCAAATTTTTCTATGACTTTGCACATTTTAATACTAATTTTTAATCAAAGTGTAGACAAAAAATCGGCGCAAAAGCCATATAAACCTGTTTTTAACATCAAGCTGTTACAACAGCTACGAGCTTTTGCTTGATTTTTTGTACACTTTCAGTTTAAAAATCAGTATAACATAAAAAGTGTGTGAAGTCATAGCAAAATTGCTTTGAAATATTAAGGGAGAACCAAAAAGCATTTTTGATCAGGGAGGAATATGCAGATGAAAAAACTTAACGGCGTACACCTTTCGCATGACAAAAGAACGCAGGACTGCGCAACAGCGAATTTTCCGCTGCCAAAGCAGGTCATAGTTCCGATGTCACAGTCGATGGGCGCGCCATGCAATTGCCTTGTCAAGGCAGGAGATACCGTTTTTGTCGGTCAGAAGATCGGCGATACGGACGCTTTTATGTCCGTTCCGATACATTCACCTGTTTCGGGTACGGTAAATGCTGTCACGGATTATCTTCTTCCGGGCGGAAACACCTGCAAGGCGGCAGTTATCGACACAGACGGAGAGCAGACACCCGATGAGAGCGTGAAAGCCCCCGTTATCACCGACCGAAAGTCCTTTATTGCGGCTATCCGTGAGAGCGGACTTGCAGGTCTTGGCGGCGCAGGTTTCCCTGCACACGTTAAAATGAGTTTTGACCCCTCAAAAACACCTATCGACACTCTTGTTATCAACGCTGCGGAGTGCGAGCCTTTTATCACCTCCGACTACCGCCAGATGGTGGAAGCTCCCGATGATGTTCTCGACGGAATAGCACTCGTTCAGAAGTGGCTCGAGATACCGAACTGCAAAATCTGTATCGAGAGCAACAAACCCGAAGCTATCGCACTTTTAAAGCAGAAAACAGCCGACAACAACGCTGTTGAAGTCGTAACTCTCCCCTCGACCTATCCTCAGGGCGCAGAAAAGGTCATCATTTTCTCCGCTACGGGAAGAATTGTCGAAGAGGGCGAGCTTCCTGCAAATCAGGGCGTTATGGTAATGAACGTTTCCTCGGCGGCTTTCGTAAGCACCTACTGCAGGACGGGTATGCCGCTCGTTGCAAAGCGTCTTACTCTTGACGGCGATGCTGTTACAAAGAACAACGGCAACTATATAGTTCCTATTGGTACAAGGCTTTCCGAACTTCTCGAATTCGGCGGTGCTGAAAATCCGAAGAAAGTTCTCTACGGCGGTCCTATGATGGGATTCCCCGTTTATGACACAGATCAGCCCGTTCTCAAAACAACGAACGCTGTTCTTGCTTTCAATACTGTAAAGGAAGAAAAGGAATCCGCTTGTATCCGCTGCGGAAACTGCATCAAGGTCTGCCCTATGAACCTTATGCCGAATCTTCTTCTCCGTGCATACAAAGAAAAGGACGTTGCTGCTCTTCAGGAGCTCAAAGTTTCGCTTTGTATGAACTGCGGCTGCTGCTCGTACATCTGTCCCGCACACAAGCCGCTCGCAGAATCAAACCAGCTCGCAAAGGGACTTTTACCGCGCCCTGCGCCTAAGAAGTGAGAAAGGAGAATATTATGACAGGTTTAAGAGTTTCTCCGTCACCTCACAGAAGTGCCGGACTTACCACGCAGAAGATAATGCTCATGGTCATCATAGCTCTTCTGCCGGCAGCAATTATGGGCTGCGTTTACTTCGGCGTAAAAGCCGCACTCGTTCTTATCCAGACTATCATTTACTGCGTTGCTTTTGAAGCGCTTTTCGCAGTTGTTACAAAGAAGCCGCAGACGGTTTCCGACCTCTCCGCAGTTGTAACGGGTCTTCTCCTCGGAATGAACCTCCCCGCAACTGTACCGTTCTATGTTCCGCTCATCGGCAGCTTTTTCGCTATCGTTATCGTTAAGCAGCTTTTCGGCGGCATCGGACAGAACTTCGCTAACCCTGCTATCGCAGCCAGGATCGTACTTATGGTCTCATTCTCTTCGCAGATGACGAACTGGGCAGTTCCGTTCTGGTACAAGAACAGCGCAGATGTTGTTACGGGCGCAACTCCGCTCGCAGCAAGCTGGTTCGACAACGGCTCCGCAATGGTTTCCCCGTTCACATTCAAGGATATGCTCCTCGGCACAACGGGCGGCTGCATCGGTGAGACCTGCGCACTCGCACTTATCATCGGCGGCATCTTCCTTATTGTAACAGGAGTTATCTCCCCTGCAACTCCGATCGCTTTCATCGGCGTTTTCGGCGTTCTCACACTTTGCTACACGGGCAGCCTTACAATGACTGTTTATCAGCTCCTTGCAGGCGGCCTTATGATCGGTGCGTTCTTTATGGCTACCGACTATGCGACAACTCCGCTCACAACAAAGGGCAAAGTCGTATTCGGTGCAGGCTGCGCTATCATCACATTCGTTATCCGTCAGTTCGGTTCATTCCCCGAGGGCGTTTCTTTCTCGATCCTCCTTATGAACCTGCTCACACCTTACATCGACAAGCTCTGCAAGACTAAGCCGCTCGGTGCAAAGAAACCCGTAAAGGAGGCTGCTAAGTAATGTTTAAGGAAAAAATTCAGCCTTCACTCGTGCTTACGCTTATCTGCCTTATAGCATGCGCACTCCTCGTTATCGCTCACGATACGACCTACAAGGACAACACGGGCGTTATCACGGACGATATGCTCGCAAGCCTTGAAGAAATTTACGGCACTTCGGACGGCTTCACTATGAAGCTTGACGAAAGCGGTGCTATCTACGCTCCCGAGGGCATCACCTGCGTTCTCACCGATGAAAACGGCAACGCAGCATTTGAAGTTACCACAGACGGCTATTCCAGCGGCGGTATCCACGTCCTCGTCGGAATGGACGCAAGCGGATCTGTTTCGGGCGTTTCCGTGCTTTCGCTCGGCGAAACTCCTGGTCTTGGCACAAAGGTAAGAGATCTTCCCGAATTCCGTGACCAGTTCAAGGGTCTTACATTCGACAAGCTCCCCAAGACCTCCGAGGACGATGATTCCCCGAAGAAGTTCGTATGGGGCAGCGCAGACGAGATCGAAGCACTCAAAGAAGAAGCTGCTTCCGCTCCCGTAAGCGATACATTTGAACTTGACGCTATCACAGGCGCAACATTCTCCTCAAAGGGCACATACAGAGCAGTTACCCTCGCTCTTGCTGCCTATAATGAAATGGAAGGAGTGACCGTAAGTGAGTGAGAAAAAAACCACAAACACCTACGAGCTTGTAAAGGGCATAATCAAGGAAAACCCTGTTTTCGTTACAATGCTCGGTATGTGTCCGACGCTCGCCGTTACAACAATGGCTTCAAACGGCATCGGTATGGGACTTGCGACTACTTTCGTTCTCGTTTGCTCCAACCTTGCCATTTCCCTGCTTAAAAATATTATCCCGAAGGCAGTCCGCCTTCCCTGCTTCATCGTCGTTATCGCAAGCTTCGTAACGCTCATCGAATTCCTGCTCAAAGGCTATATCCCTGCGCTCTACGACAGCCTCGGACTGTTCCTTTCGCTTATCACAGTAAACTGTATTATCCTCGGCCGTGCAGAAGCCTTCGCTTCAAAGAACAACCCCTGGAAGTCCGTTCTTGACGGTCTTGGCAGCGGTCTTGGCTTCACACTTGCGCTCTTCCTTATGGGAAGCGTCCGTGAGATCCTCGGCTCGGGTCAGTGGTTCGGCATCGACCTCCACCTCCCTGTTACAATGACAGTATTCGTTATGCCTGCAGGCGGTTTCTTCGCACTCGGCGTTATCATCGCAGTTGTAAACAAGCTTGCAAAGAAAGCTCCTCCGAAGGAACTCGGCTGCGCAGGCTGTCCTAACGCTTCAAGATGCCAGACTATAAACAAAAAGAATGAAGAAGGAGGAAATGACTGATGAAATCTCTGCTCGTTATTCTTTTGAGCGCTATGCTCGTTGACAACTTCGTTCTTTCAAAATTTATGGGTATCTGCGCATTCCTCGGCGTTTCCAAAAAGCTCGACAGCGCAATCGGAATGGGCGCTGCCGTAACATTCGTTATGGCTTGTGCCGCACTCGCAACATATCCTATCTACACACTTATCCTTATCCCACTCGGACTTGAATATCTGAAAACGGTCGCATTTATCCTTGTTATCGCGCTCTTCGTCCAGATCGTTGAAATGTTCCTCAAGAAAGCCGTTCCGCCGCTTTATAAGGCTCTCGGCGTTTATCTTCCGCTCATCACAACGAACTGCGCAGTTCTCGGCGTAACTATCCTTAACATCGACAACAGCTACAACCTCGGTCAGTCGGTCGTAAACGCTGTCGGTGCAGGACTTGGATTCTCCCTTGCGCTTGTGATATTCAGCGGCGTTCGTCAGAGAGTAAATGCTGCCGACACTCCTGCTATGTTCAAGGGTGTTCCCGCAACACTTATCGCTGCATCAATCGTTTCCGTAAGCTTTATGGGCTTCTCGGGAATGTTCAGCTAAAAAGGAGGAAGGAAGTATGAATTTTATTATTCCTGCCCTTGTTTTTGCGGCTATCGGACTTCTCGCAGGTGTGCTTCTTACAGTATGCTCAAAGGTTTTTGAAGTCAAGACAGACGAAAGGATCGACAAGGTAAACGAAGTTCTTCCGCAGGTAAACTGCGGTTCATGCGGTTTCTCGGGCTGCGCGGCTTATGCCGAAGCTATCGTTAAAAACGGCGTTGCAACGAACCTCTGTAACCCCGGCGGCAGCGAGGTTGCCAAAAAGGTTGCGGAAGTTATGGGCGTTGCCGCAATGGAAACCGTTCCGAAGATCGCAGTTGTCCGCTGTAACGGCGACTGCAATGCACGTTCGGCAAACAAATTTGAATTTGACGGCGTTCAGTCCTGTAAGGCTGCAAAGCGCTTCTACAACGGTCAGAGCGCCTGTGCTTACGGCTGCCTCGGCTACGGCGACTGCGTTCGTGAATGTACTCACGACGCTATCTCTATCGTAGACGGCGTTGCGAAGATCGACCGCTCCAAGTGCGGCGGCTGCGGACTTTGCGCAAAGGCTTGCCCTAATCAGCTTATCGTTGTCCACGATATAACAAACCGCATCGACGTTCTCTGCTCCTCGCAGGATATCGGCAAAAACACCCGTACAGCCTGCAAAAACGGCTGTATCGGCTGTAAAAAGTGCGAAAAGACCTGTCCGTTCGGTGCTATCACGGTTGAAAACAACCTCGCACGCATCGATTACAGCAAGTGTAAAAACTGCGGCAAGTGCGTAGCAGGTTGTCCTACACACGCTATCCAGCGCTGCGATGGCATTGTAATGGTCGCAAAGCCTGCCGCACCTAAGCCGGCTGCTCCTGCAAATCAGACGGCTGCCCCGACAGCCCCGAAAGCTGAAGCTCCTGCTCCAAAGCCTGAAGTAAAGGCTGAGACCGCACCCGAAGCTAAGGCTGAAGCTAAAACTGAGGTCAAGGCAGAAGAAAACAGCTGATTATTAGCGTTATAAATGAATTATCCCTCCCCGAAGTGATTCGGGGAGAAATTTTTTTATATAGCAATAAGTTTTTATAAAATGTATTGACAACGTAATCATTTTGATGTACAATGTAAGCAAATAAAGATAGGAGATGATATTATGTCCGAAACAACAAGTGTAACAATGCGCCTCGATGCCGACGACAAACGCAAAGCCGAACAGCTTTTCAATTCTCTCGGTCTTAATATGACAACTGCCTTTAATATGTTTATCAAGCAGTCAATTATGTGCGAGGGGCTTCCGTTTTCGGTATCTCTTCACAATTCTCCCGACGATTATTTTTACAGCAAAGCAAACACAGCGCACCTTGACCGTTCGATAGCACAGCTCAACTCCGGTAAAACCAAAGCTCACGAACTGATAGAGGAAGATCCCAATGAATAAGGTTTGGACAGACGAGGCTTGGGACGATTATATGTATTGGTTCAATCAAGATAAGAAAACTATCAAACGAATCAATGCGCTCATCAAAGACATTGACCGTGACCCTTTTGACGGAATAGGCAAACCTGAACCGCTAAAGTACAATTACAGCGGATTTTGGAGCAGGCGCATAGATGAAGTAAATCGTGTAGTTTATAAAGTCGAAGATGGAAATGTGTATATAATCTCCTGCCGTTATCATTATGAATAATGCTTTTATCATTTTTGCACCCTTGACAACAGCTTGTATATAGTATATAATAATTGCAGACCTAAAGGTCTTATTTATTATTACTGTGACCGTATATATCAGTAGCCATAAAAAGAAGGTATGGGTACAAATTATTTCCGCAACCCGGTAAGCGGCTAATAAAAGACCGGGGTACACATTATGTCCTTTTAAGGGGCTTTATGCGTTTATGAGCTAATAAATAAAAGACGGCTGTTTCGATTACTATAAAGTATCGTTGCAGCCGTCTTTTTAACTTATGTATCTTAACATCTGTACAAGATATTCACCGCTTAAATTTGTTTCATCTCGATCTAACGAGCGGTTGCCGAAAACGACAAACCCATTATTTGAATAAAACTCAACAAGCCTAGGCTTGTCCTCGCACTCCAAATAAACTATTTTTCCGCCTGCGATCTGGTGAATAAGCTTAACATCTTCAATCGCTATTGCCAACAGTTCATCTCCGCTGATAAGCGCATTGTAATCATTGGTGAAATTCTTTCCAAGCTGTGCTATCAGCGGCGCAGGAAGAAAATATGCCTTTAAAGACGAGTCAAATGTTGCAAACTTGTTTATTCTCTTGCTCAAACTTTTGGAAATTGATGATTTTGTCACGTTAAATGCCTTTGTAGAGAGCGTATAGTAACCAACAAGCACATTTTCCGATTTATATGAAGTAAAAATCAGGTGTGTAGCCGAAATTCCCTGCTTTTCAAATTCAATAGCTTTCTTCTTTAAAAAATACTCAATATCAAGGTTGATAGGACACGAAAAATCGGAGAGAATAGTCATAACGTTATCCTCTCCGATTTGGGCAAGCAGTTTTTTCAAAGGAACTTTAACATATCCGTCCATTATTATTTCTCCGTTTTGTCAAACATCTTTTTTATCATTTCATCATCAGCCGTTCGGACAGTTCTTGAAAATGTTACATCATTTGCTTTCTTGCCTTTGGCGCTTTCAAGAGCATTTACCAGTGCAGTACTGCTTTTTTTATCCTTTATTACAATACTTTTTAAAATACTTTTTGTAGCCATAATAAAACCTCCTTATGATATATTATAATATGCATAAACAAGGATTGTATTCTTTTTATTATTTTACCCCAATAAACCCATTTTGTCAAGGAGAAAAATTATACCTTTTGTAATATAAATATCAATATATACCAAAAGCACGACCCATACAAATGAGCCGTGCTTTTTAATTACGAATTACGCATTAAGCATTACGCATTGATCTTACTTAAGCTTCCAGATATCACGAGCGTAATCTTCAACTGCTCTGTCGGCAGAGAAGATACCTGCGCCTGCGATGTTGTGGAGGGACATCTTGTTCCACTTGTCCTTGTCCTTGTAGCATTCGGAAATGTACTGCTGTGCGGACTGATAAGCATCGAAGTCTGCAAGAACCATATATGGGTCTTTGAACTTGAGGGAGTTTGCAACTTCGTCAAACTGGCAGCCGTTGATGCCTGTGTACATCTTGTTGATCGCTCTTGCGATAACTTCGTTGTTCTCGCAGTAGCTTTCCGGACGGTAGCCCTGTGCCTGCTTTGCAAGAACCTCGTCAGCGTTCATACCGAAGATAAAGATATTGTCGATGCCGACCTGATCCTTGATCTCGATGTTTGCGCCGTCAAGAGTACCGAGTGTGAGCGCGCCGTTGAGCATAAGCTTCATATTGCCCGTACCCGATGCTTCCTTACCTGCGAGGGAGATCTGCTCTGATACTTCTGCTGCAGGCATAAGGAGTTCGGAAAGGCTTACGCAGTAGTTTTCAAGGAAGAATACCTGAAGCTTCTTATTTACAGCAGGGTTCTTCCTGATCTCTTCGCCGAGCGCCCAGATCATCTTGATGATCTGCTTTGCAAGATAGTATCCCGGTGCAGCCTTTGCAGCGAAGATATATGTCTTAGGAACGAAATCTGCGTTCGGATTGTCGAGGAGGTACTGATACTCCGCAATGATGTTGAGAGCATTGAGGTGCTGACGCTTATATTCGTGCAGACGCTTTACTTGAACATCGAAAATGCTGTCAGTATTAAGCGTAACACCGAAGTTGGACTTTACATACTTTGCAAAGTGCTTCTTGTTTTCGAGCTTGATCTTGCTGAGCTTGTCGAGAACCTTCTTATCATCTTCAAACTTGTTGAAGTTGGAAAGTTCAGCAGCATTCTTCTTGAAGCCGTCGCCGATAGTGCTTGAAAGAAGTTCGGTAAGTCCGGGGTTAGCCTGGAGAAGCCATCTTCTGTAAGCGATACCGTTTGTAACGTTTTTGAACTTGTACGGTGTATCAGCATACTCGTTGCTGAAAATGTCCTGCTTGATGATATCGGAGTGGAGCTTTGAAACGCCGTTTACGCTGTGTGAAGCGCATACGCAGAGAAGAGCCATGTGGATCTGGTTGTTCTGAATGATAGACATTCTTGTGACCTTTGCGCTGTCGCCGATCCTCTCCATAAGCTCTGCGCAGTAACGGTTATTGATCTCGACGATGATAGCGAAGATACGCGGAATTACCTGCTTGACCAGGTTCATATCCCACTTTTCAAGAGCTTCCGCAAGAACTGTGTGGTTCGTGTAAGCGAATGTGTTTGTAACGATATGCCAAGCCTTGTTCCAGTTGTATCCGCAGTCATCGAGGAGGATTCTCATAAGCTCGGGGATGGCAAGTGTCGGGTGGGTATCGTTGATATGGATAGCAACCTTTTCGTGGAGGTTGTCGAGTGTGCCGTAGATGCTCATGTGGCGGTTTACGATATCGCCAACGGAAGCTGCGCACATAAAGTACTGCTGACGAAGACGGAGCGACTTGCCCTCGAGGTGGTTATCGTTCGGGTAAAGAACCTTTGAGATAGCCTGTGCAATAGTGTTCTGGGAGAGGGACTTAGCGTAGTCGCCCTGATTGAACATCTGCATATCGAAGGAAGGAGCTTTTGCCTGCCACAGACGGAGAACGGAAACGCCCTCGCTGTCGTAGCCGGGAACATACATATCGTAAGGAACAGCATAAACTGTGCTGTAGTTGTTGTAGGAAATGTGGTGGTACTTTTCGTCCCAGTGTTCAACCACTTCACCGTCGAAGTGAACTTCAATGGTCTTGTCCTTCTTGGGGACGAGCCATGTTTCACCGCCGGGGAGCCAGTTGTCGGGAAGCTCTGTCTGCCAGCCGTCCTCGATCTTCTGCTTGAAGATACCGTACTCATAGCAGATGGAATAACCCATTGCAGGGTAGCCGTCGGTTGCAAGACCGTCAAGGTAGCAGGCAGCAAGACGTCCAAGACCGCCGTTTCCGAGTCCTGCGTCAGGCTCATATTCATAAATTCTGTCGATATTAACGTCCCAAGACTTCATTATCTCTTCTGCGATATCGTTGATGCGAAGATTGAAAAGGCTTGTCTTGAGCGAACGTCCCATAAGGAATTCCATTGAGAGGTAGTAAACTTCTTTTCTGCCCTCGGAATGAACCTGATTGCGGAACTTTCTGCGCTTTTCACGGAGAAGCTCAACAACAACTGTCGAGAGTGCCTTGTAGATCTGATTGTCCGATGCATCGATCGGGGTAACATTATACTCAGTCTGGAGGGTATTGCGGATCTTTTCTTCGAGGTCCGCCTTGTTGATTACCGGCTGCATAACACACTGATCCTTTCTTATGCCAAAGGTCTGTCGGAACTGCACAAAAAATATGGACACAAGCTATGGTTAACAGTTCAACTGACATTCAGCTCTTATCATAAACTTTTTATGAGCATTTATCAATTCCGTCAAGATACAATGCTACATATTACCGTTTAATTATACAATATTTTTTCACAATTTACAATCGTAATTTTAAACAAATATAGCCATATTCTTTGACCGTAAATATAAATATGCCCAATTTATATATATCTTTAATATTAAACGTTTAAGTTTTGTTAAAAAGTACCTCATTTTCTTTATCGGCTATGGATCGCATCTCTTGCACGGGTCATATCCCATATCAATAACTTCGTCACGAGAAAAGGTCACTTCTTTTTTGTTCTTGTCTTTCATCTGCTTTACGCTATACCAAATTCTCTCCATTGATAAGAATAAGTCCGTCACGCCCCTGCGCGATCTCTTCTAACCTTGTGTCAAAACCGCTTTTTGAAAAGATCGCATGAACGACTTCATAATTTTTAAATTCCGATATGCTCCCGCACTTTTTCAGCAGCTCCGAATAAACTCTCATTCCGACAGGCTTTTCATAGAATTTGCACTCACCTGCAAGCAGACGCTTATTCTGCTCATCTATCGCAACAACGTCTATTTCGGTATTGCTGTTCCAATAAGAGCCTATTCGTGAAATATTAAAGTCTATCTTCCCGTTTTTGCACATATCAACAAGCAGTTCCCTTGAAACCTGCTCAAAAACAAAGCTGACATGATTATCGATAAAATTGTTCCGAAGCTTTTCCGTTACGAATTCTATATTACCCAGCTCCAATTCGCCCTTATATGGATAAACGAATTTGAACCAGAATTCTATAAAATTATCGTTTATATAATAAAGTCCCTTGCGGCTTTTTTCGGGATTGTTCTCCGTTATCGGAACACGCTTTTCCAAAAGGAACAGCTCGATAAGCGTTGCAAGATACGGGGAAAGTTCGTTGGTTTTCTGTTCAAGAACGGCTGCAATATCCGATATGCGGTGATTTCCCATTGAGATAGCTTTCAGTATCGAAAAATAGCTCGATGTTTCTTTGACTTCATTATTGAGCAAAAATGACGGTTCTTCGCTCAAAAATCCCGATCTGTCAAGTACGTTCTCAACAATATTTTTTTCAAGCGTTTCATCATTGTCGAAGAATTCAATATACTTTGGAACACCGCCCGTTACGGAGTATATCTTTACTCTTTCTTCAAAGCTGACATTCTCAAAAGCCATAGAAAACTCTGTGAAACGCAGAGGACGCAGCCTTATCTGCGCAGTTCTTCTGCCGTAAAGCGGACTGCTGTGACTTAATACAGATGAAGTCATCATGCTGATATGCGAACCGCAAAGGATAACCATAACATTGTGATCTTTCAGGATCTCGTCCCAAGCATTCTGAAAAATTGACGGAAATGCAGGGTCAGCCTTTACAAGATACTGAAATTCATCTATTATAAGAATTTTTTTCTGCTCAGGCTCATATTCCGCAAACATTCGGAATACTTGCTCCCAATTTTCAAGCCGAGCGTTTTCAAGATATGCTTTTCCCGTAAAACGAGCTATCTTAGCAGTCAGACTGCCCATATTCTGCTTTGATGATTCCTGACTTGTAAGAAAATACAGAGCCTTTTTGCCCTTTATGAACTGCTTTATAAGTGTAGTTTTGCCAACACGCCTGCGACCGTAAATAACAACGAAGCCGCTTTCACGCTTATATTCACGTTCAAGTGCGGCAAGTTCATCTTCTCTGCCTATAAATCTCATAAAGCACCACCTTTAATATAATTTCAATTAGTCTAATCCATATTATATTATAATTATAATAGTTTGTCAAGTGATTGACTGCAAATTTTAATTATTTCCATTTACAAAAAGATCAGATACTAATACTAATACTAAAAACCATTTAAACTGTAGACAAAAAATCTGCGCAAAATCCATATACGAGAGATTTGGCTTGATTTTTTGTACAGTTTTTAAATGGTTTTAAGTATAAACACCAATAAAATACAGGAAAAAATCTGCGCCGAA
>UQQA01000056.1 GCA_900543105.1 uncultured Ruminococcus sp. | reverse complement strand
AAAAAATCAAGCCGACAATCTTGGATATATGTGATTTCGGCGCAGATTTTTTCCTTTATTTTATTGGTGTTTAGTATTAAAGGCGCTGTAGGGAAACGGGTTGCCCGTTCCGCGCCGCAATGTTTTCACAATAAACGAACACCCCTGTTTTCAACGGTTTTATCCGATGAAAACAGGGGTGTTTTCTTTGTAAATAATTGTTGCCGAAAAATCGCTTCGCGATTCGGGACGGGTGACCCGTCCCATACAGAAAAAATTACCTAAAATGTTGGGTTTGCAACGTGCTGATATGGAATCCGCCCCTATGGGAATTAGGTTCTTACCATAAATTTACGGAGCACAAATAATTACGCATTCCGAATTACGCATTTAAAGACTCTTCTTCGTTTTCAGGCTTGCTTTCTCTCACTCTTCCAAGCACGATAGCGCTTATCGGGTCAACCTCGTAATCGCCCGAAACCTTTCTGTATGGTTCTGCGCCTGCGTATTTTCCGTCTGCGTAAATGCCGTATTCGCCGAATGCATAGAGCTTTACGGGGTAGTTGTTAGGGTTGAAGAAAACTACTATCTCTTCAAGCGTTTCATCGCCTTTGAGCAGGAATCCCACAACGTGCTTAGGGAGATTGTCAAGGAACTGCAGGTTCTCTGCAACCTGCGAATTTTCGTACATTCTAAAAGCGTTATGTGCTTTTCGGAGTGCGATAAGTCCCTTGTAATAGTTCACAACGTCCTTGAACTCGGACTTTCTGTTCCACTTCAAGCTGTTGATAGCGTCAGGCGACTTGTAGCTGTTGTGGTCAAAGACCGAGCCGCCCGGGAACGGCTTCGAGCGCAGAAATTCCTGACCTGCCTGGAAGAACGGTATGCCCTGCGAGAGGAACACCATTGCTGCGGCGAGCTTGTCCATCTTGATTCTTGTTTCGATGCTTTCGGTCGGGTTCGTGTAGTAAAGCTTGTCCCAGAGCGTGAGATTATCGTGCGCTTCAACATAGTTCACGGTCTGCGTTGGGGAGCTTGTCCACGAATATTTCTCCATATTCGGGAGCTGGGGGTGGGGGATACGTCCTGCGATTATTTCCTTGACGTTTTCCTCATTGCCCGATGCGCCGTTGACATAGCCTCTTGTCTTGTTCTCGAAGTTGTTGCCCTTTACTGTATCGCGGAAATCATCGCTGAAATAGCCTGCGTTCGGGGTAAATCTTGCGTTGAGCTTCATACAGCGCTGTTCCCACGGGAGCGGCGTATCTGCGCCCGTCCAGCCCTCACCGTACATAATGACGTTCGGATTTATTTCGTGAAGCTTCTCATACGCCAGATTGATTGTTTCCTTATCATAAAGTCCCATAAGGTCGAAGCGGAAGCCGTCTATCTTGTACTCGGTCGCCCAGTATGTAAGGCTGTCGAGGATATATTTTCTTACCATTTTGCGCTCGGTCGCAAGCTCGTTTCCGCAGCCTGAGCCGTTCGCATAGAGATTGCGCTTGCCGTCCCACTGGCGGTAGTAATATTCGGGGAAGGTCTTGGTGAAGCAGGAGTCAGCCGTTCCTGCGGTGTGGTTGTAAACAACGTCCATTATAACGCCGATGCCTGCTTCGTGAAGAGCGTAGATAAGGCGTTTCAGCTCCGCAACACGGGCCTTGCCGTTGAATGGATTGGTCGAATATGAACCCTCGGGGACATTGTAGTTCTCGGGGTCATATCCCCAGTTGAACTGAGGACGGTGAACATCGGTCTCATCGACGGAAACGAAGTCGAATATCGGCATAAGCTGAACGTGGGTAATGCCAAGCTCCTTGAGGTGGTCAATGCCAACGCTGTCGCCGCTGTCATTTTCCAGCCATTTTTCGATAAATGCGAGAAATCTTCCCTTGTAGCAGAAATGTCCGCTTTCGTCAATGGAGAAATCACGGACGTGAAGCTCATAAACGCAAGCGTCCGTGTAGTGGTCAAGCTTAACATAGGTCTGATTGTCCCAGCCTGCAGGGTTGAGCTTTGACGCATCAAAAACCATACCCATTGCGCCGTTTGCACCTGCGGATTTGGCATAAACATCGATAGTTTCCTGCTCAACGCCATCGTTCGTCACGATATAGGTGTAATAAACGCCGTCAAGGTCGCCGTAGACCGTCTTTGACCATACGCCCTTTTTGCTTTTGGTCATCGGGAGATGACGGTAAGGCTTTTCATCACGGCAGGTTTTGTAAAGATAGACAGTAACGTTGTCTGCGAGCGGTGCCCAGACCTTGAATTCGGTCTTTTCGGGAGAATAGACAGAGCCTAAGTCGTCACCGTTGTAATAATACTTTTTGTCAATATCGGAAAACACAAAGAACACCCCATTTTATAGTTTGACTTCCCGTGGGAAAGGATCTTGCTAAAAATTTATAGCTGCCGCAAAAGTCGTTTTGCGGCACCGATAAACTTTCTTATACTGATTTTAAACTGAAAGTGTAAAAAAAATCAAGCAAAAGCTCGCATATATGGATTTTGCGCCGATTTTTTTCCTACACTTTGATTAAAAATTAGTATTATACAAAACACCATTTAAAATTTAGAAAAAATCAAGCCGATAATCTTGAATATATGCAATTTCGGCGCAGATTTTTTCTTTTATTTTTTTGTGTTTAGTATTAAACATAACAGCGCCGCATAATCAAAATTATGCGGTGCTGTAAAAAGTCTGTCATTGGTTTTATCAGAAACCGTTTCCGTGTCTGTTGAACTTGATCTCGGGCATTGAATCGGAGGAATAATAGTCCTTGCCGGGACGCTTGAAGAATACATCTGCGTCCTCGGGCTGCTTGATGCCCTTTTTAGGTGTTTTTTCGGCTTCGGCAAGAGCCTTGCGCTCGCTTTCACGCATATTTCTTGTGCGTTCCTTGTCACGTATCTGTCTGTTGAGCTCGATAGATTCCTCGATCTCCTGCTGGAGCTTTTTGAAATCCATTCGCTTGTGGTCATTCTTCTGAACAGGCTGTTCGGGAGCGAGAAGATCAGCCGCGGTAAGACCGTCAAGCTCGGAATCGTCATAATCATCGACGAACATAACGTCATCGCCGAAGGTATCGTCAACAGCTTCTCCGTTCTCGGGTTCATCGTCCATGCTGATATTGCCGATGTCTTTCTTTTCGGGTTCGCTGCCGAAGAGAGCGCTGTTATCATTGCTCGGAGCGCCGTCATCGGTGATATCGAGGTCGATCGAATTGTTGATTATATCGTAGGAATTGTCTGCCTTTGCGGCAGCGGCATCTCTTGCAGCCTGTTCCTCGCGCTCTCTTTCGCTCTTGAGGCGGTCAGCTTCGGCTTTAGCCTTTGCTTTCGCGAGGTCTTCAACTGCGTTGAGCGCTCTGGAGCTTGTTCTGTTCGCCGTGGAGCTTTCGTTTCCGAGAATATCGAAGTCGAAGTCCATACCTGCATTGCTTACGGGAGCGAAATTTGGTGCAGGCTTTGGCGTGGGAGCAGGTGTCGGAGCGACAGCCGAAACGGGATCAAGCAAGATATCGGATATTGGCGACGGCGCAGGACTTGGTGCAGGTGCGGGGGCAGGAGCTGTTGGCTGAACGGGTGCAGCAGGCTCTGCTGCAGGCTTCTTGCGCGCGAAGAGATCCATATAGCTGTTATGCTTGGACGCTGTGCCTGCAGGTGCAGGCTTTGGAGTTGGCATCGGAGCAGGAGCTGGTGCAGGTGTGGGAACGGGTGTCGGCATCGGCGCAGGTGTCGGAGCAGGCTGTGCGGCAGCCACGGGCTTCGGCATCGGTGCAGGCTTTGGAGCGGTCAGCTTCGGTGCTGTGAGTTCGGCAATATCATCTGCGATAGAGAGGACATTGTCGTTTTCTTCAGCTTCCTGCTTAGGACGCTTCATCTCCGTGCTTTCGGCAATGTCGGAAAGCGGCGGTATCTCGGGTTCTGCAATTCCTGCGTATGTGTTCTGGACTGCGCTGTTGTCCTCGTGAGGAACAGCCTTTATGTCCTTTATTTTGCCAAGCTCGCTGGGGTTGATGCCGTTGTCAGGCTTGGTATTGTCCATAATATGATCGATGCTTGGGATATCCGTATCATCGACCTGAGAAAATGACATATCTTCGCCGTTCTTTTCGCTTGCGACCTTTTCACGGAGCGCATTTACAACGATAGAAGCGACAGCCTTGACCTCTTCCTTAACGGGTTCGGTCTGAGCAGGCTTTGGAGCTTCGGTCTTGGGTTCTTCCTTAACGGGTTCTGTCTGAGCAGGCTTGGGAGCTTCAGCCTTGGGTTCTTCCTTAACGGGTTCTGTCTGAATCGGCTTAGGTGCTTCAGCCTTAGGCTCTTCCTTGATAGGTTCAGCCTTTGGTGCTTCGGTATTATGCTGATGAACGGGAGGCTTGTTGAGAAGAACATTTCCCGACGAAAGTGCGGCAAGAGCATCATCAAGCGAAGCTACAATAGGCTCGCCGTTCTGTGTAACAGGCTTAGGCTGTGCAGGCTTGGGTTCTTCCTTGGGCTGAACGGGAACTTTGGCTGTCGGTTCGGTCCTGACGGGTTCTTCGCGGACAGGCTCGGCAGCTTTTTTCTCTGCTTCGGCAGGCTTAGGCTGATGAACGGGAGGCTTGTTGAGAAGCATATTTCCCGACGAAAGTGCAGCAAGAGCATCGTCAAGCGAGGTGACAACGTGCTCGCCGCTCGGTGCGGCAGACTTCGGCTGAACAGGCTTCGGCGGCTCGGGCTTTGGTGCTTCGGCAGGCTTGTTCTGCGGCTCGTTCAAAGCGGCTCTTATCTCCTCGGCAGCTCTCTGTGCGGATCTTTTCGGCGGATTGAGTATATTCTGTACGGCTGCGGTAAGGCTCTTCAGGTTATCCTTTGAAGTTGAATCGGAGTAGCCTTTTATTATCGCGAGGGCGTTGATATCATCGGCGGAGCGGACTTCGTGCTTGTTTATCGCCGACTGAGCGGCGAGGAGCTGCGCTTTGTCCATAACGCTTGTTTTCTTCTTGTCGATGCCGCTGTTTATGACAACGAGAGGGACAACGTTCTTGAACTGTTCGGGGTAGTTTTCCGCGATAAGACGTGCTTTTGCTTCTTCGGAATCATTGCAGTACCATGAAACTGCGGCGATGATTATCTTGTTGACATTGACCTGACCGAGATTTTTTTTCAGCCAGTCCATTATAAGTATCTTATCGCCGTAAACGCCGCCTGCAAAGACAACGGCTTTATATTCGAGCGCCTTTGTGGGCGTGAACGAAGTCGAAACGAATATATCCGCGCCTGCTTCTTCTTTCATCCAATCGGCATATTGCTTGGTATGACCGTATTTTGTAGCATATACAACAGCTAAATCTTTCATCGTTATGTACAGGCTCTGATGCCCTCTGTCCTCCTACAAATAGATTTTTGCTGCGCTGTCAAAATGCCTAAACGCAGCGGCTCTTATTTCAATTATAACGGCTTTTGCAGTGCTCTATGTGGATAATTTGTTAATCAAATATTAATTTTATTTTAATTATTGAATCAAACTATGAATAAAATAGCTAAAACAAGGCTCTTTTAATCGATTTGTTAAAGAAAACGAAATTTTTTGTGCAGAATGACAATATCAGTTGAAATATTTTGTTTTCTGCGTGAGCGTACCGAGCAGTTCAAGGCGTGCGGTGTCTTTGTACTCGGGCTTTATCATATAATAGATGTAGTTTTCGGCGAGTGCAATGTCGGGGACAGTCCTGCCCTCGATCTTGAACTGATTATACCCCATAGGGACGTACTTTTCAACGATCGCATCGGGCGAAATATGCGTCGGCAGGTCGGTTATCTGATAGATATGGCGGAGCATCGACGGGCATTTGAAGTCCTCAAAGTGCGTTGGCTTGCGCATCATCGGCGGCGTTTTCATATATTCCGCATACTTTATCTGTGTTTCGCCGATAGAACGGTAATGCTCGCCTCTTCTCGGGCAGTTCGGAACGCAGCAGGCATTTATGAGAAGCTCGCATTTTTCCTTGTGCGGAAGTGTTTCGAGAAACCCGAAATTATTGTTCCAGTTATATTATAGTCGAGAACGACATAATGATAATCTTTTTCAAGCTCTGCGGAAAGCTCGTCCGCACTGCGTATCTCCTTGCAGGTGGACGAGGTTATCCTGTAGCTTGGGTAATTTTTGCGAATGTATTCTTCGAGTATCGGCGACATAACGATGACCTCGTTCAGACCGTTGTCGCACATTCTCATAACCTTATTGCAGAAAGGGTCGCCGAGGTGCTTTTCTTCGATAAGAGGGTTCGTAAATGTGAATCGGAGCGGAACTCCTCTTGAATTGAACGCTTTTGTGACCTGCTTTATTATTTCATCGTCAACAACGCCGACCGTATTTCGTCCACCGTTCCAGAGTGACGGAGGGAACGCACCGAAAACGGACGCTATTTTCACGCCGTCGCGGAAATATTCGGGGTGCCGCTGCATAAGCGAGAGCAGAAGCAGGTTAAGTCGGCAGTGATTGATAAAATCGGGAATATGAAAATTTATATCCATCTGAAATTTGCTCCTTAGAAAAAAATAACACTATAATTATAGCATATTTATATCAAATTTTCAATAGAGCGGGGAATTGTCGGCATTATTCTGTCAGAAATGACAAAAAACAGGCTGTCTATTGTATTTTTACGCTAAAGTGCTATAATTAATGGTAAAGATTTTTGTAAAAAGGAACGATAGAAATGATTGTCAACACACTTATGCCTTATGCCGAAAAGCTGAGCGCTCTTTCGGTTTTCAGAGGTATTCTTGAAGATGAGACAGTAAAGGAATTTCTTGCGATGCTCCGTGAGCCGACACCTGCGACCTACGGCAGCTTTGTTAATTCGCTTTACAAAACAACGGACGATCTCACCGACTACATACTCGGCGCAGTTACCGAGAACGAGAACCCTTTTATGCTCCGTCTTGCCGCTTTTGAGGAAGTTCCCGAGCATATTGAAAAAGCCGCAAAAGCCGAGCTTGAGGTTTTGCAGGAAATTGCCGAAATAACCTCCGACACTGTGAAAAAGGCAATGGGTGAACATGCCGCTTACGTTGCTTCGGACTGGAAGACCTCACCCGTGAACTTCACCAAGGCTTACACCGAGCGTATGAACTGCCTTTCGACCAAGGGCTACGGCATTTTCGCCGAATATTACGCTTTTACGTTGAAAAACGGCAGGCTTATGCCGATAAAGAACCCCGACCCTCAGCGCCTTTCGCAGCTTTCGGGATATGAGCTTGAACGCGGCAAGGTGATAAGCAACACTCTTGCGCTCCTCAACAACAAGCCTGCCGCAAACGTACTTCTTTACGGTGATGCGGGCACGGGCAAATCCTCGACCGTAAAGGCTGTTGTCAATGAATACAAAGACGAGGGGCTTCGCCTTGTTGAACTCAACAAATCGCAGCTCCCCGAGCTCCCGGATGTTATCGAAAAGATAGCGAAAAATCCGCTCAAATTCATAATCTTCATCGATGATGTTTCGTTCTCGTCCGATGATGATAATTTCAGCTCGCTCAAAGCCGTTCTCGAGGGTTCGGCTGCGGCAAAGACCTCAAATATGGCGATCTATGCAACGAGCAACAGACGTCATCTTGTAAAGGAGAAATTCTCCGACAGAGACGGCGATGATATGCACGCTTCCGATACAAGAGAGGAGCTTATCTCGCTTTCCGAGCGTTTCGGGCTCAAAGTTGCATTCCTCAAGCCTGACAAGGAGAATTATCTGAAGATCGTCGCAAACCTCGCCAAGGAAAGCGGGATCGAGGTCACGGACGAGCTTCTTATGGGTGCGGAAGCATTCGCTCTGCGCAGAAACGGCAGAAGCGGCAGAGCTGCAAAGCATTATATCCAGTCCGTTCTTGCACGCTAATGCGTTGCTAATGTGGTGTTAAGGCGGTTTTGTTTGTGTTATTTGTTTATAAACCGTGCATTTACTCAACCAATTTGCATAAATCCGCCAAAGTTGGTGCGTGTTCATCAAAAATACATACTTAGTGCCGAAAAAAAGAGTATAATAAAGGATGTTATTTTTTTATCGAAAGGCGGCAAATTATGGGGTTCTTAAAAAACGCTGATGTCCCCGTGCTGATCGCATTTGTGATATATCTTATCATTATGCTCGGCATAGGCTTTTATTTCAGCAACAAGAGCAAAAAAATGAGCGACTACTTCCTCGCAGGAAGAGGACTTAATTCATGGGTAACGGCAATGTCCGCACAGGCTTCCGATATGAGCGGCTGGCTTCTTATGGGACTTCCGGGTGCGGCTTATGCCACAGGCATGGGAAACTACTGGATAGCTATCGGTCTTGCTATCGGTACGATACTCAACTGGGCGTTCGTTGCAAAGCCGCTTCGTAAATTCACCGAAAAAGCGGGCGACGCTATCACGATACCGCAGTATCTCCAGAACCGTTTCAAGGCTGACAGTCCGATCGTCCGTCTTGTATGCGCAGTCGTAATTTTCATCTTCTTCCTCGTTTATACGACCTCTGCATTCGTTTCGGGCGGCAAGCTTTTTCAGGTCGTTTTCAACATCGACAGCTCCAACGAAACATACGCAAAGGCTGCGGTCATCATTTCCGCGCTTATAATCATCATCTATACATTCCTCGGCGGCTTTAACGCCGTTGCATGGACAGACCTTGTTCAGGGTCTGCTGATGTTCTTTACAATAGTTGCGCTCCCTATCGCACTTATTACAGCAACTCCCGATTTCAGCTGGGAAATGGTCGCAGCTACACCAAAGATCGCAGCAGAGGGCGCTGACGCTTCGGGCTATGCATCACTTGTGAGCGGAAGAAGCGCAAACTCCATTATAAGCGATCTTGCGTGGGCGCTCGGCTACTTCGGAATGCCGCATATCCTCGTTCGCTTTATGGCTATCAAGGACGCAAAGAGCGTTAAGAAATCAGCTATGATCGCTATCGTATGGGTAATAATCTCGCTCGGTGCGGCTGTACTTATCGGTATCCTCGGAAGAGTTTACCTTGACAGCATCGGCGTTGCACTCGCAGGAAATCAGCAGGAGCTTATCTTCATCGACGTTGTAAAGCGTCTGTTCCCGGGTGCGCTCGCAGGCGTGTTCCTCTCCGCTGTTCTCGCTTCAATTATGAGTACGGCAGACAGCCAGCTCCTTGTTACAGCCTCCGCAGTTGTAAATGACTTCTATAAGGTTATCGTAAAGAAAGAAACCTCCGATAAAAAGCTTATGTGGATAAGCCGCGGCGCGGTAATGGTGATCTCGGTCATTGCCTGTATCCTCGCACTTGATCCGAAGGATTCGATCATGGGTATCGTTTCAAACGCATGGGCAGGCTTCGGTGCAGCGTTCGGTCCTGCAATAATCCTCTCCCTCTACTGGAGAAGACTTACGCTCAAGGGTACAGTCGCAGGCATCATCGGCGGTGCGGCAACGGTTATCGTTTGGGAATATGTTCTTCACTGGAGCGGAATGTTATACTCTATCGTTCCCGGATTTATCGTTTCAATTCTCCTTACCGTTATCGTTTCCCTTATCGACAAGGAACCCTCCGATGAAGTTAAGGCACTCTTTGACGAAGCGAGAAAATAAATTCGGAATTAGGAATTCGGAATTCGGAATTACTTATGTTCCGTAAATTCACGTTGAAAACCCAATTTCCGTAGGGGCGGATTCCATATCCGTCCGTTGCAAGTCCAACATTTAGGCAAATTTTCTGTAGGGGACGGGTTTCCCGTCCCGCGCCGCAAGGCATTATAATACTAAACACCAATAAAAAACGGGAAAAAATCTGCGCCGAAATCCTATATATGCGAGATTGTCGGCTTGATTTTTTCCAGATTTTAAATGGTGTTTAGTATAAAAAAACGAACATCCCTGATTTTATCTGATAAAAAGATAAAATCAGGGGCGTTTTGTTATGCGATAAAACTTACAAAAATATGCGTCGAAAATTGCTTATGCGATTCGGGACAGTGACCCGTCCCCTCTCCCTCTTGACGGTTTACCTAAGTGTATTTATACACTTTTTGCACATCATTTCCCTTATCTTCCTCTCCTCCGGCTAAGACTATAGAGTATGCTTTTCCGCTTTGGTTTGGTGATTTCTATAGGGTTGTGCTTAATAAAGTTATTTAAAAACGAACCAATAAATTTATAAAATTTTTAGGGTTACAGCGCACTACGATTTTCATTGCCAACTAACGGAATATAAATAATTCCGAATTCCGCATTCCGAATTCCGAATTTATACAGCAAGGCTCATTATAAACTCAGTCACAAACGCTCCTGCACAAGCCGCAACGGCTACAACTATCAGCGACTTGTTTCTGAATGCGAAGAACATCGCCGCGCCAAGTCCGACTACGGCGGAAATTATGCTCGATGTCGAATAGAGTATCGCAGGTATCGTCATAGCGCCGAGGACTGCATACGGCACATAATAGAGCATATTCTGTAAAAATTTCGACTGTATCTTCTTCCTGCAAAGGACGAACGGTATCATTCTTATAAGGTATGTAACGAGCGCCATTACAAGGATATAAACCAGAACTTTAAGATCAGACATCGGTTTCTTCCTCCTTCTTGGGGAAGATGAGTGCGCCGAGGACGGACGCTGTCAGTGCGCATATAATAATTGAGAAACCGCTTGAAATTCCCGAAAAAACGGGGATATACTTAAAGCAGCAGCTCATTGCCGCAGAAAATGCAACGACCGAGAAAACGCCGACAGATTTTCTTGCAGGAGGGATAAATATTGCGAGAAACATACCGTAGATAGCGATGCCGAGTGCGGATTTGAGCATATCGGGGAGGATATTGCCTGCCGCTGCGCCGAGAAATGTTCCCAAGCTCCAGCATATAAACGGTATAAGTATCAAACCGTACATATACCGCACGTTTATGTCGCCCTTTTTGCCTGCGGCGACAGCGAAGATCTCGTCCGTCATACCGAACGAAGTTCCGAGGCGGTGTCCGACAGTGAAGCTGCCGTCAAGCTTCTGAGTGAGCGAGATGCTCATAAGCGCGTATCTCATATTGATGACAAGCTGGGTGAGTATCATCTCGATGAGTGTTCCGCCTGCCGCAATGATGCCAAGACCTGCGAGCTGTCCTGCCGAGGTGAGGTTCGTCATTGAAATAAGCAATGCGGAGAAGATCGAAATGCCTTTTCCTGCCGCTGCTATGCCGAAGCTGAACGAAACGGAAAGATAACCGAGTCCTATCGGTATCCCGTCGCGCAGGCCATCGGTGAATTTATAATCCGAAGTTTTTGTGCTGTCCATTTATTTCTTCCTTTTCATAGATCGTATATTGCCGAGATCACTCCCTTTTTGTCGGCAACCCTATAATTATAGCATCGAAATACGCTTTTTACAATATACAAAATGACGAAATAACGCAATTTTGCACGAAATATAGATAAAAGATATGGTAACTTATACAAAATGCTCAGAAAACTTCTTGCATTTTATGTGCAGATGTGATATAATACAATCACAGAGAAATTTCTCTCCAAGGAGGAGATATTATGAGTAAAAAGATAATCACAATTGGCCGTCAGTTCGGAAGCGGAGGACATCTTATCGGTGAAAAAGTCGCTGAAAAGCTCGGCTGTGCATATTATGACAGAAAGCTGCTCGACCTCGCCGCAGAAAAAAGCGGAATGAGCCACAGCGTTGTCAAGGAAGCCGATGAAAAGGCAGCCAACCCTTGGTATTACGCTGCAATGAGCCAGTCGGGTGCGGCAATGGGCATCAACCTTTGCACGAATGATGCAATTTTCAATGCTCAGAGCGAGATAATCAAGGATATCGCAAAGACCGAGGACGCAGTTATTGTGGGCAGATGCTCGGACTACATACTCCGCAATCAGGACTGCGAGCTTCTTTCGGTATTCATCTATGCACCGCTCGAAGCAAGAATAAAGCGTACAATGGAGCGCGACAAGATAAGCGAATCCGAAGCCGCATCAAAGATAAAGCGTCACGACAAACAGCGTAAGCTTTACTATGATTTCTATACCGACAAGAAGTGGTCGGCACACGAAAGCTACAACCTCACGCTCAACAGTGAGGTGTTCGGTATCGACGGAACAGCGGATATAATCTGCGCCGCATTGAAGTCGCTTGAAAAGTAACCATTGTTTTGCACGAAAAAACCATTCGCACGGTTTCGGACTGCAATATCCCACAAATAAAAAGGCATTGCGGAACATCATCGGACGATGGACCGCAATGCCTTTTGATTTTTTTCTATGTAATACTTTGCAAGCTTATACTAATTTTTTAACCTGAAAATGTACCAAAAATCAGTATTATTCGTGCGGAGTTTCCTTTATCACCTGCTGTATTTCGATGATTTTCGGCTGCATACCGCGCAGACGCTGTTCAGCCTGAGCGTAATTTCCCGATTTTATGTCCTTCATCACAAGCTCCGATTCGGAAAAAAGCCCGTCCATTCCGAGATTGCCGAGAACGCCTTTGAGCTTGTGTGCGCACATCTCGGCCTTTGCATAGTCGCCTGAAGCGAGTGCCGCATATATCTCCTCAAAACGTTCCGTATCGGCAAATTCACCGAGAAATTTCACATAAAGCTCGTCCAGACCGCCGAAACGATCGATAGTTTTATCTGTGTTCACCCCAACACGCTTGAGCTTATCAAAAAAAGCATCAAAATTTTTTCCCATATTTACAATGTTCCTTTCCAAAACGTATGCAATTTTGCACGGATCGATTTGATCATGCTGAAATTATTCCTATGAATTTACTGTAACAATTGCTTTGTTTTTATTATATATTGTCGGACATAATTTGTCAACAGAAAGTGCGTTATAAAACCGATTATCACTATTTTTGTGAATTTTTATAACTTAATTAACATCTTTTACATAAACAGTGAAAACGTTTTTATGCATAATGCACAACATATACAAAGAAAGAATATTTATTAATTCTCTTGAAAAAAATTGAGCAATATGGTATAATTGAACTGCAATATTGGTTAGGAGGCGCACAGATGTCCGATACAACAAAAAAAATCAAAATTCTTATCTGCGATGACTCGGCACTTGTCAGAAAACAACTCAGCAACATTCTCTCAGATATCGGAGATTTTGAAATATTCTTCGCCGAAAACGGCAACGCAGCAGTTACAAAATATGCGGAGATCCTTCCCGATCTCTCGTTTATGGATATAGTTATGCCCGAAAAGTCGGGTATCGACGCACTCAAGGATATCATTTCCCTCAACCCGAGCGCAAAGGTCGTTATGGCTTCTTCGATCGGTACTCAGGGCAACCTTAAGACTGCGATCGAATGCGGCGCTTTTGATTTCATTCAGAAGCCTGTTGATAAAAGCGCGATCGAAAAGATCATCGACAAGATAATGTAAGGAGGGTGAGCTGACGTGTTTACTCAATTTTTCGGCAATTATCTTCTTAACAGCGGACTTGTTTCCCCAGAAAAGCTTTCCGATGCTCTCGGAAGACTTTCCGAAACAAAATTAAGACTTGGCGTTCTTGCTATCAATGCAGGTATCATGACCGCAGAGCAGGTCGATAAGGTACACGCCGAGCAGCAGAAAGTCGATAAGCGTATCGGCGAGCTTATGGTCGATATGGGCTATGCCACCGAAGAGCAGATCGAAAAGCTGCTCAAAACACAGCCAAGCGCACATCTTCTCCTCGGTCAGACGCTTGTAAACGACGGCGTTATGACGAACTCACAGTTTGAAAACGCGCTCAACAGCTATAAAAAGGAAATGGGCATCAGCGATGCAGACCTCGAGGACTCCGATCTCGGCGATTTCCGTCCGCTCGTTGATAAGTTCTATAACTTCGACAATGCGGATAATAAATCCTACCTCACGGGATATATCGTTCTTCTTTTCAAGAATCTCGTTCGTTTCATCGGAACCGACTTTGCACCGCTCAGCGCAAAGGCTCTTCTCGATAACATTTCAAAAAGCTGTATGGGTCAGGAGATACGCGGCGGAGTAAAGGCTCTCACACTCATCGATGCCGATGATGATTCGCTCATCGAGTTCGCTTCGCGCTTTTCCGGTGAACACCTCACCTCAAACGACGATTTCACACGCGACTGTATCAACGAATTCCTCAATCTTCACAATGGACTTTTTGCTGTAAATCTTTCCAACGAAACAGGACTTGAGATCGAGTTGTCGCCGCAGATGGTCTACAGCGACATCAACCTTGATACTATCAAGAATTCGCACGTTATCCCCGTTTGCTTCTCATTCGGCACGATAAACTTTATCATCAGCATATAAATCTGTAATTCATCCTTTCCCGAACCGCAGCCCGCATATCATATCGGTATGCAGGCTGCGGTTTTTTGCCAAAAATACGTTTTTCTAAAGAGTAATATAACTGTAACTGAAATGTAATTGTATTTCTTTGCATAAACTGATATAATATAGTTAAATTATAGACTTGAATATTGAATTTATACTAGAGCGTATCTGAAAACAAAAAGTTGCACAAAAGGAACTCTAATGATATAATAA
>UQQA01000055.1 GCA_900543105.1 uncultured Ruminococcus sp. | reverse complement strand
ACAGCAGAATATATATAATTATTACATATTTGGAGGGGACAATACTATGAGGGGCAGGATCAAGGGATTTACTCTTATTGAATTGATCGTTGTTATCGCAATTATCGGAATATTGGCGGCAATTCTTGTTCCGTCAATGCTCGGATATGTAAAAAAATCGAGAATATCACAGTTCAATGCGAATGCAAAGACTGTATTTTCGGGCGCACAGCTTGCTATCACAGACTACTATAATGCAGGGCAGAGCTTCAGCGCAAGTGAACTTTTTATGAATTCCGCTGACGGGGACGCTCAATGCTCGGGTCAGAGCGGCGATGTCTGCGATATCACCGATTATGTAGGTGAAAATTTCAAAGGCTACTTTGGTTTTGTGACGGATGCTGCAGGAACGGGCGCAGCATACGCATTATGGAGCGACCAGCCGCTCACAGCCGCAGATTTCAGCGGAGTGTATTCATATAACGATGTAAATGCGCGCTTCTCGAACGGTTCGACACCGCTCGGCTGTCATCCGCTTGCTCCGTAATTGCAATAGGTTTTTCAATACCTCGGACAAACGCTCCGAGGTATTTTTTTATCTCCCGATGAATAAAATTAAAGGAAAAATAATACTTCAGGGAGGATAAAAATGGACAGTAAAGCTCAGATCGAAGCAATGGCACGAAAATATAAGGAAGAAATGCTGCGAATGTACAAACAGAGCGGCAGAAAGGGCGGGGGAGCATCGGAAATTATTTCGCCGCCGAGGAATGTTCAGCCGATAAAGCCGAAATCAGCCGTTGAGTTCACACCGACAAAAAGTGAGTTCAGCCCGAAAGCCGTTCCAACAGCAGCACCGTTGATGTCGGAAAGTACTGACAGCGTAAAAGCCGAGCCGAAAATTCCGCAAATGCAGGAGATACCTAAAAACACCCCAAAATTCCCCTCACCCGAGGATATAATGCGTGAGGAATTCGGGGAGCCAATGGAAAACAGGTTCGGAAATGAAGTTGTGTCGGGCAATAATGATTCGGACGAGGTGCGGAATGAGTCTGCGGCAGAGGAGCTTCGTTCCGAAATGACTTCCGAACCCGAAAATTTTCAGGGTAACTATAACTCCGAGGAGTTCTCCGACCTTTCCGACCCTCTTGAACCGAGATTCAGCGGCGGTGAGGGTGAAATGTCCGATGCAAGCGGCGTTGGCTACATTAAAGCAGAGGTAACAACGGGCAGCGGTGCTGTTCCTATCGAAAATGCAGTCGTTCTTATCACGAAAAAGGAAAACGGAAAGACTTATCTGCTGAAAATGCTTATCTCGGACGAGAGCGGTTCGACCGAAACGGTTGCTCTGCCTGCGCCGAACGTTTCATTCTCCGAAACGCCCGACCCGACCGAAAAGCCGTTCGCCGATTATTATATAAGTGCTTATGCCGACGGCTTTTACGCCGAAAATGATATGGAAGTTCCCGTTTTTTCGGGCGTGAAGTCGATACAGCCAATTGCGCTTATACCAAGATGCGGCGCTGACGGCAGAGCCATACATGGTTGAAAGGCGGTGGAATGATGCCTGAACCGTTTATTCCCGAAACCGTTACCGTCCACCTCGGCAGACCGAATGACGCTTCTGCGGAGAATGTGACCGTGAGCTTTCCCGACTATATAAAAAATGTCGCATCGAGCGAGCTTTATCCAACTTGGCCCGAAGCCGCACTTCGCGCGAATATTTATGCGATAATCTCATTCACGCTCAACCGCATTTTTACCGAATGGTATCCCTCGCAGGGCTACGATTTCGACATAACTAACTCGATCCAGTTCGACCAGTCTTTCTTCAAGGACAGAGATATTTACGAGCCGATCACTCAGATAGTTGACGAAATTTTCAACGAATATATCGTTCGCCAAGGGAGAGTTGAACCGCTTTTTGCGGTCTATTGCGATGGAAGAGATGTCGCCGACTGCGGAGGTCTGACCCAGTGGGGGACAGTCGCCCTCGCACGGGAGGGGTTAGGGCCGTATGATATTCTGACACGCTTTTACGGAGATGATATTGACATTGTGACCAATACAGACGTAAGGAAGAATGCGCCGTCCTACCCGGGCGAGTCGTTAAGTCTTGGCGACGGCGGAAATGATGTTGTCCGAATTCGCCGTGAGCTTAACCGAATCTCGCGGAACTATCCTGCGATACCGAAAATCCCGACGGAGGGGACGGTTTATGACAGTGCAACGGAAGAGGCTGTGCGAGCCTTTCAGAAGATCTTCAATCTGCCGCAGACGGGCGTTGTCGATAAGGCGACATGGTATCGGATACACTATATTTATACGAGCGTGAAGAAGCTCGCCCGGCTCGCGTCCGAGGGACTTACTCTCGAAGAAACGGCGGTCGTTTTCCCCGAAACGCTTTCATTCGGCGAGAGCGGAATGGCTGTGCGCTATCTGCAGTATTATCTCGAAGTCGTCGGGGCGTACTATAATAATGTCCTGCCCGTCACGATAACGGGAACTTTTGACACTGCGACCGAGAATTCCGTCCGCTCATTCCAGCAGGTTTTCGGTCTGCCGCAGACTGGCGTTGTTGACCGTGAAACGTGGAATTGGCTCGAGGACGCTTACCTCGGCATTGTCGAGAACGTTCCGCTCAATGAAAACAGCGAAGATCCCGTGCTTTTCCCCGGAATTATCCTGAACGAGGGTATGACAAATCCTTATATACGGATTTTGCAGGAGTATCTGAACTATCTGCATCGGTTCTATCCGACGATACCCGAAATTCAGCCGACGGGCTTCTACGGCCCTTTGACGAAGCAGGGCGTGACCGAGTTCCAGCGCATCTTCGGACTTCCGCAGAACGGCGCTGTCGGTGCTGATACTTGGAACAGGATCTCCGAGATATACAGCGAGCATCGCTTCGGCTATGTAAAGCAGGCAGGGCAGAACCCGGGTTATACGATTTCATAATGTATATTTATCAGATATAATACGGAGGGTAATATAAATGGCAGAAAACAAAGCTTCGGACGTTCGTGAGGCACAGCGTTATCTTCGGACGATATCGAAATACAACCCCAATATCCCGATGACAGTTGCGGACGGAACTTACAGCGATGACACAAGGGACGCAGTTGCGGCGTTTCAGCGTGAGAGAGGTCTGCCCGAAACGGGGGAGATCGATCCGAGGACATGGGACGAACTTTATAAGCTTTACAAAGAAGCGGCGCTGTTCTTCGCCGAGCTGGAAAGCATAAATCCTCGTGCGGTCAGCGAAACTCCGCTCACAAAGGGCTCGGCAGGCTATCCAGTCTATATCATTCAGGTGATGCTGAACACTATCTCGCAGTTTTACGATAACCTCAAAGGCGCATCGATAAACGGCATCTACGACAACGAAACCGCCGAGGAGATACGCCGGATACAAGCGATATCGGGTCTGCCCGAAACGGGTGATTTCAATCGTGCAACATGGAACGCACTCGCACGGATATACAACTATCATGCGGCTATCGATGATATAGATAATGATGAAGCTGATTATACTATGAGTATAAATGCAGTAGGATAATACTTAATGCGTAATTCGTAATGCGTAATGCGTAATTATTTTTGCTCCGCAAATTGTTTGAAATTCGTAGAGGTGGATTCTATATCCGCCCGTTAGCGACCCACGAAACTACAATGGACGGTTTCCCGTCCTGCGCCACAAGGTGTTATGAAATAAACGAACAGACCTGTTTTCAAGGAAAAATCCTCGAAAACAGGTCTGTTTATTGTTTGTGCAGATTTTATTTTTACTATAAAACAACAGAAAAGTGTATTTAACCCGAATAATTGACAAATCAAGACTTAAATGGTAAAATTGCTGCAACAATAAAAAGAAATAACCGCCCCAACCTCTCAAACTTGGACGGTTATTTCTTCAACCTGATATTGGGAGCGACCGTCTATCGGTATGCCCTCTTTATATTTATATTATAAGGCTTTTGAACACTAATGTCAAGAGCTGTTTTACATTTTGTTTCCGACAAAAATATTGATTGAAACAACAGAAAAGTGTATTTATTCCGAATAATTGACAAATAACGATGTAAATGGTAAAATAATACTCATGGGCATACCAGAAACGGTAGGCGGTCAATTCCTGCTCCCTGAAAGGGGCGTTGTTATGGGTGTTATCGAGGTACTCACTCTCGGTTTACTTATTTGCGCTGTTATACAGATCATGCAAAATAGCAACAAAAAGAAATAACCGCCCCAGCTTCCAACTCGGCGGTTATTCTTTAACTTCATCTTGGGAGCGACCGTCTATCGGTATGCCCTCTTTATATTTATATTATAAGACTTTTGAACACTAATGTCAAGAGCTTTGCTGTAATTTCGTGAGTTGCTAACGGGCGGATATAAAACCTGTACCTATGAAAATCAAGTTTGCGCCGTAAACCTGCGGAACAAAATAATTACGCATTAAGCATTACGAATTACGCATTATAATAATTTCGCATTCCGCATTCCTAATTCCGAATTATTCTTCAAGATGTCCCGGCATCTCGAACCAGAATGTGCTTCCCACGCCTTTTTCGGAGCGAACGCCGAATTCGTAGTTGTGGCGCTGAAGTATCTGCTTTACTATCGAAAGTCCAAGTCCCGTGCCGATGACCTCTCGCTTGCTCTTTTCCGTTCGGTAGTAGCGGTCGAAGATGAGCGGTATCAGCTCGGGGTCGATGCCTGCGCCCGTGTCGGTTATCTCGATTCGGACAAGCTTTTTCTTCTTGACTATCTGCGTGATATAAACGGTCTTGTCCTCGCCCGTGTAATTGACGGCGTTGTTGATAAGGTTGTAAATTACCTGCTGTATCTTTACAGCATCGGCTTTTACGATGAAATTCTGCTCGGCGGAAACGATAAAGGTGTAGCCTTTCTGCTCGGAAAGCAGGGTGTAGCGCTCCATTATGCTCCGTATCGTGTTGGTGATGCAGAACTCCGTTTCAGTCATTTCGAGGTTGCCGCTTTCAAGCTTGGAAAGGTCGAGGATATCATTGACAAGCGTTGCAAGACGGTCGCTCTCCTCAATGATAACGTTGAGATGCTCGGCGCGCTTCTGCGGATTGTCGCCCGAAATATCGCGTATCATTTCGGCATAGGCTTTTACCATTGTCAGCGGCGTTCGCAGGTCGTGCGAAACGTTTGCGATAAGGTCACGTCGGAGAGTATCGACCTTTGAAATTTCTTCCTCCGCGCTGTTCAGCGTGTCGGCAAGAATTTCCGTTTCCTCATAACCGTGTCCGTCAAAGACAACATTATAGTTTCCCTCGCCCATTTTCTTTGCCGTTTTCGTAATGCGGACGATAGGCGCTTCGATAACGGATGCAAGAAAATAAGCAATGATAAGTCCGAGCAGAAGCAGGATAATGCCTATCCAGTATATCTGCCGCTTGATGATATCGGCGGTCGATTTGAGCGGCGCGAGCGAGGTGTTGAGGTAAATATAACCCTCGGGGTCATCGACCGAGCCTATGACCATAACGAAAAGCAGTGTGTTCGTGTTGAAGCGCGGGTTGTTGACCTCGGCGTAGTAGTAGCCGTTATTGCTCGCAAGCGCCTGATTTCGGTATTTGAAAAGATTAAGGCTGTAAACGCCGTGGATAAGGCAGTTGTTCGCCATCATATCATAGGAATAGACCGTGTAGCCGTCGGCATCTTGAATAAGGATACACATATTATTATTGTATGCCGTGTTGTCAAGCTTTTCGGTAGTCAGTCCGTCCTCGTTCCAGCCTTTGAGGATATACGAAGCGATAGAAACGATGTCCTTGGTCTTTTTGCTTTTGTAGTTCGCCTCGAGCGAAACACCGAACGTGAACCACAGCAGCGCAAGGATACCCGTTATAAAGATGACGAAGTACATCCATATCGCCGTTTTTAAGTTCAGAAAGCTTTTATGTTGTTTCAAACTTATATCCCATTCCTCTCAGAGTTTTGATGAACTTGCGGTATTCACCGAGAGAATTTCGGAGCATTTTTATATGTGTATCGACCGTTCTGTCATCGCCGAAGAAGTCGTAGCCCCATACTTCTTCAAGAAGCTTTTCACGCGAAAGAGCGATGCCCTTGTTCCGCACAAGGTAGAAGAGCAGGTCATATTCCTTTGGGGTGAGCGAAACAGGCTTGCCGTCAACGCTGACCTCTCTGCCCGTAACGTTGATCTCAAGACCCTCGTAACGGATAATATCCATTGGCTGTTCCTTTGCGGCTGCGCGCTTTAATACAGCTTTTATTCTTGCAAGAAGCTCCTTGGGGGAGAATGGCTTCACAACATAGTCATCAATGCCTATCTCAAAGCCGAAAAGCTTGTCATATTCCTCGCCCCTTGCCGAAAGCATTATGACGGGTATCTGCTTGGTCTTGCGGATCTCCTTTATCGCCGAATAGCCATCGAGCCTCGGCATCATTATATCCATAACGATGAGGTCGAAATCTTCCCTGCGGCAGATCTCGACAGCTTCCATTCCGTCCTCAGCCTCAGTGACCTCGAAGCCGTCAAATTCGGCATATTCCTTAATAACATTTCGTATCATTTTTTCATCGTCAACAACAAGTATCCTCTGCATAATGTCATCTCCTTGATTTTTAACGAAAGAACGCATTAAACCCATATATTTTGTTTGTTTTGTATGACTTTTAAAACGTCTTTTCCGCCATTTTAATTTAAAAATAAGTTTACCACGAAAATATGAAAGATATGTGAAAATTCAGCGTATTTTTAAGCTTTTATTATCATTGCCTTGACAAAAAGCGAAAATAAGAGTATCATTAACTTAGAAATAGTATGGCAAAATTGACTTGTTTTGTCTAGTTTTGCCTTTTGATAGACACCTTTTTATATTCTGCTGCAAAATATTTATATTCAGCAATGCGTCTTTTCAATTGAGCAGCTATTATTTCAAAGGGGAGAATTATATGAAGAAAAGTTATACGGGGCTTATCATCACCCTTTCCTATATAGCGTCGGTAATGGCGGCGCTTATAGTGGCGGTAAATCTGCCCGAATACACAGCGGCGGTCGTTGTGATATATCTTGTGCTGGCGGCTGTTTCGGCAGTTATCCTCTGCGCAGTGATGAAGCGTAATGAGCGTATGAAGATCGCAAATCAGAGAAGCTACCTTTCCGACATCGTTCAGGGCCTTAACGCCATGGCTATCGTCTGGGAGAGCAACTTTCACGAGATCGAGGTAAACTCCGAGCTTACGACCGTTACGGGTTATACCGCCGACGATCTTCGCGACAATGCAAAGAACATTCAGAAGCTTCTCCCGAAGGACGCTTTTGCGCCGAGTTTGCAGGCTATAATCAACAACCGTGACGAGGAGTTTTTCGTGACCTCAAAAACGGGCGCAAAGGTCTGCACTATCTGGAATACCTCGCTTATGTTCGTTGAAAAGCGCGGCAAGCAGACACCCAAATATATCCTTCTCTCGATAGGTCATGACCTTTCGGAGAACGCCAAAATGAAAGAAGAGCTTACAAATTATGCTCATGCGCTCGCTTCGTCCGAAAGCCGCTTCACAATGGCTATGGAGTATTCGGGCGTAGGTCTTATGCTCAAAGATGCCAACGACTACAGACTTTATACCTCCGAGCAGTTCCGTCAGATGGGCGGCTTCGATTCGGAATATATCGGCTTTGACGAGTTAAAATCACTCATTTACCCCGATGACCGCTTTGTTGTCGAAACATTAAGACGTGAAATGACGGCGCAGACCCCTACAAAGTCGGGCGAGATCTATTCCGTTGAATTCAGAATGAAGCCCAAGAACAGCGATTCCTACCGCTGGCTCCAGTACCGCTATAAAGTAACTCCCTGCGCAAATATCCTTATGTCAACGATAGGCGGCGCAGTTATCGATATCAACGATGACAGGGAAAAAGACCTTATCATCGAGAAAATGGCTTATATCGATGAAATCACTCAAATTTACAACCGCAACAAGTTCATTGTCACGGGTGAAGAAATATTTCATCTTTATGATTCCGTTGACGGTCAGGAGCTCGACTACTGGATAGTCGTTTTCGATATCGATGATTTCCACATCATCAACGACACCTGCGGATATCAGAACGGCAATATGCTCCTTAAGGAGTTCGGCTCTATCCTCAATAAGGCTCTCAGCACTCTCGGCGAAAGTTCACTCGGCGCAAGAATAGGCGGAGATAATTTTGCCATTATAGTAAAGGATAACGGCGATGACGAGCTTCCCGTAAGACTTGTAAAGAGCATACAGAAGGACTTTGCCGCATTCTCCGAGGAGAATTTCTCAACGCAGACTATCACTTGCTCCGCAGGCTACTGCAAAATGTCGGACGGCGGAAACGACTTTCTCCAAGTCCTCGACCGCGCCGAATTCGCACTCTCACATTCGGACGATACAAAGGGCAGCATAGTCCGCTACGACCGCGAGATACACGATCAGATCATCAAGAGCAACGCTATCGAAAAAGAGCTTGCAAGTGCGATCGAAAACAACGAGCTTGTGCTTTATTATCAGCCGAAGATCGACCTCAACACGGGCAGACTTACGGGTATGGAGGCGCTTATCCGCTGGGTAAAGCCGGACGGCACTATCGTTCCTCCGGGAAACTTTATCCCTGTTGCCGAAAGTTCAATGCTCATCACGAAGATAAGCCGCTTCGTTCTTTACACCGCCTGCCGCCAGAACAAGGAATGGCAGGATAAGGGTTATCCGCCGATAACGGTTTCGATAAACCTTACGGCTGTTGATTTCTATCAGACCAATGTTACCGAAAATATAAAGAGAGCGCTCGAAGAAACGGGTATGGAACCGCAGTGGCTCGATGTTGAGCTTACCGAATCGCTTGCGCTCAAAGACATCGACCACGCCGTTGCGCAGATGAACGAGATAAAATCGCTCGGCATCAAGCTTTCAATGGACGATTTCGGAACGGGTTATTCTTCACTCAGCTACATTCAGATACTTCCTATCACACTGCTGAAGCTCGACCGCTCGTTCGTAATGTATCTTGAAGATGATGAAATTTCACGGGAGATCGTTTCGGCTGTTATAAGAATTGCAAAATCCAAGAAGATAGAGACCATCGCCGAGGGCATTGAAACTCCGGGTCAGGTGGATATACTCAAACAGTCGGGCTGCGACCTTGCGCAGGGCTTCTTCTTCGGAAAGCCGATGCCTGCGGATAAGTTTGAAGAATTTATGAAGATGAAAGCCGAGCAGGCTAAACGTGAAGAACAGAAAAAGCTTGCCGAAAAGTCCGCTGATGCAAAGGTCGGTGTAAAGTAACAAAATGCCCCGAGCGGCAATAACACTAATAAAACTATAGACAAAAGATCGCCGCATGATCCATATAAAGCTGTTGAAACAGCTGCAAGATCATGCTCGGTTTTCTGTATAGTTTTTTATTGGTAATATATGTTGAAAGGATTGGTCCAATATGGCAAAGAGAAGAATCGGTATCCTTACAAGCGGCGGCGACTGCCCCGGTCTTAACGCAACTATCAGAGGCGTGGCGAAAGCCTGCTTCGAGGAAATGGGAGAGGACAACGTTGAGATCGTCGGAATCCAGAACGGCTATTACGGACTTATCAACAACATCGCAAGAGAGATGAAGCCGTCAGAATTTTCGGGCATTCTCACTCAGGGCGGAACTATCCTCGGCACAAAGCGTCAGCCGTTCAAGATGATGTCCGTTATCGAAGAGGACAACGTAGATAAAGTCAAGGCTATGAAAGACACCTACAAGGCTCAGAAGCTTGACTGCCTGCTCACCCTCGGCGGCAACGGCACACACAAGACCGCAAACCTCCTCTCCGAAGAGGGACTTAACGTCATCGGTCTTCCAAAGACTATCGATAATGATATCTTCGGCACGGACGTAACATTCGGCTTCCATACAGCCGTCGATACAGCTACCGATGTTATCGACAGACTTCATACCACAGCCGCTTCGCACAGCAGAATTCTTATGGTCGAAATAATGGGCAATAAGGCAGGCTGGCTCACACTCTATTCGGGCATCGCAGGCGGTGCTGATATTATCGTTATCCCCGAGATACCATATAATACGGAGAGCATCTGCGCAGCTGTTGAAAAGAGATCAAAGGCAGGAAAGACCTTCTCAATAGTAGCAGTCGCAGAGGGCGCATTCGATCAGGAAGAAGCAAAGCTCAAAAAGAAAGAGCGTGCAAAGCGCAGACAGGAAGCGGGAATCACAACCGCAACATCAAGACTCGCCGCACAGGTGCAGGCTGAAACGGGCATTGAAGCAAGAGTCTGTGTTCCGGGACATATGCTCAGAGGCGGCAGTCCGTCGGCTTATGACAGAGTTCTCGCAACAAAGTTCGGCGTAAGAGCCGCAAGCCTTATCAAATCGGGCAAGTACGGCTACACAGTAGCAATGGTTGACGGAAAGATCACCGAAAACAAGCTTTCCGACATTGCGGGCAAGACAAAATTCGTAACTCCCGATCACCAGCTCGTTATCACGGCAAAGGAACTTGGGGTTTCGTTCGGAGAATAAATTAATTGATCGCCGATCATTATAACGGTAATGGTCGGCGATTGGTTTAAAGTGCCGTTTCCAGAAATCTGGCAAAATCAGACGGTATTTTACAGATTTTATTGTGATAAATTGATATTGCCTTTTTTGACAAAATGTTACAATATAAATGTACACATTTATGGAGTTAAATCCCTTTTACGCAGACATTTATTTTAACATTGAAAGGAAGCAATTACAAAGGCAATCAGAACAGCATCAAGCGCAGCAAGAAGCAGCTCGTATTCAAAACCGAGCGTACCGAAAAAGCCCTTATCGGTTTCACATTCAAGCTCAGTTTCGAGGTCAAGCGCACCAACGCAGAGCAAGCAGACATCTTCCGCACCAAAGCGCGATACATTCACTTATTCTTCGCCAACGGCAAAGCAGACAGCACCAAAGACTTCAACAGCAAAAACAAGCACGGCTTCAAAAAGTTCTCAGGCAAAGACATCGACCGCAAAGTCGAACACGACCGCCAAAGCAAGCAGTTCAAAGACCGTTACAAAAGCCAAGTCAAACCAGACTGCAAGCAAAGCAAAACGTGATTCGTTTGAATTTTCTTCGGAGGCTGTGAAAAAGAGCGTGCAGTCAGCAAAGAGTTCAAAATCATCGGCAAACAGCAAAGCGACAACAAAAAGCAGCACCAAAAATTCTGCTAATGCTCAGACAAAAAAGACTGTAAAAAACAATTCGTCAAGCAAGGGTTCGACTTCGGGAAATGTATCAAAAGATAAAGCAAATTCTTCACAGGAAAAAATGCTTGAAAGCATAAAAAAGGCATACGCACACACAAAAGACCCGAAACAAAGAGCAGCAATGCGCAAAACGATGAATGATATTTCTCGTGAGATATCTTCAAAAAAGACAAACAAGACAAATAAGACAACGGATTTGCTTGTTAAGTATGACAGAAGCAAAATAAAAAGCCAGCTTGAATATTATGAGGGTTTTAGTGCTTGCTATGCTACGTCGGCGGATAATATGTGGCGTGTAAACGACGGTGCGGTAGGCGACAAAATAATTAAATTAGCAGATACACATATAAATGACGGAGTAATTACAGGTGCGTCTTGTGATGAAGATTATATGTATATCAGTGATAGTGGAAAAGTATTTAAAACCGACGGACAAAATGTGGTAAAAGAATATTGTGGAAAAGACGAAAACGAAAAGGAGTACACCGCTGTAAGGATTCAAGGGCTGTCTAAGGATGATTATACCGAATTGGTCCTGCAGGAATTAAATAAGGATAAAATAGTCTGTGTTCGTGTTGTTAATAATGTTGGTGATGATCCTAAAAATGGTCATACAATGAATATAGTAGGAACAAACAGTCAGGGAGAATTCTTATATGAAAATTGTGGACGATATCCTACACCTCTATCAACTTTAAAACCGGCAACACTTGCAGATACAGGATATACAAATAACAGTGGTGTCAAACGTGAATATTTTGAAGTTCAGGACGGTCAATATGAAATATGGATCGACACTACCAAATAACAGGGAGAATTATTAATGAAAAAAACAGCTATCTTTTTCAGTTTATTGTGTTTAGTACTTACATCCTGTGCCAAAACAACCGACAACACGCAGGAACACTTAACCGAAAAAACCACAGCAACGATCACAGAAGTCACGGAAACCGAAAAGGTTTCCGTGACTTCCGAAAGCGAAATAACAGAGATATTGACAGAAACCGAAACGACTGCCAAAACAACGTTAGACCCTGATGAAAAACTTGATTTCTGGGCGTGGTCTGATGTTGAGGATGGTTACATAATTACCGAGCCTGCCGATGCTCTTACAATTTCAAAATTATATCCGCTTATATGCAAAGCTTTTGATTATATGATATGCTCGTATGAGGAGTTTGATCTCCGTGATGAAAACGCATATGAAGCCATTGAAGAATATGCGAAACAAGAGGGAGAAAAATACAGCGAGGTATTTACATGGCATCTTATAGATCAGATACCTAAGCCCGATGAGGATGATATTGAGCGTGGGAAGTATGTATATTCACTTGGTTATCTTGACGAAGCAGGAAATGGTTATGGCGGTGACAGGGGCGTTGATCTGAGTTATGCGATAAGCGACTGGCAGATCGAAGTTATCTCCGATACGGAAGTACAACTTATACATCAGGCATTTTACAGAGCACTTCCCGATCTTACTGATGATGAACCGGTATATTTCAAAGACCACAAGCTTCTTAACCAAGCAGATGACAGCATTCATCAGATGCGAACGGCTGAAAACAGAACTGAACGGCTTGAAACGTATTATTACACCCTGCTTTGGGAAGATGGACATTGGAAATTTGATAATTTTTCACTTTGGATATAAGTTTATGCAAAATCAGCTAACTGAGTGGTGATTATATGAAAAACAAAGCAATATTTTTGTTATGCGCAGCTTGTCTTGCAATGACAGCCTGCGGAAAGACAGCAAATAATGAGCAGGAAAGCCTTACGGAAGAAATAACAACAATTTCAGAAGCAACGGAAACCGAAAAGGTTTCCGTTACCTCAGAAAGCGAAACGACAGTTATATCGACAGAACAAACTGAACTTTCCTCTGAAACAACAATATTGTCAGAAACAAATACAAAATCTGTAAGTACAAGCGGATACGATGTAACAGTCGAGGAGCTTATGCCTATAATCAAAACCGCTAATTATGATATGTATATAATAAAATACGGTGGAGACTGGTTCAACCTAAAAGACGGGCATTATGTAAATTACGGCGGTACCGATCTATATGATATGTTTAATTCAATGTATGAAGTTTTTTCGGAGGAAAGCGGCATTGCGCAGGATTATATATCTTCGCTTAAATGTTACAGCAATGGTGATGAGCTATTGATTTCCCGTGGAAATATGCGGAATTATACGCAGGTAGATGAAGATATTTTTAATATTGATACAACAAAATATCAAACTGTAGATATTGACGGCGGAAGCGGAGCAAACCCGACATTCCTGAGCAACGAGTTTGAAATAACAAATCGTGCTGAGTCTTCCATTACATTAAAAAACACAGCTTATTACAGCGAAGAAAATGATGAACCGATACAAATTTTTGAATACGACATGGTTTTTGAGGACGGCACTTGGAAATTCAATAATTTTGAACGGTGGTATTGATGTGAAAAACAAATGGGTACTTCTCTTATTCGCAGCTTGTCTTGCAATGACAGCCTGCGGAAAGGCAACAAATAATGAGCAGGAAAGCTTGACGGAAGAAATAACTACAATTACAGAAGTCACGGAAACCGAAAAGGTTTCCGAAACGACAACCACAGCACCAACCGAAACAACGGTCGCTATCACAACAAAACCAACAGCCGATACGGAACTGATTGACCTATATACAAAATTTTTGACTGAAAAACTTGAAAAAGATGACTATTTCTATGCTCTCGGCAAAGATACCTTTGATATGGGGCTTTGCTCTATCATAGCATTTTGTGATATAAACTTTGATGGAACGCCTGAGTTATTTGCCGGACAGCATGATACAAGAGGGCATGGCAACTATTCTGTGTACAGTAAAAAAGGGATATTAGCAGACCATGTTTCCTGTGGTATTTGTAATATGCTCATTTCAGCGGAAGACTCATGCTATAGCAGATGGGGAATTTTAGCGGAGCAGAGTTCGCATTGGCTGAAGTTTTCGGAGGGCACCCCCGAGATTTCTGTTAATGGTGTTTTTGAAGATGAAAATTCCAAGTTTAATGTTACCGTAACTTTAAACAATAAAGAAAACAGTTACAATGATTTAACTTATACCGAAGTTGATAACATCTTTAAACAGGCATTCGGCGTTACATACACGGAATTAAAAGATTCTCCCGACAATTATGTTAAATGCAGTTTGGGACATCTTGAAGTCCCTGACCCCGAAAACTACACCGAGGAAGATATTTACGACTGTCTGCTGGGTTTATTGCAGGAATATGAAAATCAGGAGCAGAAATGAACATAAAAATGCTTAAACCGTCGCTATATTAAATCATATCCTCCGTGCTGATTT
>UQQA01000054.1 GCA_900543105.1 uncultured Ruminococcus sp. | reverse complement strand
ATGAAAATATCGTTCTACCCATTGAGCTGGACGGTGGCAAGGTCAATAAGGATTTTGTTGAGCAGATCGTACAGACCCTCGGACTGGAGAAAAAGCTGGATGCTCTGCCTAATCAGCTTTCCGGTGGTCAGCAGCAGCGTGTGGCAATCGCTCGTGCATTGGCGGCAGCTCCGGCTATCATCCTTGCTGACGAACCGACAGGCAATCTGGATTCCAAGACCAGCCAGGATGTATTGAGTCTTTTGAAAGTCACCAGTCAAAAGTTCGCCCAGACAATCGTAATGATTACACACAACGAAGAAATTGCACAGATGGCAGACCGCATTATCCGTATCGAAGATGGACGGATCGTCACCAAGAACTAACAGGAGGTGGCTACGATGAATGTCAAGAACAGAAAATGTATCAGAAAATTAAGCTGGCGTTCTCTATGGGCATCCCGTAAGCGTAACATCATTGCAATTATTGCCATTGCCTTGACTGCGCTGCTATTTACCTCGCTGTTTACCATCGTAATGTCCATAAATTCCAGCTATGAAATGTACACGTTCCGTCAAGTCGGTGGTTACTGCCACGGAACCTTTAAGGAAGTAACAGAAGAACAGATTAAGAATATATCAGCTCACTCAAATGTAAAAGCCGTTGGCAAACGCATAACCATTGGCTATATGAACAGTGGGATTTTCGCAAAAACTCCAGCCGAAGTTAGCTTCATGGACGACAACTGTACTGAATGGAGTTTCGCAGAACCCACTACAGGACATGCCCCACAAGGAAGAAAGGAAATCACCATGGACACCCATGCTTTAAAGCTATTGGGTGTTGAACCGGAAGTAGGAGCAGAAATTGAACTGACCTATACCGTTGGTGCTTTATCCGAAATACCTTATGAGAAAACAGATACATTTACGCTGGCGGGATGGTGGGAATATGATGATATAAGTCCCGTTCACTATATCAATATCAGTGAAGAATACGCAAAAGAAATGGAAACGGAAGCTATATCCAAGGGACTGGAGCCGTTCCGTATTGATCTGAATGTGATGATGGCATCCAGCCTGAATATCCGTGGTCAGATGGAACAAGTGGATCTGGACTTGGGATATGCCTGGGACAAAACGGATGAAGGAGAGCTTGTACGCATCGGTGTAAACTGGGGTTACACATCCTCTCAACTTGGCGAAAGCATGGATGCAACAACACTGATTGCAATTCTCACTTTCCTTGCATTGGTAATCTTTACAGGCTATCTGATTATCTACAACATATTTCAGATTTCCGTTACCGGGGATATTCGATTCTATGGCTTGCTGAAAACCATTGGTGTTACGCCCCGGCAACTGAAACGTATTATCCGCCAGCAGGCACTGTTTTTGTGCATTGTCGGCATTCCCGCCGGATTATTATTGGGATATGGTGTCGGTGCAACTCTGACGCCAGTCGTAATGGCACGAACCACTTTTGGTGCCGGCGTTTCCACCGTCAGCACTTCACCGTTGATTTTCTTTGCGTCTGCTCTGTTTGCGCTAATTACAGTTTTACTGTCCTGCTCCCGTCCGGGTAAGATTGCTTCAAAAGTTTCTCCGGTAGAAGCAACAAAGTATACGGAAACTGTTAAAAGCAAAAAGAAAAAACGCACCACCCGTGGAGCAAAAATACATCAAATGGCTTTTGCTAACTTGGGGCGCAATAAAAGGAAAACTGTTCTTGTAGTGATCTCTCTTTCGCTTTCTGTGGTGCTTCTCAATATCCTGGTCACTTTTACAGGGGGCTTTGATATGGAAAAGTATCTGGCAAAGCAGACTTGTGCAGATTTCGTGGTTAGCACTACAGACTATTTTCGTTATAGTCACTCTGGCAGCTTTATCGCCCGGGAACAAATTGCGCAAATCGAGGCAAATATTTCTCCGTCCCTTTCTGGTTGTGGTTACAAGCTGACGGGCTATGTGCCGTATGGCTGGATGAGCGAGAAACACTGGCTGCAGGACATGATGCATTATACTTCCGAAGAAAATGCAAAAACTTTATTGGAACAGAAAAACCGCCGTGGTGATCTGGTGAGCCAAAGTGCATTGATTGAAGGTTTGGATGATTCCTTGTTTGATAAACTGACTGTGGTAGAGGGTGATATATCTCCGCTGTTCCAAGATGGCACAAATGCAATCGCTGTAGTAGTCAGTACAGATGATTACGGTAATGTGAGTAATCTTGATTATTATCCTCCTATAGGCTCTGTCCAAACCATAACCTATATTGATGAAGGTTATTATATCGACAGCCGCAACGGAAATCTTTGTGATGAAAATACGCCTACAGAATATATGCAGTTTCAGCTTTCTGAAAGCCACGATGTAGATTATACAGTATGTGCCTATGTCACAGTGCCACACTCTATGAGCTTCCGCTATTATACAACAGGCTACAGTTTTGTGCTTCCTATCGAAAAGCTCAATCATGACAGCCGGCAGGAAAGTATTCCGATGTTTTACCTGTTTGATACGCCCGATGATATCAGCGAAGCATCTGCGGAGAATTACCTTGCTGATTTGACTGCGAATGACTTGTCCGAATTGATGTATGAAAGCAAAGCAACACTCCGAGCTGAATTTGAAGACTTTCAGAATATGTTTCTGCTGTTGGGCGGATTGCTCTGTGCCATCATTGGACTTGTGGGTGTTCTGAATTTCTTCAACGCCATGATGACCGGTATCCTTTCCCGCCACCGTGAATTTGCTGTGCTTCAGGCTGTAGGAATGACGAACCGGCAGCTCAAAACCATGCTGATCTATGAGGGATTGTTTTACGCAATGTCCTCCGTAGCGGCGGCCTTTGTGCTGTCGCTGGTGGCGGGGCCTCTTGCGGGAAAAATGCTGGGCAGTATGTTCTGGTTCTTTGCGTATCGGTTCACCATTCTGCCTGTCCTGCTGACAATTCCGGTATTTCTTCTGCTGGGGTGGCTGATCCCCTGCATGATGTATGACAACACAACAAAATGCAGCGTTGTAGAGCAATTAAGGGATGCTCAATAATTGTTAAGCCCCAAAAACAGCCCTCTGCCAGTGAAAAGGCAGAGGGCTGAGTTTTAATCTAAGGGTTTACATTCAGTTAGAGTTTTTAGATAAATTTCGGGGTTTCCGTTCAAAACAAGGTCTGCATATCCAATCGGGTCATTGTAGATCAGATAATCCAGTTCTGACCGCTGATACATATTGTCGGCAACCTCGTTTTCCACCGCAATCGTATCAATGGCAATCTTGCTGCCATCAAAAAATTTCAATTCCACACAAGCGGTATCCATGTTAAACTCACAAGAAATCAATCTATCCATAAGAAACCTCCATTTTGCAGGATGTTAGATCATCCCAAAATATTTGAATGCTTCTCGGATCGCTTTCTCTTTTTCCGGTGGGCACTGTGGCTGTCTAGAATCCTCGGACTTCGGCAAATTGTAATTCTTGCCAACTTCAATCCCACATTTCCTCTTAATCTGTGAGATATAAAGATTGGATACCTTTAACCCGCTATGCTCCAGCACATAGTCTTTGATCTGGGTGTAGGTTGCCCCATCCTGAAATTCGGACATATCCATATCTTCCAAAGAGAACTCAACCCGAATCTTTTTCGAGTCGACCTCGCCCTTGGAAAGCAAGACAACCGTCTCCACATGCTTCGTTCTCGGGAACATATCCACCGCCTGTGCAGATTCAGCAATGTAACCATGTCCGCATAAGTAAGCGCAGTCGCGCGCAGCCGTTGCAGGGTTGCAGGAGATCATAACTATCCGCTTCGGTGACATTTTCACTATCGAAGAAAGAGTTTGCTCGTCGCAGCCTTTTCTCGGAGGGTCGGTCACGATAACGTCGGGGCGTATTCCTTTTGCCGCGAGCGCAGCCGCTATCTCGCCCGAATCTCCGCATAAGAATTCCGAATTTTCAACGCCGTTCGCAGCGGCGTTTTTCTTCGCATTTTCTACCGCCTGCGGAATTATCTCTCCGCCGATAAGCTTCTTTATCCCGTCCGACATTGATAACCCGACTGTTCCCGCACCGCAGAAAAGGTCAAGCAGCGTGTCCTCACCGCTCAATTTCGCATACTTTTTCGCAACGCCGTAAAGCCGCTCCGCCTGCGCAGTGTTGACCTGGTAGAACGAGAGGGGAGAGATCGATATTTTTTTTCCGCACATTGTATCTTCGATGCAGTCATTTCCTGCGAGAGTTATGCAGCGTTCGCCCGTGATGACGTTCGTTGCCTTCGGATTTATGTTCAGAACGAAGCTTTTTATCATCGGGTATTTTTTGCAAAGCTTGTCCGCAAGCGGCTTGAAAGCGGCAGTATCTGCCCTTGTGACGATAAGGCAGACCATAACCTCGCCGCTGTGAAAACCTCTTCTCAAATAAATATGACGAACAAGCCCCTTGCCCGTTTTTTCATCATAGACAGGCAGCTTTTTTTCGTCAATGTAAGCGCAGATTTCGTCCGTAAGCTCCTTGAAAAGCTTTGGCTGTAAAAGACAGTCGCCGCAGGGGACAACGCGGTGGCTTCTCGGTGCAAAAAATCCGCAGACAGCCTTTCCGTTCGCATCATAAGTGAGCGGATACTGCGCCTTGTTGCGGTAGCGTTCCGTTTCCGTGCAGCCGAGTATAGGCTCGAACGGCACATCTAAGCCGCCAAGCCTTGTAAATGCGTCCTTTACAGCCTGCTCCTTTGCCGCAAGCTCCGCTTCGTATGAGATATGACGGAAAAGACAGCCGCCGCATTTCTGGTAAACGCCGCAGCTGTTTTCGCATCGTGTTTCGGACGGTTCGAGCAGCTTGTCGATTATTCCGAAAGCATAGGTTTTGTTGACCTTGACAATTTTGCAGGAGATCACATCTCCGACAGCGGTGAGCGGCACAAAGACCGTCATGCCCTCGTCAGTCCTGCCGACGCCGCTGCCCTCGGAGGTGAGCCCCGTTATTTTCAGGGTGCAGATATCATTTTTTTTCATAAATAGTCCTTGTGTATTTTAGTCAAGCTTTTCTCCGCATTTTGCGCAGTAAACAGCGTCAGCGTCATTTTCCGTAAGGCAGAATTTGCAGGTCTTGGGCTTCTTCGACTTTACGGCTCTGTCTGCATCGTCAAGCTTTGATTTGAGCTTTTTGATGTCGGCAATTACCATCTTCATTCTGCCCGTTTCGTCAGCGTCGCTCTCGTGCATATTGTAGCAAAGCTTTCCGAGCTCGGTGTATTTTTCGTTGATCCTTGCACGAAGCTGTGCACGGTCGATCTGATTCTTGGAATAATCGATGGCTTCGGCTGTCTTTGATGCAGCCTTGTCGAAAAGATTCATTGCGTCTGCTTTAAGATCGTCAAATGTGTAAGCCATAGTTAGCCCTCCTGTAAATAGCTCTTGTAGAATTCAAAAATTTTATCCTTTTTCTCGATCATCTTTTCATAGCGTGAAATGTATTCGTAGGGGAATTTGTAGTTGAAAAGACGTTCGATCTTTCCCGTTTCTGTGTTGACAAGCTTTGTCGAACCTGCCGCTCCGACTGCCAAGATAGTCTGCGCTTCTTCCATTATATAAATGTTGTAAAGGCTCTCGAAGCCTGCCTTTGCGAAGCCGACATTTTCGAGGTTGTCAACGGTGTTTTTCTGGCGGTAGAGGTAGTAGGGGAGATATCCCTCGCCGAAAAGCTTTGCCTGACCGTAATCGACCATATCCGAAATGTGCGAGTCAACGCAGCGTTCTTCCTCTCGGAAAAGATTGGACGAGCGTTTGAGCGTGAGCGTGTGGATAGTGATGCTCTCGGGGTCAAGTCCGCAAAGCTCATCTATCGTGTGAACGAAACCGTCATAAGTGTCGGTTGGCAGTCCTGCGATAGTGTCCATATTGATGTTGTCAAAGCCTATTTCACGGGCGAGCCTGAACGACTTTACAACATCAGCAGCCGTGTGCCTGCGCCCGATAGCTTTGAGAACATCATCGTTCATCGTCTGCGGATTGACGGAAATTCTCGTTGCACCGTTTTCTTTGATAACTTCAAGCTTTTTTGCCGTGATCGTGTCGGAACGTCCTGCTTCTACAGTATATTCACGGATTTTTGAAATGTCAAAGCTTTTTTTGATCTCGCCCATAACGAGCGACAGTTGCTCTGCGGAAAGCGTTGTCGGAGTGCCGCCGCCGATGTAGACAGTGTCAAGGTTCAAGCCAAGTTCGTCTGCGATCTGTGCGGTCTGACGAATTTCCTCGCAAAGCTTGTCCGCATATTCGGGGAGAAGCTTCTTCGCACCTGAACTTTCTATCGAGTGCGAAACGAACGAGCAGTATGAGCATCTCGACGGGCAGAACGGAACGGAAACATACAGCGAAAACGAACGCTTGTCGAGCGAATCAAAGTATTTTTTCTGCGTAACGGCTGTGTTGTACGCAAGTTCGAGCTTCTTGTCGGAAACATCGTATTCGTCTTTGAGCCGTGCGAAAATTTCCGACTTGGAAAGTCCCTCGTCAAGCAGAGCATTGACCTTTTTTACGGGTCTTATTCCCGTGAGCCGTCCCCACGGCGGAGTGATGCCCGTGAGCTTTCGCATAACATCGTAAAGAAGCTTGCAAAGCGCAGTTTCAACATCTTTTTCATCGCTTACGAAAGCCTCCCTGCAGTCAAAACCGCCGCCGAGTGAGACCTCGCATTTCGCAGTATGGTCAGCGTAGGAAAGTACCGCAAAATCACCGCTGCGGTCTTCCTCCCCGAATAAAAAATCAAACGTTTTTATCGGAAGAAACAGCTTCATTATCGCTTCGATCTCGTATTTGCAGCTGTTTCCCTTAAAACATATCGTCATAGTCAAAGCCTTTCATAAAGGGGTTAAATTTTCTCTCGTTTGAAAGAGTTGAGCGGTCGCCGTGACCCGATAAAAGAACATAGTCTTTGCCGAGGTTGTCAAGCATTTTAAGGCTCTCGTTGAGCTTTATGCTGTTTCCGTCGGGCATATCGGTCCTGCCTGCCGACATCTTGAAAAGCGTGTCGCCGCTGAACAAAGCTTCATCGCAGATATAGCATACCGAACCGCTCGTGTGTCCTGGGGTGTGCAGGACTTTGAACGAAAGCTCGTCAAGCGTGATGATATCACCGTCCGAAATCTTTTTTGCTCCGCTGAAATGCTCGACCGGCTTGTCGTAATAATCCGAAAAATATTCGGAAAGGTCAAGGTAATCGTCCGAAAGCTTCTTTTCGTCCATTTCATGAATGTAGACATCTGCGCCCGTTTCCCTTGCGAGAAATGCGAGCGATTCAATGTGGTCGCAGTGACCGTGAGTAAGGAGGATCTTCTTTATCGAAGCGCCGTTTTTCTCCGCTTCGGCGAGAATTCTCTCACCGCCTCTCGGTGCATCGATAAGAGCGGCGTTTCCGCTGTCGGAGATGACGAGATAGCAGTTCGTGCCGAAGATACCACCCGAATTTATCATTACAGTTTTCATATTTTTTATCCTTTAATTTTTAAAAGTACGGTCAACGCTTATAACATCGGGCAGTTTGCGAATTTTTGCGATGATGTTGTTGAGCTGTGCAACGCCTGCCGCATTTATTGTCGCAAGAACATTGGAGTTGCCGTTTTTGAGCATACTTACGGAGATGTTTGTCAGCGGAATATGAAGCTCCGCCATAAGCTTTGTTATGTCGGCAATGATGAGCATATTTTCCTTTGCAACAATGTCAAGGATAACACGGTAAGTCGTTTCATTGCTCGTAGCAGATGCCCATTTCGCCTCGACCCAGCGTTCGGGTTCTTTTCCGTCTTTTATTGCGGCAAGATAGGTCGGGCAGTCCTGCCTGTGAATGGAAACGCCGTGACCTTTCGTGATAAAGCCGACAATATCATCACCCGGAAGCGGATTACAGCACTGTGCAAACTTGACGATGATGTTGTTTTCACCCTCAACGATAACGCCCGAGCTGCTCTTGGACTGCTTTGAATTGCCCTTGACTTCGGCAATATCGGGCTGAGCATAATATTTGAGATATTTGTCCTTCAAACGCTGCATTATGCGTGAAAGTATAACGCCGCCGTAGCCGATAGCGGCATAGAAATCATCGACCGTCGAGCAGTTGTGACGCTTCATATCATCGGCAAGGAATTCGGGCAGCTGCTCGTCCGAAAGGTGGATAAAGTTGCGCTTGAACTCCTTTTCAAGTTCATTTCGACCCTGAACGATGTTCTCCTCACGGCGTTCTTTCTTGAACCATGAGCGAATTTTCGACTTTGCTTCATTCGTGCGGCAGATATCGAGCCATGCTCTGTTCGGAGCGTGGTTTTCGTCATTCGATGTGATGATCTCAACGATTTCGCCCGTTTTGAGCTGATAATCGAGCGAAACGAGCTTTCCGTCAACCTTTGCGCCTTTCATCTTGTTGCCGACCTGCGTGTGGATAGCATAGGCGAAGTCAACGATAGTCGAACCGACAGGGAGAGTTATCATATCGCCCTTTGGAGTGAACGCAAAAATATCTTCGGGGGAAAGGTCATTTTTAATAGTGCGGACGATCTCCTCAACATCATCGGTTTCCTGCTGTGCCTCAATGATCTGGCGTATCCATGCAAGACGGTTTTCAAGCTTGTCTTTTCCGCTGATGCCCTCTTTGTATTTCCAGTGTGCAGCGATACCGTATTCGGCGGTATGGTGCATTTCCCATGTTCGTATCTGCACCTCAAACGGGATACCCTCACGTCCGATAACTGTCGTGTGGAGCGACTGATACATATTCGCTTTCGGAGTTGCGATATAATCCTTGAAGCGGTTCGGGATAGGTCGGAACATATCATGGATAATTCCGAGAGCATTGTAACACTCAGCAACCGTGTTCACGATTATACGAACGGCATATTTATCATAAATTTCATCAAAGCTTTTGCCCTGAATGAATGCTTTCTTGTAGATGCCGTAGATAGACTTTACTCTGCCGTCGATCTGCGGCTCGCCTGTGAAATGTTCTTCCTTGAAACGTGCAGCGATCTCTGCCTTTATCGACTCGATGAAAGCCTCACGCTTGTCGCTGCGGATCTCAAGCATACGCTCTATCTCGCTGTAAGCATAAGGGTCAAGGTAGCGAAACGCGATATCCTCAATTTCGTCTTTGAGCGCTTTCATACCAAGACGGTTTGCGATGGGCGCATAGATATTCATCGTTTCAAGAGCGGTGTTGCGCTGTTTTGCGGCAGGTCGGTACTGGAGCGTCCGCATATTGTGAAGTCGGTCGCAAAGCTTGATGATGATGACACGGATATCCTGCGACATTGCAAGAAGTATCTTTCGCACATTCTCCGCCTGTTGTTCTTCCTTGGTGAAGAGCGGGATTTTGCCGAGCTTTGTAACTCCGTCAACGAGCATCGCAACGTCCTGCCCGAAAAGCTTCTTTATCTCATCGAGCGTTACATCGGTGTCCTCAACAACATCGTGGAGGAGTGCCGCACAGATAGTATCGGTGTCCATTCCGAATTCAAGCAGGATATAAGCGACCGCAAGCGGGTGGGTGATATACGGCTCACCCGAGGAACGCACCTGATTTGCGTGTGCCTTTGCCGCAAATTCGTAGGAAGAAATTATCTTGCTGAGGTCGTACTGTTTTTCCTCATCAAGTATCTTCTGGATTATCATATCAATTGTGTATATGGTTTCAGGCTTGTTGTTAGTCATAAATATGACCATTCCTTTCCGACAGGGGTTCTCTAAAAGCCGGAACACGAGCGAATTTTCGTTAGAACTTTGTGCAGCTTCAAGGCAGCGAAACGCAGTAAATACTTGATGTATTTCAAGTTTCGCTAACGCGGAAGATGCGCAAAGTCGTAGAAAATTTGCCGTGAGGGAGGCTTTTAGAGGTTCCCTTTAGTGTATAAGCGCCGCAAATGATTGGTAGATTTTTGAGCTTTCGATAGCCGCTTTCGGCGGATTTTTGATGAATGTTATCCTGTCGCTCCATATTTCGTATGTAATAAATCCAAGCTCGGTGAAAATATCGACCGCAATTCTTAATTTGCAGTAGGAGATAACATTTTCGTCCAGCTGTCCGAAAAGCTCATCGGACGAAATAACGCCGAACTTTGCGATAGTTTTGTATATAAGTATAAGCTCATCTCTCGTTGGCAGTGCACGTTTCGCAAGTGTGGGGTCGATGCCCTCGCTGCGCTTGAACTGCTCATAAGCCGCCTTTGCGTTGAAGTATCTGAGCTGTGAAACGCTGCTGCTCCGCATATCGGAAATGCGCATGCTGACGCTCGTTCTTCCGTTGAAAACGTTGATACTGAAAGAAGCGAGCAGGTCAAGCGTGTCGCCTTTTCTGTAAAGTATATCTTCCGCCTTTGTGCCGAAAAGCAAGCCCTCAAGCATCGTTCCGCCGTAATTAAGGCGAAGCTTTGTGTGAACTCCTCCCGAAAGGGGAACAATATCCGTAAGAACGGCTTTTCGTATAAGAAATATCGGCTGACGGCTGCCCTCGCCGAACGGTTCAAGTGAAGAAAGCGAACTTATCGCATCGAGTGTAAGTTCATTCGGAAGTATCACCTTATCCGCACGGATAGTTAAAACGGGCGGAGCAGGGTAGTGTTCGGCGGCGAATTTCTGCATAGCCTCTTTGAAGCTTCCGATGTTTTCTTTGAGAAGCGAGAACCCTCCCGCACCGACGTGACCGCCGAATTTCGTAAGATGATCTCCGCAGGCGGCAAGGGCTTCGTATATCGAAAAGCCCTCGACCGAACGCGCAGAACCTCTCGCTTCATCACCGTCATCCGAAAGCAGGAAAACGGGTTTTCCGAAGCGCTCGACAAGCCGAGCCGCAACAATGCCAATAACGCCGTGATGCCAGCCCTCGCCGTATATCACAAGCACTCTGTCATATAAAATTTCGGGCGAAGCGGAAATGCTTTCCTCAATCGAAGCAAGTATCTGCTCCTCGGCGGCTTTTCTCTCGCTGTTCAGGCGGTCAAGCTGTTCCGCAAGCTCCTCGGCACGCTGTTCATCGTCCGTCAGAAAAAGCTCCACAGCGTCCGATGCCGAGCCGAAGCGTCCCGAAGCGTTTATCCTTGGAATTATAGAAAATGAAACATCGACCGATGAAAGCCTGTCCTTGACACCTGCCTTTTTCATAAGCGCCTGCAAGCCGAGATTTTCCGTGTTTTTCAGATAATGCAGACCGCTTTCGACAATGAAACGGTTCTCACCCGTGAGCGGAACAACATCTGCAATTGTCGCAAGAGCCGCAAAATCGGAGAACTGTTCAAGCGCCGCACTGTAATCTCCGCCGTCCATCGCCGCAATGAGCTTCAGCGCAACGGCACAGCCGCAAAGATCCTTGTAGAGCGAGGTGCAGTCGGTTCTGTGAGGGTCAACGACCGCAAGCGCATCGGGGAGGCTTTCTCCCGGCTGGTGGTGGTCGGTGACAACGACTTTCATTCCGAGTTCGTTCGCAAGCTTTACTTCGCTTATGGCGGAAATTCCGTTATCGACCGTCACGATAAGCTGAACGCCGTCATCGGCAAGCTCACGTATGCCCTTTTCGCACAAGCCATAGCCGTCCGAGCGCATATTGATGTAGTATCGGACATTTGCACCAAGACATTCAAGATAAGAATATAAAATGGTGGTCGCCGTGATGCCGTCACAGTCATAATCGCCGTAAACACATATATATTCGCCGTTGTCGACAGCTTCAAGCACTGCATCTGCCGCAGCCTTCATATCCTTTGTGAGGAACGGGTCGGAGAGCGCAGGCAGGCTGTTGTCTTTCCTGAAATTGAAAAAATCACACGCTTTTTGTACGCTGTTTATCCCTCTCGATACAAGTACAGACGAGCAGAGCGGGGAAAGTCCGCATTGTTTTGCAAGTTCCGCCGAAGCCGAGTCATCGGGTTTGCCTATGATCCATTTTTTCATAAATCTTATCCCTTTTTATCTGAAAATAATTATCTTTAATTATACTATATTATTGCAGAATAATCAATAGAAATCTGATTAATTTGCACTTCGGCATAAATTTTTTGCACCAAAACAGCAAAATTATCAAAAATATATGTGGAAAACCTTGTGGAATATGTTTAAAAAGCAGAAATTAATGTTTTTCAGAAAATCTATATCCTATTAAAGAAACTTGTGTTATAATAAAAATTGTTTAGGCAGAATTAAAGTGGAATTAACAAGAAATTTGGGAAGGAAAATGAAAATGTCTGTAATTGATATCGTGTCCATTTTCATCAAAGCGATAGGAAGTATCGCGCTCTTTATCTACGGTATGACAGTTCTCGGAGGAAGATTGGAAAAGCTTTCCTCGGGAAGAATGGAAAAGGTACTTGAAAAGCTTTCAAACAACGTTTTCAAAAGCGTTATGCTCGGCGCACTCGTTACGGCAGCTGTTCAAAGCTCCGCAGCAACGACAGTTATTGTAGTCGGACTGGTAAACGCAGGTATCCTGCGCCTTTCGTCCGCTATCGGCGTTATAATGGGTGCTAATATCGGTACGACCATCACGGGTCAGATACTCCGACTCGGTGATCTCGAAAATAACAATAACGTCGGTGCGGTGCTCAAGCTGCTTTCGCCGACGACGCTTGCGCCGTTCATTGCGGCGGTCGGACTTATCATTTTTATGCTGTCAAAAAAGGAGGGCGTAAAAACGATAGGCGAGATACTTATCGGCGTGGGTATCCTTTTTACGGGAATGAATTCCCTCACGGACGCTGTAAGCCCGCTCTCGGAGCTTCAGGCATTCCGTGACCTGTTCGCAACGCTCAAAAATCCTATCCTCGGTATCATAGTCGGTGCAGTCGTTACGATACTCCTGCAAAGCTCGTCCGCATCGGTCGGAATTTTGCAGACTATCTCCACAACGGGCGTTCTGACGTTCTCGGCTGCTTTCCCTATAATAATGGGACAGAACATCGGTACCTGCGTAACTCCGATCATTTCCGCTGTCGGCGCAGGCAAGAACGCAAAGCGTGCAGCCGCAGTTCACCTTTATTTCAACATCATTGGTACAATTCTTTTCCTTGTTGTTGTTTATGCTCTCCAAGGTCTGATCGGTCTTCCGTTCTGGGATAAGTCGATAGATATGGGCGGCATCGCAAATTTCCATACATTCTTCAATATCGTTGTAACGATCTGTTTCCTGCCGTTTACGCACCTGCTTGAAAAGCTTGCTATGATAACCATTCGTGACAAAAAGACGGAGGACGGCACTCCCGTTTCCGAGTTCACCGCTCCTGCGCTTGAGGACAGACTTCTCGTTTCTCCCTCGCTCGCAGTTCAGCAGGCTTCAAATACCGCTCTTGCAATGGGTAATCTTGCGTTCTACAATTTTGAGAATATGAGGGGACTTTTCACGGGCAATTATGATGAAAAGCTCATCGCTTCGCTCAAAGACAACGAAGAAAACATCGACCGTATGGAGGATAGGCTCAACGCTTACCTCGTAAAGATAAACGAATGTGAGCTTACCGACTTCGAGAACCGCCGTGTTACCGAGCTTCTCCATTTGAGTTCCGAATTTGAACGTATCGGCGACTATACGATGAACCTTATCGAGGACGCAGAAAAGCTTCACGAAAATTCGGTAACTTTCTCACCCGAAGCTATCCGTGAGCTTGACGTTATCTCCCGTGCCTGCGAGGAGATCATCGGCATGGCAATACGCTGCGTGGAGCTTAATGATGCTGCTCTTGCCGCAAAGGTCGAACCGCTAGAAGAAACCATAGATTACCTCAATGAAACGCTCAAAGCACGTCATATCGAGCGTCTTAAAGAGGGTAAGTGTGTTGTTGAAAGCGGCGTGAACTTCCTCGACCTGCTTATCAACCTTGAAAGAATTTCCGACCATTGTTCAAATATCGCAGTCTATGTTATCGGCTCGCAGAAGAACAATACCGTCATCAACCGTCACGAATTCATTCAGAATGCACACGCCGCAAAGGACGAAGCTTATGTTCACCTTGAAGAAGAGTTTATGACAAAATATGCGATCTGACCCTTCGGCTGCTCGGAACAAAGAGCAGCCGAATTTTTTCCTTTACAAACGGGAAAAAATATGCTATAATCAGTTGAAGAAAAGGAGTGTTTTTGTGTCATATAATCAGGATAATATCAGAAATTTTTGCATTATTGCTCATATAGATCACGGCAAATCAACGCTTGCCGACCGAATTCTCGAGCTGACTTCCTCCGTTGCAAAGCGTGATATGGAAGAGCAGCTCCTCGATAATATGGATATCGAACGTGAGAGAGGTATCACTATCAAGGCACGTGCTGTCCGCCTCAACTATACCGCAAAGGACGGCAGGGACTATGTTTTCAATCTTATCGATACTCCGGGTCACGTTGACTTCAACTATGAAGTTTCCCGTTCGCTCGTTGCCTGCGAAGGTGCTATCCTTATCGTCGATGCATCGCAGGGAATTGAAGCGCAGACCCTTGCAAACACCTACCTTGCAATAGAAAACGACCTTGAAGTTATGCCTGTTATCAATAAGATAGACCTGCCCTCGGCTGAACCCGAACGTGTTGCGGAGGAAGTTGAGAACGTTATTGGCATACCTGCAATGGACGCTCCGAGAATTTCCGCGAAGATGGGCACAAACATCGAGGCAGTTCTCGAAAAGGTCGTAACCGACATTCCTGCGCCCAAGGGTGACACCGAAAAGCC
>UQQA01000053.1 GCA_900543105.1 uncultured Ruminococcus sp. | reverse complement strand
TCGGCGCAGATTTTTCCTGTATTTTATTGGTGTTTAGTATTACTTACGGCACAATATGTCAAAAAAGAGAGTTTGAGAATATTAATTTTTTTAGCACGCTAATTGTGATATTGCACAACAAATTTCCACCGTATAGTCTAAACTGAACAAAAAAGGTTAAACGTAAACGTTTGAAAAAGAAATTAAATATTTATAAAATATGAACAACGGCGCGATAGTGAACAAAAACTAAAATATAACCTTGACAAGCATTGTGTAAATTGTTATAATATTAGTATAACTCATTATATTTTCAGACATTGTGTGCAAATTTTTCAGCAGGTTTTAACATAAGCATCACAATCCCTGTTTTTTGAGTACAGACTAAAACAGATATGCAGTTTTAATGAAAGGTGGTTTGTCTGTTGTCGAGTAAAACTAATTTCAGGAGAATTGTTTCAGCCCTGACCGCGCTGATGCTTGCGGTCACTACTTTTGCGGCTGTTCCCGTCACTGCCGACAGTGCGGAAACAACGGAAACAACGGCGGCACAGTCCTCCGGGCAGGAAACGTTCTCTTACGAAGAACAAAATACTTACAGCGACTATTACGACGAAATATCAGGGTCAAAACGCCCCGATAAGGAAGCATTCTTAACTTATAAGGGTGCTCGTGACGGCGCTCAGGTCAGTGTGGAATCCTACGAGGGTAAGGATAACATCGTTGTCTGGGGCAATGAGGAGGGTACTGTTGACTTCACCGTAAACGTTCCCGAAACAGGCGCTTACAACATCGGTATGTCGTACTACCAGATCACGGGAAGTACAACGACTACCGAATTTTCTGTGCTTATTGACGGAGAATCTCCGTATGATACAGCTACGAGAATCAATATCCCCCGTATCTGGACGAGCAAATATCCGATCGCTCCCGATGCTAAGGATAACGAAATTCGTCCTCCGCAGGTCGAAATGCCGATGTGGACAACAACTTCGTTCAAGGACGAGGACGGTCTGTTCAACGAACCGCTTCTCTTCTACCTCGAAGCAGGCGAACACACTATTTCTATCAACTCCGAAAGAGCTATGGTCGCTATCGAGTATATCAAGCTCTATAACGAAAAGGGTTACGATAAGTATGTGAAGCCGTCCGATGACGAGCTTGCAAAAAATGCTTCCGCAGAGCCTATCAAGGTTCAGGGCGAACGCTATACATACACAAACTCGCAGACACTTTTCCCTACTTATGACCGCGGCAACTACCTAACCGAACCTTCAAATCCGACCAAGCAGCGTTACAACACTGTCGGCGACGGTACTTGGGATCAGTCGGGTCAGGCTATCACATGGGAGATCGATGTTGCTGAAGCAGGCTACTATAAGGTAAATCTTAAGAGCCGTCAGAACGAGCTCCGCGGACTTTTCTCCAACAGAAGACTTTATATCGACGGCGAAGTTCCCTCTGATGCCTTTAGCGAAATAAAGTTTTACTACAGCACAAACTGGGTGTCCGTTGTCCCCGAGGATGAAAACGGCGACCCTGCATATATCTATCTAGACAAGGGCAAGCATACACTCACTCTTGAATGTATCCCGGGCGCTATCGGTGAATATATGCGCAAACTCGACAATATCGTGTACGAAGCAAACCAGTATTATATGCAGATACTTATGATAACAGGTCCTTCGCCCGATAAATACACAGACTATTTCGTTCACAGACAGATCCCTGAGCTTCTCGGCGTTTTTGAAAGACTCTCCGTTGAGCTCCGTGAGACCCGTGCCGCTATCGAAGAGATCGCAGGCATCGATGGTTCGGAAGCTGCTGTTCTCGACCGTCTTGCTGACGTTTTTGACAAGTGTATAAAGCGTCCGAACAAGATCCCAAATTACGTTTCTTCCAGCGGTATCAAGGATAACGTTACTGCCGTTTCTTCCTGGATGCGTCAGTACAGAAGCCAGCCGCTCGAGATAGACTTTATCGAGCTTGTTCCCGCTGATCAGAAGGTTACTTCCGCCAAGAAAAATTTCTTCAAGTCCCTTTCATTCAGCACAAAGGCTCTCGTCGGTTCGTTCTTTGAGGATTACACAGTCCTCTCCGATGTAACGGCTGATTCTATCAACGTTTGGGTCGGCATCGGCCGTGACCAGACAAACATCATCAAGCAGATGACCGATTCACAGTTCGTTCCCGAAACGGGCATTGATGTTTCAATCAACCTCGTTCAGGGTACTATTATGGAAGCGGTCCTCGCAGGCAAGGGTCCTGACGTTGCACTCTTTATCGGCGGTGAATTCCCTGTAAACCTTGCTATCAGAGATCTTGTAAAGAGCGTTGACGACCTCCCCGATTATGAAGAAGTAGCTGATCGTTTCCAGGAGGAAGCGACTGTTATGTATACTTATGACGGTCATGTTTACGGTATTCCGCTCACAAGAACCTTCCCGATGATGTTCTATCGTAAGGATATGCTTGCAGAAGTCGGCATCGATGCTCCGCCGGACACCTGGGACGACTTCATCGATATGCTCCCTGCTCTCCAGAGAAAATATATGCAGCCGGGTCTTATCCTTCCTACGAACGTAAACGGTACGGCTGTTTCCCCTGCAACTGAATCAGGTCACACATTCGCGCTCCTCATGCTCCAGTCAGGTACGAACTATTATAATGATGAGCAGACTGCGACGAATTTCGACAGCCTCGAAGCTGTAAATGCATTCGCAACATGGACAGAGCTTTATAACGTTTATCAGTTTGACCAGCAGTATGATGCGTTCACACGTTTCAGAACAGGTGAAGCTCCTATCGTTATCCAGAACTACTGTACATTCTATAATCAGCTCAACAGAGCTGCTCCCGAAATAAAGGGACTCTGGGATTTCACCCACGTTCCGGGAACTGTTCGCGAGGACGGCACTGTTTCCTATGCTGCCAACTCCAACGGTTCGGGCGCAATTATCCTCAAGGACTGCAAGAACGTTGGTGCTGCCTGGGAATTCATCAAGTGGTTCACAGAGACCGATACACTCGTTGAATACGGTCAGAATGTTGAAGGCGTTATGGGCCCTCTCGGACGTTTTGAAAGCGCAAACATCGATGCTTTGAAGAAGCTCAACTGGTCGAATTCCGACCTCGATAAGATCCTCTTCCAGATGGATCAGCTCGAAGAAATTCCTATCATTCCGTCATCCTACGTTGTTACCCGTGGTATTATGAACGCATTCCGTGCTGTTGTAAACGATAAGGAAAACGCAAGAGAAACACTTCGTCTTTACAATATCGATATCAACAACGAAATCACGAGAAAGCGCCATAATCTCGGCTTAGATTCTTAAAGATTGGAGGGTTACCTTTGGCTGAACAGACCCAGAAAAAAGAAATTCTGCTCAGAAGTGAACAGAAACACACTTTTAAGGAGAATTTCCAATATACACTCCATGAAATGAGGAGAAATATCGGATGCTACGGTATGATCGCACCGTTTATGATCTTCTTTATCATGTTCACCGTTATACCGGTTATCATGTCGCTGCCTATGGGCTTCACCGACTTTGATATGGCGCATTTTCCGCCGAAATTCGTTGGATTTGATAACTTCTACACCCTTTTCGTTGAGGACGATGTATTTATCAAGTCCATCAGAACAACACTTATCTTCGCAGTTTTCACAGGCCCGTTGAGCTATGCACTCAGCTTTATGCTTGCATGGCTCATAAACGAGCTTCACCCCGTGCTCAAGACGGTTTTCACACTTATTTTCTATGCTCCGTCAATGGCAGGAAATATCTACTTCGTATGGCAGCTCATCTTCTCGGGTGACTCCTACGGCTACCTCAATGCATTCCTTAACTCCCTCGGCTTCACAACGGGCGCTATCCAGTGGCTCACAGACGCAAACTACGTTCTCCCCTGCGTTATCGTGGTTCAGCTCTGGATCTCAATGGGCGCAGGCTTCCTTGCCCTTCGTGCAGGTTTCCAGGGTATCGATAAGTCCATGTACGAAGCCGGTGCTATCGAAGGCATCAAAAACCGTACACAGGAGCTTATCTACATCACTATCCCGTCAATGGGTCCTCAGCTTATGTTCGCCGCTGTTATGCAGATCGTATCCTGCTTCACGGTCGATATCGTAGGACGTATGCTCGCAGGCTTCCCGTCCACGGACTATAAGGTTCATACTATTATGACTCACGCATTCGACTACGGCTGGGTTCGTTACGAAATGGGTTATTCCTCGGCAATATGCTTCGTGCTGTTCCTTGTAATGCTCCTGTGTAACAAGCTCATAACCAAGGTCCTCGGCAAATATATGAATAACTAAAGGGGTGAGATCATAATGGCAAAAAAAGAATTAAAGCCTTCTCAGATACAGGCTCAGATCGAGGCTGAGAATGCTGCTGCTCTTGAAGCGCTCAGAAAGCGCCGCGAAAAAGAGCATAGAAAAATGGAAAAATCCAAGGGTACAAATAAGCGTGTCGGCAAGTCCTGGACGAACGACATCGGTATCTTTATACTGCTTGCTTTACTCGGCTTGTTTATGATCGCACCTATCTATATTGCGATCATCACTTCCATAAAGCCTGTGCAGGAAATCTTCATCATGCCGCCTAAGCTTTATGCGATCAACCCGACGGGCGATAACTTCAGAGATCTGTTCCAGGTCGCAAACAACTCCTGGGTACCGTTCTCCAGAAACGTTCTCAACAGCTTGTATGTAACTATCGCGGCAACTGTTCTTCACGTTATCTTTGCTTGTATGGCTTCATTCATTCTTGCAAAGTGCAGATTCCCCGGCGTTAAGCTCATCAACAAGACGGTCGTTATCGCGCTCCTCTTCAACAGCCAGGTAACGTACATCATGCAGTACATCGTAATGGCTAAGCTCGGTATGATCAATACATACTCCGCACTTATCCTCCCGATCGTTGCTTCTTCAATGGGTCTTTACCTTATGATCAACAGCGTTGGTACTATCCCCGATGCTATGATCGAAGCGGCAAAGGTCGACGGCGCAGGCCTTTTCAGAATTTGCTGGCAGGTAGTTATGCCGAATATGAAGCCTGCTATCATGACAATTATCATCTTCCAGTTCCAGGCTGCTTGGAACTCAACGGGCGGCAACCTCGTTTATGATGAGGCACTCAAAACTATCCCGACCGTAGTTCAGCAGATCGCAGCAGCAGGTATTGCAAGACAGGGTGCTATCGCAGCGTCCGCAGTTGTTCTTATGATACCGCCGCTTGCAGTATTTATCGCAGCGCAGAGCAACGTTATGGAAACAATGGCTCACGCAGGTATGAAGGATTAAAAGAAATATGGAAAGGGTGATAATATGTCAAGCTTGAAAAAGCTTATCTCATGTCTTTCGGCGGCAGTGATGACGGTTTCCGCTCTCGCGGTCAACGTTTCCGCTTCCGAAGCATATAACCCTTACAGCTATGACAGATGGGGCGATCCGATATCCTCTCAGGTAGGATATACTGCGGATTACTTCGTAAGCGGCGATGAAATCGGCTGCGGCGCTCTGAGCGAGCCTGCCGACCTCTTCGTTTCACACGATGATCTTATGTATATAGCTGACAGGGGAAACAACAGAATAGTTGTTACCGACCTCAACTTCAAGCTCGTAAGAGTTATGGAGAACTTCACCTACAACGGTGAAGCCACAACGCTCAAAAAGCCGACCGGCGTTTATGTTGACCCGTATACAGAGTATGTTTATATCGCAGATAACGAAAATGAGCGTGTTATCAAGTGCGATATCAACGGAAATATCGATAAGGTGTTCGGCAAGCCTGATTCCGAGCTTTACGGAAAAGACCTTACATACAACCCGAGCAAAGTCATCGTCGATAAGGCTGAAAATGTCTATGTTGTCGTTAAATCCGTAACAAAGGGTGCGGTAATGTTCGACAGAGAGGGCAAATTCCTCGGATTCTACGGTGCGAACCGAGTTGAACAGACTGCCGAGGTTCTTGCAAACGCATTCTGGAACCTCATTTCGACCGAGGAACAGAGAGCAAGAACAGCTAAGTCCACTCCTATCGGCTTCACAAACTTCGATATCGATGAAAAGGGCTTCATCTACACGGTAACAGAGTCCACAGAAACAACAACAGACCTTGTTAAGAAGCTCAATCCTGAGGGCAACAACATTCTCGACTCCCTCGGTGTCGACAACGAGTTCCAGTTCGGCGACAAGAGCCCGACTTACTACTCGATCTACGCAAAGAACTCAAGCCTTACCGATATCGATATCGGACCCAACGGCGAGCTCAATATCCTCGATTTCCAGCACGGACGTATCTTCCAGTATGATAAGGAAGCATGGCTTCTCTTCATAATGGGCGGCTCCGGCGAACAGCTCGGCACATTCCGCTCGGCTTCCGCTATCGAGAGCCACGATAATCATATCTATGTTCTCGATTCCCGTAAGAATTCCGTTACAGTATTTACAAGAACAGCATTCGGTGAGATCGTTACTGAGGCCTCCAACCTTTACAACGATGGTAAATATGATGAATCTTATGAACCCTGGAAGGCTGTCCTCAAGTATGACGGAAACTACCGCCGTGCTTATATCGGTATCGGAAACGCTCTTTTCAACAAAGGCGAATACAAAGAAGCAATGAAATACTTCAAGATCTCGATCAGCAGAAACCGCTACAACAAGGCGTTTGAAGGCTACCGTGACCAGTGGCTCAAGCAGAACTTCACGCTGATAGTCATTATCGTCATCGTTGTCATCGTTGCATGGTCGGTAACGAAGAAGATCTTAAAGAAGAAAAAGCAGAATTCAAGCGGAAAGGGCGGTGCATAAAATGCTCGATTTAACAGAAGGTCAGTTCGTCAGACACGTTATAATGCATCCGTTTGAAGGCTTTGAGGACCTTCGCTGGAAGAAAAAAGGCTCTATGAAGATCGCCTGGGTCATCGTATTCCTCCTCTTTTTCCAGCAGGTCGCATACAGCAGACTTTACGGTTTCCAGTATTATTCCAGTTACGATAAAATATTCAATATAGTCCCGTATATTTTCCGAAGCTTTATAATTTTCCTGGTTTGGGTCGTTGCCAACTGGGCGATGTGTACCCTCTTCTCCGGAGAGGGTTCGATGAAAAAGATCTTTATATACAGCGCCTATGCATTGGTGCCGTATATATCGGGTTACCTCATCGGAACACTTCTTTCCCACGTTCTTATCAAGGACGAATATATCTTTATCCAGCTCTTTGAAATTGTGGGATTCTGCTGGACGTTTGTGCTTGTCATCTCAGCGATGAAAGCCGTCCACCAGTTCTCGTTCGGAAAAACGATCGCACTGATATTGCTGACGATCGTTGCGATGATAGCGATCCTGTTCCTGCTCGTTCTCGTTCTTACACTGTTCCAGCAGGTAATAATCTTCGTTCTGTCTATCTATACGGAGCTTTCGTATCGTTTCCGTGTATAGTATTTTAAATCGAAAAGTGGTGAAATAAATGCGAATCAATATAAAGAAGATACTTGCCTGCGTCTGCTGCGCCGCAATGATGACTTCGATGTTCACGATACCTGCTTTCTCGGACGATGAGGGAACAGATGCCGCCGGAACAGAGGAGGCTGACACTGAGGAAGAAGCTCCCGCTGACGAGGACTATGTCCCCCGTACAGAGGAAGAAGCTCTCGCGGCTGCCGAGCTTGTTACGGAAAACGACAAGCTTGCGCTCTATGTCAACAAAAAAGAGGTAACCCTTGCACTCGTTGACAAGAACACAGGTGAGATCTGGTGGTCAAACCCCATCAACGCCGACGGTTCATCGGGCAAAAAGGCTCAGATACAGGAGCTTAAAGCAGGTATGGTGCTTACATACGGCGAACCTTCCAAGCGTAAAACTACAACTGCAAACAGCAAGGTAAAGGGCAAGGCTAAGGTCACAACATCCAAAGACGGAATAAAGATCACATACAAGTTCAATTCCGCAAAGATCACAGTTCCCGTTACCTATACTCTTGAAGACGATCATCTGAAGCTTAGCGTTGATACCTCCGAGATCACCGAAGAGGACGGCGACAAGCTCACAACGAAGCTCTCGTTTATGACGACCTTCGGCGCTGCAGCTACCGATGAAAACGGATACTTTGTTATCCCCGACGGCAGCGGCGCACTTATCAATTTCAACAACGGCAAAACAGGTCTTAAAACCTATTCGGGCAAGGTCTACGGCAGAGATATCACAGCCGTTCAGCAGACCGCTCCCGCAGTTACACAGCAGGTCTACCTCCCGATGTACGGTATCGTCAAGGGCAACAGCGGTATGATGGTCGTTGCCGGTAAGGGCGATACAGCCGCTACTATCAATGCTTATGTTTCCGGTCAGAACAAGACCGACTTCAACAGCTGCTACTTTGATTTTGAGATAAGAACAAGTGACGAATATCAGATGGGCGCAAGCAACGACAGCCCGCTCAAGGTATTCGAGAAGAGAGGCATTCTCGTTCCCGAACTCGAAGTCCGTTACTATCCCGTTTCAAAGTCCGACAAGAGCGAGGTCGATTACGTTGACATCGCAGAGAAGTACAGAGATTACCTCACGGGCGACTGCGGCGTAACGGTTTCCGATTCCGTTAAGGACGTTCCGCTCTATGTTGATCTTTACGGTGCAGTTCTTAAAAAGGAATCCGTCCTCGGCTTCCCCGTAACAATGCAGCACACAGCTACAACGTTCGATGAAGCAAAGGATATCCTTTCGGAGCTTTCCGCCGACGGTGCGGACAATATCGTTGCCACATACAACGAGTGGACGACAGCCGACATCAAGGAAAAGGTCTCGGATAAAGCAAAGCCTGCTTCAAAGCTCGGCGGCAAGTCCGATTTCAACAGCCTTCTCAGCTTCGCGGAAAGCAACAACATCAGCATTTATCCGAACGTTCAGAACCTTACGTTCAAGACGGGCAACGGATACTGGACGATAACCGATACGGCTATCAGAGTTTCAAATGCTTATTCCAAGCAGTTCACTTATGACCCTGCTTACGGAATCGAAAACAAATTCTACAAGGCAATGTCGCTCCTTGCTCCCGAAGCTTACACAAAGATGTTCGACAACCTTGCAAAGAGCTACAGCAAATACGGCCTTAACAATATCGCAGTCGGAACTGCTTCGACAGTTATTTACGGCGACTACGGCAGAAAGGCTACGTCAAGAGAAATGATGAAGACCATGGTTCAGGAGGGCTATCAGAAGCTCAACGATCAGGTCGGTTCAGTCCTCGCAGACGGTGCAAATGCTTATGTTCTTCCCTATGTTGACAGGATCACCGATGTTCCGCTCAATTCCAGCAAGTTTGATGTTTTCGATGCTGAGATACCGCTCTATCAGATCGTTATGCACGGCATCAAGTCTTACTCAACACCTGCTGTAAACGGTCAGGCAGAGATCGGCGATGTTATCCTCTCCGCAGTTGCGGTCGGCAGCTCGCTCAACTTCGACCTTATGGCTGAAGAAGCTAACGAGCTCAAGGATACTCGCTACGATGCTTACTACTACGCAGACGCTGATTACTGGAAAGAAGATGCTGCAAGTGTTTATAAGTTCGTTAAGGAGATACTCTCCGATGTTTCTTCGGAGCAGATCACGGGCTATAAGGTGCTTGCAAACGGAAACACCGAAACTACCTATTCAAACGGTACTAAGATCACAGTAAACTACACAGACAGGACTGTTACCAAGGGCAGCACCACATACAGTCTGTACGATTACATCGGGAAGGAGGTCATAGGATAAAATGAAACACAGACTATCCTATGAAAAGAAGAAAGGGCTTTACGGCTACGGATTTATCGCTCTTTGGTTTATCGGCGCTCTGATGTTTTTCATCATACCCGTATGCAAATCGTTCTTCTATTCATTCAATGACGTCAGCCCGGAAACAGGCTATCTCGCAAGAAGCTGGGTGGGTATGGCAAACTACAAGAGAGCGTTCATGACCGACCCGACATTCAGACAGTATCTCGTAAGCGCACTGAAGGATATGGCTCTCAACCTTCCTATCATCGTTGTATTCTCGATGTTCGTTGCGATCATCATCAACCAGAAGTTCAGAGGCAGAGGCTTTGCAAGAGCCGTATTCTTCCTCCCTGTTATCATCGCAACGGGTCCTGTTTATGCTATCATCACAGGCGACCTTAACACAAACGGAAACAACAGCGCTGAACAGTTCTCCACAATGTTCGAGGCGGACATGGTCGATCAGCTGCTCGAATTTGTCGGAATTTACGGCTTTGGTACGCAGTTCACCGAAATGCTGACAACGGTAACATCTGATATCCTCAACCTCGTTTGGAAGTGCGGTATCCAGATCATTATCTTCCTCTCGGCACTTCAGGGTATCCCGACTTCCGCTAAGGAAGCAGCCTCTATCGAAGGCGCAACAGCTTGGGAATTCTTCTGGAAGATAACTCTTCCTTACGTTTCCCCGATGATCCTTGTAAATATCGTTTATACCGTTATCGACTCCTTCACCGACCCGACGAACGAGGTTATGGCGCGTGTGCTTGAAGTTCAGCGTGACTGGCAGTACGGCTACTCGGCATCAATGGCGTGGAGCTATTTCGGAATAATTCTTATTGCTCTCGGTATCATTTTCGCAATCATGAATAAGCTCGTTTGGTACGATGATTAAGGAGGCGGAATAATTGGCAAGTTTAGTAAAACGCTTCGGCGCACCGTCCGAGCAGAGAAAGATCAAAGAACCTAAAATGTCCAGAAAGGAGAAAAGGGAACGCTTTAAAAAGCGCCTTGAATCCCTTACTCCCGAGGAACAGAAATACTTAAAGAGAAAAAGAGTTTTTGATGCAGTATGGCCTATCGCAAGAGGACTTATCGTATTCGGTCTTTGCTTCATCATCATCTATCCTCTCATATTTATGGTTTCCGCTGCATTCCGTCCCCGTGCGGAAATGAACGATCCGACGATCATGTGGATACCTAAGCACTTCATTCTTTCAAATATCACCGATGCATGGAAGGCAATGGACTTCGGCAACACGCTCGTCAACACTCTTGTGCTGAATATCGGCTGTTCGATACTCCAGGTACTTACCTGCGCACTTACGGGTTACGGCTTCGCACGATTCAAGTTCAAGGGAAAGAACATACTCTTCTTTATCGTAATACTTATGATCCTTGTGCCTTCACAGATCATTCTTATTCCGCAGTATATGTTCTTCCGTTACTTCAATCCATTCGGAATTTATCATGCGATCACAGGAAACTACATCAACTTCATCAACAGCGGTGTTACAATGTATTTCCCCGCACTCACAGCGAACGGTATCCGTGCAGGTCTTTTCATATTCCTGTTCAGACAGTCGTTCAGAGGACTTCCTAAGGAACTCGAAGACGCAGCATACCTTGATGGCTGCTCGCCCTTCAGAACCTTCGTTCAGGTAATGGTCCCCAACGCAGGCGCTACATTCCTTACAGTATTCCTCCTTTCAGTTGTTTGGTACTGGAACGATTACTATGTTTCCACATCGTTCTTCACCGACAACAAGACCGTTGCACTTATGCTCAAAAACCTCGATGCAAGCCTTGCAAGACTTATCTTCGGCAACGAAACGCCGAATGTCCGTGAGCTTATCGTATGGATGGAAGCAGGCTGTCTTATCTCTATCCTGCCAATGCTTATCCTCTATATCTGCTTGCAGAAAAACTTCACAGAAGGTATTGCACGTTCGGGTCTTACAGGTATGTAATTCACCAAAGCTATTCAAACCGCTCTCGGATTTTTCGAGGGCGGTTTTTGTATTTGTACAAAAATCAAAGCGGTTAAGCTTGTTTTTTTGTGGAAAGTATGTTATAATTTTATTAAATAACCCCGCCTTGCTCGGGACATATCGGAGGATATTATGAAGAACTATTCGGAATTATTATGGTATAAAGCACCTGCCGCAAACTGGGACGAAGCTCTGCCCGTCGGAAACGGACGCATCGGCGGTATGATATTCGGCAGAACGGACGATGAACTTATCCAGATGAACGAGGACAGCATCTGGTCGGGCGGCTTCCGCTACAGAAACAACCCAAAGGCGAAAGAAAACCTCGGGAAAATCCGCAGGCTTATCGCAGACGGCAGGATAACCGAAGCGCAGAAGCTCTGCGAGGACGCTTTTTACGGCAGAAACGAGCAGCAGCGCCATTATCACCCTATGGGCGACCTGCATATCCTCCAAAGCGGCTGCGAAAATGCCGAAAACTATCAGCGGAGCCTTGATATTTCCGCAGCAGTCGCAAAAACCGAGTGGACAAGCGGCGGAGTAAACTTTTCCCGTGAGATTTTCGTTTCCGCTCCCGATAATGTTATGGTTATCCGCTTCACGGCGAGCGAAAAGGCGAAAATAACCTTTGAAGCTTTTATCGATGGCTCAGATGACGACTATGACAAAAACGAAGCCTACGATGCATCGACTTTGCTCTTCACAGTTACGGACGGAATACCATACGCAACGGCAGTTACAATAAAAACAGTCGGCGGCAGCGGAGAAACCGACGCTACAAGGATAAGAGTAAACGGTGCGGACGAAGCGACTATAACAATAGCCTGCCGGACGGCTTTCCGCACGGGTAATTACGAAAAAACAGCTTTGAATGAAGCCAAGACAGCACAGCGCAAGTCCTACGAAACACTTCTTGAACGTCATATCAGTGACTATAAAAAGCTCTATGACCGCGTTGATTTTGAGCTTTGCGACAACAGCGGCGGAAACTCCGCTCTGCCAACAAATGAAAGGCTTGAAAAGTTCAGGAACGGCGGCAGCGACAACAAGCTTGCCGAAATGTACTTCAACTTTTCGCGCTATCTGATGATAAGCGGCTCGCGCGAGGGTACACTTCCGCTCAATCTTCAGGGAATATGGAACAAGGATATGTGGCCTGCATGGGGAGGAAAATACACTATCAACATCAACACCGAAATGAACTACTGGGGCGCTGAGATACAGAATCTTTCCGAGTGCCACACGCCGCTTTTTGACCATATCGAGCGAATGAGAGAGAACGGACGGATCACCGCCCGCGAAATGTACGGCTGCAAGGGTATGGTCTGCCACCATAACACCGATATCTGGGGTGACACAGCTCCGCAGGACAGGTGGATGCCTGCAACGGTATGGCCGATGGGTCTTGCGTGGCTCTGTCTGCACATCTACGAACACTACAAATTTACGCAGGATAAGGATTTTCTCGCCGATAAGTATGATACGCTGAAAGAAGCCGCTGAATTCTTCGAGGATTACCTCATCGAGAATGAAAAGGGACAGCTTGTGACAAGTCCCTCGACTTCGCCCGAGAATACATACCTCACCAAGACGGGTGAGCAGGGTTCGCTTTGTCAGGGCCCGTCAATGGACAGTCAGATACTTTACAGCCTTTTCACGGCGGTTGCGGAAAGTGCGGATATTCTTGGCATCGACAAGGACTATGCCGAAACGATGCGGAAGCTCCGTTCACGTCTGCCGAAGCCTGAGATAGGCAAGTACGGTCAGATAATGGAATGGGCGGAGGATTATGACGAGGTAGAACCCGGACACCGCCATATCTCGCAGCTTTTTGCGCTCTATCCGGCAGATATGATATCGCTCCGCAAAACGCCCGAGCTTGCAAAGGCTGCAACCGCAACGCTCGACCGCAGACTTTCCCACGGCGGCGGTCACACGGGCTGGTCGAGAGCATGGATAATCAATATGTGGGCAAGGCTTGGCAGAGGCGAAAAGGTCGGCGAAAATGTCCGTGCGCTCCTCTCGAACTCGACTTCGATAAATATGTTTGATATGCACCCGCCGTTCCAGATAGACGGCAACTTCGGCGGCGGCGCAGGCATTGCCGAAGCGCTCGTTCAGAGTCACAGCGGCGAGATAAACATTCTTCCTGCGCTCCCCGAGGAATGGGGAAGCGGCTCTCTTTACGGTGTAAGAGCAAGGGGCGGCTATGAGCTTGATTTTGAATGGGAAAGGGGCAGGATAACAAAGCTTTCCATAACTTCACTCGGAGGAAATCCTTGTACAATTGTCGGCAATGGCATCAAGGTCGTATGTGACGGCAATAATGTCAATACTGCGGAAAAGGACGGCGCTGTTTCGTTCGCAACGGAAAAGGGAAAGACATACTGTGTTGCATTTTGATGAAATTGTGGTATAATATGATCAGATAAAAGGAGGGAAAGCCGATGGCACGTAATGTAATTTCTGCAAAGCTTGATATAATCTTCAAAAAAATTTTTACGGAAAATGAGGATATGCTCCATTCATTTGTAGCAAGTATGCTTGAAATTCCGCAGGAGCGCATCAAAGAGATCAAAATAACAAACCCCGAGCTTCCGCCCGAAACCCTTGCAGGAAAATTCAGCCGTCTTGACCTTAGCCTTAAAGTGGATGATAAGCTTGTTAATGTCGAGATACAGGTCAAAAACGATGCGGACTACCGTGACAGAACGCTTTTCTACTGGGCAAAGCTGTATTCGTCCGAGCTGAAAAGCGGCGAGGACTACAGTGAGTTAAAACAGACCATTACAATAAATATCATCAACTTTAATATGTTCAGTACGGACGATTATCACACCGAGGTCGCCGCAATGATAAAGGGTACAGGTGAGGTTTTCTCCGACAAGTTCAGCATACACTTCTTTGAGCTGAAAAAGGTCGGCAGAAAGCCAGATCCCAACAACAGCCGTGAGCTGTGGCTGCAGTTCATAAACGCAGACAGTGAGGAGGAATTTGAGATGATCAGTCAGACTAACGTTCCTATTATGAAAAAAGCCGTAAATGTTATCTATGATATGTCCGAAGACACAAAAATAAGAGAGATAGCCCGTCTGCGTGAAAAGGCACTCCATGATGAAGCGTCAGCACTCAAAAATGCTAAGGAAGAGGGTAAAGAAGAGGGCAGAGCAGAGGGCAGAGCAGAAGGTAAAGCAGAAGAAAGGGCAAATGCCATAATCAGAATGAGAGCATTGGGCTTTACCGAGGAGCAGGTCAGAAAGATGTATCCGGAAAGCTGATCATAATGAGAGTTATCTATGAAATGTCCGAGGACACAAAAATAAGAGAGATAGCCCGTCTGCGTGAAAAGGCACTCCATGATGAAGCGTCAGCACTCAAAAATGCCAAGGAAGAGGGTAAAGAAGAGGGCAGAGCAGAGGGCAGAGCAGAGGGCAGAGCAGAGGGCAGAGCAGAGGGC
>UQQA01000052.1 GCA_900543105.1 uncultured Ruminococcus sp. | reverse complement strand
TATCACGGGGATTTGATGAACCGCAGCAGAGTACCGCTGCGTCGAATCCGCTCAGTATCTCGTCTGCCGAAACATTGTTTCCGACATCCGCATTTGTAACGAATGTTACTCCCTCAGCGCGCATAAGTTCGGTTCTGCGCTCGATCACCTGCTTTTCAAGCTTCATGTTCGGGATACCGTACATGAGAAGTCCGCCTATTCTGTCGGAACGCTCAAAAACAGTCACACTGTGTCCCCTGTGATTCAGGGTATCGGCAACTGAGAGACCCGAAGGTCCAGAGCCGATGACCGCTATCTTCTTGCCGCTTCTCACCTGTGGGATATTCGGCTTGATAAGTCCCTGTGAAAATCCATATTCGATGATAGAGTTTTCGTTTTCCTTTACTGTAACGGGATCGCCGTTCAGTCCGCAGGTGCAGGCTTTTTCGCACAGCGCCGGACATACTCTCGAAGTAAACTCCGGGAAATTATTGGTCATGAGCAGTCTCGACAGAGCCTGCTCCTTGTGTCCGCGGTAAAGCAGATCATTCCACTCAGGGATTAGATTCACTTAGCGGAGTATGGAACTCATTGAAATTCCTTATTCTCTCAAGCGGCTCAGAGGCACTGCTCTCGCTTCTTTCATACTCAAGGAATCCTGTAGCTTTTCCCATTTCTCACGCCTCCTTTTTGTTGATAAAAAATGCTTCTATTTCCGCCTGTTCGCTTGTCATGCCCTTTTCTTCGAGCGAGAGGACTGTGCTGCGGATCTTTGCGTAATCGTGAGGGATAATCTTTTTGAAGCACGTTACATATCTGTCAAAGTCGGCGAGTATCTTCTTTGCCTTTTCAGAACCCGTTGCAGCGGCGTGCTCTTCAATTATGCCTTTAAGTTCGAGTATATCATATTTTTCGGTAACGCTTTCAAGCGATACGAGCGACTTGTTGAGCTTCATGTAAAGATCTCTGTCCTCGTCAAGAACATAAGCGATACCGCCTGACATTCCTGCGGCGAAGTTTTTGCCGGTTTTGCCAAGTATTACCGCACGTCCGCCTGTCATGTACTCGCAGCCGTGGTCGCCTACGCCCTCGCAGACGGCAACAGCTCCCGAGTTTCTGACACAGAAACGCTCACCTGCAATACCGTTTATGAATGCCTTGCCCGAAGTTGCTCCGTAGAGTGCAACGTTTCCGACAATAATGTTTTCTTCAGCCTTGAAACCTGAATTCTTCGGCGGATAAAGTATCAGCTTTCCGCCTGAAAGTCCCTTGCCGAAGTAGTCGTTGCTGTCGCCCTCAAGGGTAATTGTAAGTCCCTTAGGGATAAATGCGCCAAAGCTCTGACCGCCTGCACCGTGGCAGTTGATAACGTATGTATCTTCATCAAGAGTGTTGTAATAACGCTTTGTGATCTCCGAACCGAAGATAGTTCCGAGGGTTCTGTTGAGATTGTTTACATTGAGTTCGATCTTCTTAGGCTTCTTGGTCTCGAGTGCAAGCATCATCTCGGGGAGTATCTTTGTCTCGTCGATAGTCTTTTCAAGCTCGAAATCAAATGCATTTGCAGGATCGAAATGGAGGTTGCTCTCGCCGTGTGTGAACGGATTTTCGAGAATTGCGCTCATATCGACCTTTGCAGCCTTGCTGTCGGGAGCGAAATCCTTCTTGCGGAGGAGATCGGAACGTCCGATAAGCTCATCAACGGTACGGATACCGAGCTTTGCCATATATTCACGCATTTCCTCTGCGATAAAGGTCATAAAGTTTACGATATATTCGGGTTTACCCTTGAAACGCTTGCGGAGTTCGGGGTTCTGTGTTGCAACACCTACGGGGCAGGTGTCAAGGTTGCAGACTCTCATCATTACGCAGCCCATTGTTACCAGCGGAGCAGTTGCAAAGCCGTATTCCTCTGCGCCGAGCATTGCAGCGATGACAACATCACGTCCCGTCATCATCTTGCCGTCCGTTTCAATGACAACTCTTGAACGAAGTCCGTTCATGATAAGTGTCTTGTGTGTTTCCGCAAGTCCAAGCTCCCAAGGCAGACCTGCGTTGTGAATGGAGCTGCCCGGAGCAGCACCCGTACCGCCGTCATAGCCTGAGATAAGGATAACTCCTGCGCCTGCCTTTGCAACACCTGCTGCGATAGTGCCTACGCCGACTTCGGAAACGAGCTTAACGGAGATTCTTGCGTCCGTGTTTGCATTTTTGAGGTCATAGATAAGCTGTGCAAGGTCCTCGATCGAGTAGATATCGTGGTGCGGAGGAGGTGAGATAAGGGCAACGCCCGGTGTTGAGTGACGTGTCTTTGCTATCCAAGGATAAACCTTCTTTGCAGGAAGATGTCCGCCCTCGCCCGGCTTTGCACCCTGAGCCATTTTGATCTGGATCTCCTTAGCGGAGGTGAGGTACTTCGATGTAACGCCGAAACGTCCCGATGCGACCTGCTTGATAGCGGAGCATTTGTCCTCGTCCGTGCCTGCTGTGATTATTCTTTCGAGGTCTTCACCGCCCTCACCGCTGTTCGACTTGCCGCCGATGCGGTTCATGGCGATAGCCATACATTCGTGAGCTTCCTGCGAGATAGAACCGTAGGACATTGCGCCCGTCTTGAAGCGGTGCATGATGCTTGCTGCGCTTTCTACTTCGTCAAGAGGGATTCCGCCGTCCTCGGGGAAGTTGAAGTCAAGAGTGCTTCTGAGCGTGAGGTTCTTGTCCTCGGCATTGAGAGCCTCGGAATACTTTTTATAAAGCTTGTAATCGCCCGTCCATGTCGACTGCTGGAGGAGGTGTATCGTGAGCGGATTGTAAAGGTGTTCTTCCTTGCCGCTGCGTGACTTGTGGTTGCCGATGCTTTCGATAGCTTCGTTTACCGTGAGGTCGCGCGGGTCGAATGCAGCGTCGTGGAGAGCAAGGCTTCTTGCGCTGATGTCGTCAAGGTCGATACCGCCAATCCTGCTGACAGTGTCAGGGAAAAATTCTTCGCAGACGCTCTTGCTTATGCCGAGTGCCTCAAAGATCTTTGAACCCTGATAGGACTGGATAGTGGAGATACCCATTTTGGACGAAATTTTAACGATGCCGTCAACGATAGCCTTGACATAGGCGTTGAGAGCCTCGGTGTATTCCTTGTCGATCGTTCTGTCGGAAGTAAGCTCATAGAGAGTATCCATTGCAAGGTAAGGGTTGACTGCGCTCGCACCGAAGCCGAGGAGAGTTGCGAAATGGTGAACTTCGGTAGGCTCTGCCGTTTCGATGATAAGCGAGATAGCTGTGTTCTTTCTCGTCTTTACAAGGTAGGTTTCAAGAGCCGCAACAGCAAGGAGCGATGGGATAGCAAGGTGATCCTTGTCAACGCCGCGGTCGGTGAGGATAAGGATAGTTGCGCCGTCCTCGTGAGCCTTGTCAGCCTGACGGTAAAGGTTTTCGATAGCTTCACGGAGAGTTGAAGTTTTCTTGTTGTAAAGCATCGAGATATCGGCAGTTTTAAGGCTTTCGATATTGGAAGTTCTTATCTTTAAAAGGTCAAGATTTGTAAGAACGGGGTTTCTTATCTGAAGAACAAGGCAGTTCTTTTCATCGTCTTTGAGAATGTTGCCCGATGCGCCGAGGTAAACAGTCGTATCGGTGATAACGGATTCTCTGATAGCGTCTATCGGAGGGTTGGTTACCTGCGCAAAGAGCTGCTTGAAGTAGTCAAAGAGCGGCGGGTTCGTGTTGGAGAGCGGAGGTACAGGTGTATCTGCACCCATCGCAGCGGTCGGTTCAGAACCCGTGAGAGCCATTGGTATCATCGTGCTGCGGATAGATTCATAAGTATAGCCGAAAGCGTGCTGAAGTCTTTCAAGCTCTTCGCCCGAGTAACGTGCAGGCTTCTTGTTCGGGATATAGAATTCGGAAAGCGGGTGGAGATTGTGGTCGAGCCACTCACCGTATGGGTGACGCTTGCTGTAGTATTCTTTGAGCTTATCGTCCTCAACAAGCTCGCCCTTGACAGTATCGACAAGGAGCATCTTGCCGGGGTGAAGCCTTTCCTTTTTAACGATAACATCAGCAGGGATATCAAGTGCGCCGACTTCGGAGGAGAGAATAAGATACTTGTCCGTGCCGTTGTCCGTGATATAGTAACGTGACGGACGCAGACCGTTTCTGTCGAGGACAGCACCGAGAACATCACCGTCAGAGAAAATGATAGATGCAGGACCGTCCCAGGGTTCCATCATCGTTGCATAATACTGATAGAATGCTCTCTTTTCGCGGCTGATAGTCTTGCTGTACTGCCAGGGCTCTGGAATGAGCATCATAACAGCGAGCGGAAGATCAACGCCTGCCATTGTCATAAATTCGAGTGTGTTGTCAAGACGTGCGGAGTCCGAACCTCTTACATCGAGAACGGGAACGATATCCTTCATTCTGTCACCGATAAGGTCGCTGACAAGAACGGATTCACGGCTGAGCATCTTGTCAACGTTGCCCGTGATAGTGTTGATCTCGCCGTTGTGAACGATAAGGCGGTTCGGGTGCGAACGCTGCCAGCTTGGGTTAGTGTTCGTGCTGAAACGTGAGTGAACGATACCGATAGCGGAAACATATTCTTCGCCGTCGAGATCGAGGTAGAATTTGCGGAGCTGATCAACGAGGAACATACCTTTATATACAATAGTACGGCTCGAGCAGGAGCAAACGTAGGTATCCTTGTTCTGCTTTTCAAATACCATTCTTGCTATGTAAAGCTTTCTGTCGAAATCGATGCCCTTTGCGCAGTCGTCAGGCTTTTTGATAAATGCCTGATAAATGTTCGGCATACTTTCGAGAGCCTTTGTGCCGAGAACGTCGGGGTTTACGGGGACTTTTCTCCAGCCGAGGAATTCAAGATTTTCAGCGATAAGAGTTTTCTCAAAGTCAGCCATTGCGAAACGGCACTGATCTTCGGACTGGGGGAAGAAGAACATACCAATACCGTATTCACGCTCGCCGCCGATCTCAATGTCAGCTTCCTTTGCAGCCTTTTTGAAGAAAGAATGGCTGATCTGGAGGAGTATGCCAACACCGTCACCTGTCTTGCCCTCTGCGTCCTTACCTGCGCGGTGTTCGAGCGTTTCAACGATCTTGAGCGCGTTGTCAACAACGGTGTAGTCAGCCTTGCCGCTCATATTTACGACAGCGCCGATGCCGCAGTTTTCATGTTCAAATCTCGGATCGTACAAGCCGTCTTTCCGGAACGGCTCCTGATTTCTGTAATTATCCATAAGCGTTCTCCTTAATTCTGATCCCCGATACAATGGCGGCGGATCGGTTTATTTTATACGATTGTCTTCCCTGAAAATACAATCGTTTTTCTGCGATGTTATTATTCTATCACATAAAAAAGCACTTGTCAAGGATTTTTGCAAGATTTATATTTAATTCCTGCGTTTTATATCAAATAATACACAAAAATCCTTTTAAACGCGCTTTTTTTGATGAATTTATGAAATTGACATTCAAAAATCTTTTAATTTTGGCTTTTTTATTAAGAAAGCACTCATAAAAAAAGAACGGCGCACCGTTCGGTGGCATAGTTATTCGTTTTGGACATAAAAAACGCGCATTATCGTTCGGTTCGATAATGCGCGGTGTGAATATTATTAATAGAATCTCTTCTTGTTCTTCTTTGTTACGATTATAACTACAACAACTACCGCAGCCACAACAACTGCTGCAATGATGATAATGATAAGAACAACATTGTTTCCGCTGTTTGCTGTCGGTGTGCTTGCCGCTGTTGTTTCGGCAGGAGCTTCGGTCTCGGCTTCGGTGATCTCCACTTCCGTTTCGGCTTCGGTCTCAGCTTCCGTTTCGGCTTCGGTCTCAGCTTCCGTTACGGTTTCTTTTGCAGGAGGGTCATAGTTTGTGATCTTGACGTAAGTAACGGTCATCTTAACGCCTCTGTCACCGATGCAGATATTGCCGACTTCGGAAAAATCATCGCTTCCGTAAGCAAGCACCATTCCGTCATAGTCAAAAAATGCGTGTGTGTCGTCATATTCATAAGGAACTACCTGTGCCCAGATCTGAGGATCGGCTGCATAGTTCTGGAGGATAAGCTCTACCTGATACTGACCGGGGAGAGCTTCATCGCCTTCAAGCTCATACTGAACTTCAATAACTGTATCCGGTGTGATGCCCATCGGATTTATTTGCGCATTGGTATATGTAACGGACTGACCCCAAGCACCGTTTGTCTGAATTGCTCTTGAAACGGACGGTTCAAGGTCCTGCGGTTCGGCGAAAGCTGTAAAGGTCATACACATTGCCGCAAAAACTCCGGCTGCGATACCGGAAATTATTTTAGAAATTTTCATCTTTTTTGTTCTCCTTTTCTGAAAAAATACACTTTAATTCTATACCTAATCGGTTATATTGTCAATATATTGCCGGCGCTTTCATTCAAATCAACAAAATCCGCGCTTAATTTCTGCTGCAAGGCTTGCAAATTGTCAATGGACTTCGTGCCAGCCGTCCAGCTTTGAACGCATCAAAGCACCGAAAATACGCTCCTTTGTGCCTTTTGACGAGCGGTCAAGCTCTGCGATGAGCCTCTTTGTGTCCTCACGGGCGGTCTTGCCGTCAGCAGGACAGGCACTCTTGTGAATGGGGAGCTTTGCTTTTGCGGCGGCGGAACGTATCTCCTTTTCTTCGGCAAGCACAAGCGGACGGATTATCGTTATATCACCGTCATCAAGCTCACAAACGGGAGGAAAACAGCCTAATCTTCCCTCAAGCGTGAGGTTCATCATAAAAGTTTCTATCGCATCGTCCTTGTTGTGACCGAGCGCAAGCTTGTTGCAGCCCAAGTCCCTGACTGCGCCGAGCAGCGCACCTCTTCTCATTCGTGAGCAAAGGCTGCATGGGTTCGGCTCTTTTCGCACATCGAAAACTATCTCGCCTATCTGCGTCCCAATTATCTCATACCGAACGCCAAGCTGTTCGCAGAGTTCCGAGATCGCAGAGTAGTCACCATGCTTTCCGCCGAAGCTCGGGTCAACGGTTATTGCCGTCACATCATAGTCAATGCCGATGAAGTCACGCATTTTTGCAAGCCCGTAAAGCAGGCAAAGGCTGTCCTTGCCGCCCGAAACGCCCACGGCAACACGATCACCGTCCGAGAGCATTCCAAAGCCGTTCACAGCCTTGCGCATCAGTCCTAAAAGTCTTTGCATCACTTCTGAATGTTGCCGTGGGAAAGCTCGGTGAGGTAAGCATTGATAAAGCCGTCAATGTCGCCGTCCATTACAGCCTGAATGTTTCCGTTCTCATAGCCTGTGCGGTGGTCTTTTGCGAGGGTGTAAGGCATAAATACATAAGAACGTATCTGTGCGCCCCAGGCGATCTCTTTCTGAACGCCCTTGATATCTTCGATCTTTTCAAGGTGTTCTCTTTCCTTTATTTCAACGAGCTTGGACATAAGCATTTTCATAGCGTAGTCCTTGTTCTGATACTGGCTTCGCTGCGTCTGGCAGGAAACAACGATGCCCGTCGGGATATGTGTAAGACGGACTGCGGAGGAGGTCTTGTTTACCTTCTGTCCGCCTGCGCCCGATGCACGGTAGAAGTCAATTTCAAGGTCTTCGGGGCGAATTTCGATGTTCGTGTCAGCCTCGCTCATTTCGGGCATAACTTCGAGCGAAGCGAAAGAGGTGTGTCTTCTTCCCGATGAGTCGAAAGGCGAAACGCGGACAAGTCTGTGAACGCCCGACTCGGACTTCGTGAAGCCGTAAGCGTTAAGTCCCTCGATGAGGATAGATGCGGATTTAAGTCCTGCTTCATCACCGTCGAGATAGTCGAGAGTAGTTACCTTGAAGCCGTGGCTCTCAGCCCACATATTGTACATTCTGAAAAGCATCGAAGCCCAGTCCTGAGCCTCTGTTCCGCCTGCGCCTGCGTGGAAAGTGAGGATAGCGTTCTTGCTGTCGTATTCGCCCGTGAGGAGCGTTGAAAGCTTCATAGCTTCAAGCTCTTTCTTGAAATGGTTAGCATCGGACTTGATCTCGAAAACGACATCATCATCTTCCTGCGCGCCCTCTTCAAGCGTAAGCTCGATCATTGTAATGGTATCTTCAAGCTTTGCGTTGAGCTTGTTGTAGCTGTCGATAGTAGCTTCATCGTGCTTGATCTTCTGCATGACCTTCTGCGAATTTTCAAGGTCGTCCCAGAATCCGTCCTTGCCCGATTCCTCCTGAAGCGAGGCAATTTCAGCCTTAGCCTTGTCGATATCGAGAATTTTGTAAAGGTCTTTCATTTCGTTGCGGTAGCCTTCAAGCTCTACCTTTAATTCTTCAAGTAAAAGCATATATATCTCCTTTTTATGATTATATTTCATTACATAATTTACACTGTATGGGACAACTCCCGTCCCGTTTTAATAATACGGCTTTATCCAAACTGTCAATATCCGTCCTTATCTCCGCCGTAGATCCCGAGCAGCTCCTCCGAGAAACCCTCACCGTCCTTGACGGCAAGCGTCGGGAGGACTTTCATAAACGGCTTCCCTCCGAGCTTTCCCTCGATGAGGAACAGCCACGGCGAACAGCTGTGGTCTTTCGCCACAAAGCGGAGCGTTTTCGGTTCGATCCTGTTCGCTTTCATCGCGGAGATAACGTCCGCAAGTCGTTCGGGACGGTTGCAGATACAAAGCTTTCCGCCGAATTTCAGAAGTCCTGCCGCGGTTCTGCAAACATCATCGATATTGCATAATATCTCGTGCCGAGCGATGCGCTGTGCTTCGCCAAGGCTTTCGATGCCTGTGTTCGCAGCCTTGTAGGGCGGATTGCAGGTCACAACATCGAATGTTCCTTTCGGAACTTTGTCCCCGAGCGATTTCAGGTCGCCGAGAACGGGGACTAAACCGTCAAGTCTGTTCTTTTCAAGCGTTGTGCGGAACTGATCTATCGCCTGCTCCTGAATATCAACGCCGTAAATAAGCTCGGGTTCAAACTTTATCTTCAGCAAAAGCGGGATTATGCCGCAGCCCGTGCCGAGGTCGCAAACCTTATCTTTGTGACGCGGCGCGGAAAAATCCGCAAGCAGGAAAGCGTCCGTTCCGAATTTATGCTCGGGCGAAACGCAGATATCGATGCCCTTTTGCAGCGGTTCAAACTTATACATCAACCCACCATGACCTTTCCGACAGGGCATATCTCGTTCTTGCCGCCGCGCTTCGTGTTCATCGAAATGCCCAGTGCGAGCGATACAGGACCTACTCGTCCGATGAACATTATTATAATGAGTATGACCTTTGAAATGACATTGCATTTTGCCGTAACGCCCGTCGAAAGTCCTGACGTTGAGATTGCGGAGGTGACTTCATACGCAGCGTCAAGTCCCGATACGTTCGGGTTGAGGTTGTATACCGCAAGTGAGGATACTATTATAAGAAATGCAAATATCATTGCGACCGTGAGCGCCTTGTAAACGACCTCGTGTTCGATCTTTCGTCCCATTGCGATAGTGTCCGTTCTGCCCGAAAGTACGCTCAGTATCGTCATAATGATGATAGCCATTGTCGTGAGCTTTATTCCGCCGCCGGTTGAACCCGAAGCAGCGCCGATGAACATAAACAGTATCGAGAATACCTTCATCATCGGGGACATTCCCTCAATATCTATCGAGTTGAAGCCTGCCGTGCGGAGCGTTGCCGACTGGAAAAAGCTGTTCCCAAGCTTGTAAAGAAAGCTTTCGCCGCCCAGTGTCCGAGGGTTGTTCCATTCGGTCACAAGCGTTGCGAGCATACCTGCGCCGATGAGGATCGCAGTCGAGATAAGCACAAGCTTCGACTGGAATTCAAGCTTTTTCTTCTTTCGGAATTCGATAAGATTCGTCCATACGAGGAATCCCAGACCGCCTGCTATAATGAGTATCGGTATGACTATGACCGTTATAGGGTCGTGGGAAAGCGTTGTAACGCTCGAAAAAGGCTCTGCGACCATTCCCATTATGTCAAATCCGGCATTGCAGAAAGCGGCTATCGAGAGGTAAACGGCAATGTAGATCCCCTTTGCGCCAAACTTCGGAACATAAGATATTGAAAGCATCAGCGCACCTATCATCTCGCATATAAAAGATATCGCAAGAACATGCCTTACCATATATTTTACATCGTAAAAGCCGCTCGTGTTTACCGATTCGGATGCTACCTGAATGGTGTGAAGCTCAGGCTTTTTTCGGATAAGGAAGTTAAAAAATGACGTAAAAGTCACCAGTCCCAAGCCGCCTATCTGTATCATGAGCAGAATGATTATCTGCCCGAAAACGCTCCAGTAGCTGCCCGTGTCAACAACGACAAGTCCCGTAACACAGGTCGCCGAGGTCGCTGTGAAAAGCGCGGTCAGCGGACTTGTGAAGCGGTGCGATGCGGACGAGAATGGCATCATGAGCAGCAGCGTTCCGATAATGATTATTGCCAAGAAGCTTATCGAAATGACCGCTGCCGGATTCGGCTGTTTGTTTTTAGGTTTGTTCTGCAGCATTGTCCCAACCTCTGTTCAAAACACATTTAGTTTACATTTTTGCACTAACTATAATAGTATAACACATTTCAAAGAAATACGCAACATATATTTCCGATTTTGGCAAAATTATCGGTAAAAAACTTCAAAAACGTTATTTCTGTCATAAAAAAGCCGCACAAAACACGTTTTTGACGGTTTTATGCGGCATTTATCCTATTTTCCTATAGCAGCAGGTTCAAGCTCGGACTCGTTCTCGGTTTCGGGCTGAACCTTTTCCGATATCTCGGGTCCGGGAAGCATCGCAGGAGCGGCAGGAGCTTCTTCGGCGGTTTCCTGCGGCTTTGCTCCGCCCTTTCTTTTCAGGACGGCAAGCTGTTTTTTCAGCTTTGCTTCAAGCTTTTTCGCAAATCGGTTTGAATAATACTTCTGCTTTAAAGCCTCCATCGATTCGGAGTGCGTTACCGAGCGGATATTCGGGAATGCACGGAGGAAACGCTCCGTCTGACGGTCACGGATAGCGAGCAGCTTTTCATACTTATCAAGTATTTCATTCGTTTCATTAGCGAGCTTTTCGCCTATCTTTATCGAACCTTTGAGCATAAGTGCCGAGATATCATCGATCTGTTTAAGACGCTTGTTAAGGTTTGCTACGGCGCAGAGAGAAGCCGTAAGGTCTATCGCAATAAGCACAGCCATGATCGCAATAAAAATGATGCCTGCCTTGAACGGGATATGGTTCACTACCGTTTCAACGAGCGGCTGAACGACCTTTATAACAAGCACACAGCCAAGTCCCCAAAGTATCGATACCTTTGGGCAGATATAGCCGCGGTAGTTAAATTTTTCGTGCGAATAGTCCCACCAGCGCGTGTTGAACAGCTTTTCCATGCCCAGTCCAACCACAAGCTCAAGCGTTGTGCAAAGAACGAGCGAAATAACGAAAAGCAGAAGCGGCTTATCGGCGATAGGCCGTGAGAAAACCGCTATCATAAGAACACCGAAGCCGTAAATAGGACATATCGGCATACTCAGAAAGCCGCGGTTCTGATACTCACCCGTTTCGATCGTCATATAGCAAACCTCGATGCACCAGCCGACGAACGCCCAGAAGCAGAACATCAGCGCCATCTGATAAAGGCTGTAATCTATAAATGGAATAATTGTCATGATCGTTACCCTCTTTTTGTCAACTCTTAAATGTTAGTCTGAGTGAACAGAGCAAAATCCCTGTTTTTGCCCTGAATGTTGTGCTTATATTATACAACGTATAGCATTAAAAGTCAATGAAAAAATGCGTATTCGACATTTTTCAGAAAATTATATGGATAAATTTAAAAAAAGACTTGATTTTTTAGTAATAATGTGTTATAATATTTAAGCTGTGAGTTGAAAGCCACAGGTTGATGTGAGTTAAATACTAAATGGTTTATGCTAAAAACACAGCAGTTATGTATTTGGAGACGTATCGAAGTGGTCATAACGGGGCTGACTCGAAATCAGTTAGAGAGCAATCTCCCGCGAGTTCGAATCTCGCCGTCTCCGCCATAAAGCCGATAAGCACTTGTGTTTATCGGCTTTTTCTATAGGTCTCCTCTAAAAACCACCGGCTAAAGCCTTAGCACCTCATCTGCTTGCAGATTTTCCGTCATCTTGCACATAAATTTCTTGACATACGACAGTATGCCTGCGAAATTTCTATACAATCTGACGAAAAATCTGACTGCGCATCTGAGGCACTATGGTTTTTAGAGGTGACCTATAGTAGGAGTGAAAATTTATGAAAGTAAGAAAATATACCGAAAATGATATTCCCGAAATGGTAAGGATCTGGAACATCGTTGTCGAGGACGGCGTTGCTTTTCCGCAGGAAGAGGATCTCACGAACGAGAGCGGACGCGAATTTTTCGCATCGCAGACCTACTGCGGAGTTGCCGAGGACGATAACGGCGCAGTCTGCGGAATGTACATACTTCACCCGAACAATATAGGAAGATGCGGACATATCTGCAACGCAAGCTATGCCGTTGACAAGAACCGCAGGGGCGAGCATATCGGCGAGGCACTCGTTTCCGACTCGCTCATACAGGGCAAGGAACACGGATACGGCATTTTGCAGTTCAATGCTGTCGTTGCGGAGAATATCCATGCCCGTCACCTTTATGAAAGACTTGGCTTTAACCGGCTCGGAACTATCCCAAAAGGTTTCCGCAGGATAGACGGCGGCTATTCCGACATCTGCCCTTATTATCACGAGCTTTAATATTCGGAAAAAGCTTAGATTTTGCAGAAAATCAATAACTTTAAGTATAAAACAAAGCATTAAATACACTTTGTATTAAAAAATGGACGTTTGGCTTCACTTTTACTCGGAGATTTTGTAAAAGTATGCTGAATGTTCATTTTTGCTTATTGTATAAATATGAACAAATTGTAAATAATTCTTCCAACCACTTGAATTTGGCGATACAAAGGAATATAATAGTGTTAGCACTCTAAGAGTAGGAGTGCTAACACTCAGATAACACAATTGCTAATTTTCAGAGGAAGTGTACTTATTATGGCAAAGACAAAACAGTTCAAAGCTGAATCCAAGCGTTTGCTTGATATGATGATCAATTCAATTTATACCCACAAGGAGATATTCCTCCGTGAGATAATCTCAAATGCGAGCGACGCAATGGACAAGCTCTATTTTAAATCTCTCACCGACAGCAGCGTCGGAATGAACCGCTCCGATTTCTTCATCAAGATCGATGTTGACAAGGACAACAAGGTCATCACCGTTTCCGATAACGGTATCGGTATGACAAAGGAAGAGCTTGACAGCAACCTCGGTACTATCGCAAACAGCGGCTCGCTCGGCTTCAAGAGTGACGAGAACAACACCGCCGAGGACGTTGACATCATCGGTCAGTTCGGCGTAGGCTTCTATTCCGCATTTATGGTAGCAAAGAAGGTTCAGGTCCTCACAAAGGCATTCGGCTCGGATCAGGCTTACCTTTGGGAATCCGAGGGCGTTGACGGCTATACTATTGAAGAAGCCGAAAAGGACAAGGTCGGCACAGAGGTAAGGATCTTCCTCAAAGATGATACCGACGATGAAGAATACAGCGAGTTCCTTATGCAGTGGAAGATAAAGTCCCTCATCAAGAAATACTCCGACTATATCCACTATCCTATCAAAATGGATATGGAACACGACCACCTCAAAGAGGGTACGGGCGTTGACGATGTTCCTGCCGAGTATGAGACCACCGTTGAGGAAGAAACTCTCAACAGCATGACACCTATCTGGCGCAAGAACAAAAACGAACTCACCGACGAGGACTACAACAAGTTCTACAAGGAAAAATACTATGATTACAGCGATCCTCTCTGCCATATCCATGTTAAGACAGAGGGTACTGCGACCTACGATGCGCTCCTTTATGTTCCTGCAAACACCCCGATGGATTTCTACACGAAGAACTTCAAAAAGGGACTTCAGCTCTATTCGAGCGGTGTTCTCATCATGGATAAGTGCGAGGATCTTATCCCCGACCACTTCTGCTTCGTAAGAGGTCTTGTCGATTCGCAGGATCTTTCGCTCAATATCTCCCGTGAAATGCTCCAGCACGACAGACAGCTTAAGCTTATCGCAAAATCGCTTGAAAAAACAATCAAGAACGAATTGAAGAAGATGCTTACCAACGAGCGTGAAAAGTATGAGAAGCTCTGGAAGAACTTCGGTATGCAGATAAAGTTCGGCGTTTACAACGGTTACGGCGCAAACAAGGACCTGCTCAAAGACCTCCTTATGTTCTATTCTTCAAACGAGAAAAAGCTTGTAACGCTTGATGAATACACTCAGAGAATGAAGGAAGACCAGAAGTATATCTACTATGCCGCAGGCGAAACTGTCGACAAAGTAGACGCTCTTCCTCAGACAGAGGTTGTCAGGGACAAGGGTTACGAAATTCTCTACCTCACAGAAAGCGTTGACGAGTTCGCACTCAAGGTTCTTGAACAGTATAACGACAAGCCGTTCAAGTCTGTTTCGGACGCAGACCTCGACCTCGACACTCCCGAGGAAAAGGAAGAGTTCAGGAAGCTTTCCGAAGAAAGCAAGGATATGCTTGACGAGATCGCAAAGGCTCTCGATGGCAAGGTAAACTCCGCAAAGCTTTCCGAAAGACTTAAATCTCACCCTGTCTGCATCACGAACGAGGGCGAAATTTCGCTCAAAATGGAAAAGACCTTTGCCGCAATGCCGACCGACCAGAACGTAAAGGCTCAGAAGGTTCTTGAGATCAACCCGAACCACCCGATCTTCGGCGTTCTCAAAGACCTCTACGCAAACAACAAGGAAAAGCTTGCCGACTACAGCAAGATTCTCTACACCGAAGCGCTCCTTATCGAGGGTATGCCGATAGAAGACCCTCTCGCATTCTCGAACCTTGTTTGCTCGCTTATGGTGGACAAAAAATAAATGCGTAATTATTATACGATAAATATACAGCAATTGGGTGAGTTTTGTATTCACCCGACCGCTTGCAGAAAATGCTTGACATATCTGTCAAAAAGGTATATAATATAAACATAAAGAGGGCATACCGATAGACGGTCGCTCCCGAATGTATTGGTTAAGTAATAACCGCCACGTTTAGCAGCTGTGGGCGGTTATTTCTTTTTATTGTTGCAATCAAACATTATCTGAATCATTATCTGGATAATATTGCAGATAAGTAATCCCAAAGTTAAAACTTCAATTATACTCATAGCAACGCCCCCTTTCAGGGATCAAAAGATTGACCGCCTACCGTTTTTGGTATGCCCATAGGTGATATTATAGCATCTATGTTGGATGCTGTCAATATTTGTTATTTAATACACTTGATTGGTGTATTATTTAAAATTGCTTGACATATCATTTAAAT
>UQQA01000051.1 GCA_900543105.1 uncultured Ruminococcus sp. | reverse complement strand
TTATACGATATTTTGTTTAATAAGTCAATAGTTTTTATTAAAAAACACAATATCATAAAAAAACGGGCAGCCTATGATAGACTGCCCGTTTTTTGTTATTTAGCTGTTTTTTCAGCTTTTTGCTTTGAGAAGCTCAGACGTCCTCCGAACCGTTGTCATCAATATCGGAACTGTCGGGAGCTGTGTAAGTAACAGATGTCAGAACGCCCTCTGTTCCGTCAATGACAAATCCGTTTTCTGCAATGTAAGCTGCATCATCGGCAGAAAGTACCCAAGTATAGGTAGTGCTGCCCGATGTCGGAGCTACAGTTTTAATAACGTCGGTCTGGTTAGTTTTTTTGAAAATAACGGAACTTGTAACTTCTTCTTTGAGAGTTACAGTGATAGTACCATTTTCAACGACAGCCTTTTTATTGATCTGCAAAAGAAATCTTGAAAGGTCAATTCCATCGCCGTTGTAGTTAAGGGAACCCTGATATGCAACCTTTTTACCGGGAGTTACAGCAGGCTTAGGTTCTGTGTAAGTAACAGATGTTATAACGCCAGCTGTTCCAGAGATGTAAAAGCCTTTTCCCTTGATGTAAGCTGCATCTTCATCGGAAAGTTCCCAAGTATAGGTATTGCTTCCCGATGTCGGAGCAATAGTTTTTAAAGCATCGCCGTCTGCTGTCCTTCTGAACTCGATTGAATTTTCTACAGCATCCTGAAGAGTTACTGTAATAGTACCCTTTGCAGCGACATCACTTTTTGCGTTTATTTTCAAAACATACAATGTGAGGTCAACCGAATCGGAGTAGTCAAGAGTACCGATCTTTTCGCCCTTTTCTTCGGTTGCGGGAATTGGAGCCATGTATTTAACACCGGTTACAACGCCTGCATCACCTGTAACAGTAAAGCCGTTAGCTGTGATCTTTTCAGCCTGTTCAGCTGTAAGAGTGAAAATTACAGAAGTAGCTTCTGCTTTGGGAGTAGCTTTTGCAAGCTCACTGCCGTCTGCATTGTTAAGAACGATAGCGCTTGTAACGTTTGCCTTAAGAGTAACTGTGATAGCACCGTATCTAACAACGTCAGCCTTATTAATCTTCAGAACTTTTGCGGAAAGGTCAACTTCATCACCGCTGTAAGGAAGTGTGCCATTAACTGTTTCCTTCTGTACAGGCTCGGGTTCTGTGGGTTCCGGATTTACGATCGGCTCGCCGTTAACTGTACCGTTAACAACCTTTGCGTTGTCAACAACCGTTACGGTGTAAAGAGCCTTCTTTGTTTTCCTGTCCGTTGCGGACTTGAACTTAAGAAGATCCTTTGCTGTGCCTTCCTTCTTCTGGAGGGTTACCTTGCCGCCAATAATGAGGTTACCTGTGAGGGTAATGTCGCTGTTGACCTTAAGTGTAACAGCCTTATCGGAAGTGATTGTGAGTGTTTTATACTTGCCATTTGTTGGGAGTGTAAGTTTGCCGCTTACAGGCTGAACGTCTGTTACATCGATCTCGATCTCTGCCTGTGCATCGCCAAGCTTTGCAACTGCCTTTACAGCATTCTCATAAGTGTCGAATAAGTATGTTGTCGATCCGTCTAATGTCAATGCAGCTGCCTTTGCATTTGCCTTTGCAACAGCCATAAGCTTGTTGCCCTTTGGAACTGCAACATAAGTTTCACCGTCGCCGATAGTTACAGATTCTGCAACATAGTTGCCTGTGAGTACAGCGATCTGCTTATCTGCGATCTCGCCGTCAACGTTAAGTACAATATTGCCCTTGCCGAAGATATTACCGATCTTGACCTTGTTTGCGATATTAACATTGTAGTCGAGCGATTCGCCGCCTTCTGCAATGATGTTAGCAGCTGTGAATGATGCTTTGTCAACGAGAGTTGTCTTTGGTGCTTTGAAGTGATCAACATTAACCTTGCCGCTTACTGTGATATCACCGTCGGCAATAAATGCACCCTTGCTGCCGTCGATATTTACGAACTGGCTTACCTTCTTTTCAGCGTCATATGCAACGTGTGCATTCTCGTCGATTATGAGTGCGTAGCTGCCAAGCTTAACTGTCATTGCCTTCTTGTCAGCCCTATTGAGAGTTATATTGTCGCTGAGACGAAGGTTACCTGTGAGGGTAAGATCCCTTGCAGTTGTGATCTCTGCAGCCTTATCTGCTGTAAGTTCGATTCCACGGTAGGTATTAGCCTTAGGAAGAACGAGAACATCACCGGTCTTTACAGCAACTTTATAGCAAGCTTCCTTGTTCTTGATCCTTGAAATGTCGTTCATTGCACTTGCAACGGAGTCATAAGCTCTTACCTTGTCGACATTTTCGTCTTCAAAATCAGATTCACTGCTGTAAGCCTTAACTTCAACAACGTTTTCAGCCTTTACAGCCTTGAGGCTATTGCCGGAACGAACTACCTTGAATCCGTCTGCAATAACAGCATCCTTGGTGTAGTCGCCTGTGATAGCTGCAAGAACTGCATTTTCCTTAACTGCCGCACCGTCAAGCTTAAGACTGCTAGCACTGTCGCCTGTGATATTGACGAACTTAACGTTCTTTGCATTCGTGTAGGAGAATGTGCAGTTTCTGTTTGCTTCGATGCTGCCTGTGAATGCAGCCTTATCTCCGTCGAGAGTTACCTTGCTGTTTTGGAGAACAAGTGTTATACCGTTTACTTTGCCGCTTACAACAATGTCAATACCTGTAGTGAACTTACCTGTGCCGCTGATGTTAGCAACCGCACTGTATTCGCCACTGCCCTCTGCAGCATCAGCTGTCTTATTCAGGTAGCAGCCGTTAGCATAAAGCTCATACTTGCCGACATTTACGTTCAATGCAGCAGTTGACTTGCCGTCCTTTGTAACCTTTTCGATGTCAACATTATCAAGGACGAGGTTACCTGTAAGTGCGAGATCGCCGGTTACCTTAACAGCAACAGCATCAGCAGCTTTGTAAGTAAGTGTCTTGTACTTGCCTGCTGTTGGGAGCGGAAGCTTATCAATTGCACCCGTGAATGTCGTTCCTGTGATAGTGATCTCAACGACATCGGTGGACTTACCTGTTGCGGAAATTTCCTTGATAGCCTCGTCAACAGTCTTGTAACGTGCTGTCTTGCCGTTGATCTTTACGGTAACGTAATCTGCAGCAGCATCCTTGGACTTCGCAATGAGGTTCTTACCGCTCTTGAGGATATAGTAAGAATCTTCTGCGTCAAGGTTATCGTTGGAAGGAATGAATTCGTCAGCATAAGTACCTGCGATAGTACCGAGAACAACGTCTTCGGTGATATGAGCGGTCTTTCCTGATGTGTAATCAACGAGAACGAACTGGAGGCTCTTGGATGCGGCTGTTACACCGTTCTTGCCAATAACGAGTGCGTTCTTGCCCTTTGGCTGTGTGTAAACTGCGAGTGTTGCAGTTTCCTTTTCAGCTTCGATAGACATTGCATTTACAACGCCCTTAACTGTGAGGCTTGCATTGTCGCCTTTGAGGTTGAGAGCGGTCTTTGCAGTGAGGTTGCCGTTAACTGTTACGGAGCTTGCAGCAACTTCCTTGCCTTCCCATGTCTTTTCAGCATCGTTGACAGCACCTGCGCCCGGAACTATGCTGGTAGTCTTTGTAACGTTGACTGTTGCAGCATTTACTGTGCCGACTGTTACTCTGTCGAGGTTTACAACGCCGCTTGAAGTGATAGTCTTGATGCTTGCCTTATCAGCCGTTGTTACGTTGTTAAGAGTAAGCTCATTCTTGCCTGCGGAGATCGAGAAGTCAGCAGCTGTAGCAACTTTATTTACGATCTTGTCAGATTCAAGCTTAACATTCTCGAATATTGTCTTGCCTGTGAGTGTGAGATTGCCTGTGAACTTAAGTGTCTGTGCATCAGCATCGCTCCTGATAATGAGTGTGCCGAATGTACCTGCTGCAGGCATCTTAAGTGCGCCGTTAGCATCGAGTTCCTTGGAAAGTGCGATATTATATACTGCAGTTTTAGCAAAGTTCTTGTCAGCCTTTGCAACAGCAGCGATCGTGCTTGTGATATCGCTCCACTGTGCGTATTTAACGCCGTTCATTGTAGCAACGGTATCCATTACCTTAATGTCGGACTTATCTCTGCCGAGTGTTGCGCCTTCAAGGAGAGATTCGGATGCGTCAACAGCGGCGAGGTTAGCACTCTTGGAAACGAGAACAACATCGTCCTTAGCGAACTTGGTGACTGTTTCAAGAACGGGATCCTGTCCCTCTTCTGCGGAAGCAGCGCTCTTCTCATAGCTGATGCCAACTTTGAGCTTGTTTTCGCCTGAAATATTGCCTGTTACAGCAACAGGGTTGTAATCAGCTGTGTTGTACTTTATTGTGCTTTCATTATCGGTAATAACGTTTGTGAAGGTTGCATTATTGCTGCCGAATACTGCGGTTGCACCGCCGCCGATCCTGAGATCCTTTACCTTAACGTTCTTGTCAAATGTTACTTCGCAGCCGTCATAAACAGCAACAGTACCAAAGCCTGTGATCTCAGCATCTGCAACCACATTTCTGTTGGGCAATATACCGCCGATCGTAAGAGTTGACTTTGCAGCACCCTTGATAACAGCCTTTTCAGCATTGATAGAGAGATTGTCAATGGTAAGATTCTTGCTTGCGGAGAGTGTGAAGCTCTTTGCCTGCTTGCCGTTCTTGTCAACAGCATTAATATTAACGTTAGCGAGTGTAACATCTGTCGGGAGAGTTACGGAAGCGGACTTTGTTATGATAGTTAAAGCATCTCTGTTATTGCTTGAAATTGTAACGCTCTTTGCCTTTGCAGCTGTTGGGAACTTGAGTGCGTCAACTTTAACGTTGTCCTTTGCGATCATAACTGTGTAGTCAACAGTCTTGTCGTTCATTGCATTAAGAACGTCGTTCCAGGTTTCGCAGACAACAGGATTAGAACCGTTGGCGCTTACATAGAAGTTGAAAGATGTTACCTTTTCGGGAGCGAGTGTGAATGTAACCTTGTCAAGACCTTCTGTTTCAAGACCTGTCTCGTAAGTATATGTTACATCACCCTTAACGCCTGTGAGAACATTTTTATTGCGTGTAACGCCTTCAGTTGTGATAGTCATGTTATCAACAACAAGTCCTTCAGCAACGAGATCCTTAAGATCATACTCGCCGTCAATGACCGTGCCGATATTTCTCTTGTTGTTGTCAGCCTTGAACTTATCAGCTGTGAGAGCTGTAAGACCTGTGAGGTCAAGAGTGATAAGGCTGTTGCCCGAAACATCGAGATCTTCAAGAAGTGTGTTAGCGGAAACGTCGATCTTTGTAAGACCGCAGTTTGCAGCATCGAGAGTCCTGAGCTTTGTGTTAGCCTTAACGTCGAGTTCAGCAACCTTTACATTTGCAAGAGCAAGTGTTTCAAGCTCTGTGTTAGCCTTAACATCAAGAGCTGTGAGCTTTGTATCGGAAACATTGAGTACCTTAAGACCTGTGTACTTGGAAACATCAACTGCTGTGATAGCTGTTTTCTGGAGAAGAAGTGTTTCGATAGCAGCTGTTTCAGGGAGCTTAAGATCAGCAAGGTTTGTGCAGCCGCTTACATCAACAAATGTCAAAGCTGCGTTCTCCGAAAGATCAAGAGCCTTGAAATTCCTCTGTGTGTTTGTAAGTGTGAGGGACTTAAGAGCTGTGAGCTTTTCAATGCCCTTGAAGTTTACAACCTTTGCAAGGTTTTCAGCTTCGACCTTGCTTCCATCAGTCTTTTCATTGCCAAGGTCTGTGATCTTTGCGATATCTGCCTCGGTAAGTACAGGAACGTTCTTTACCTTTTCGGAGCTGTATGCTGTCAATACCTTACGGAAGTTAGCATCAGGGAAGTTTGCTGCATTGATAGCGAGCTTATCTTCTTCAACTTCTCCTGTAGGAGCTGTGTAAGTGAGCTTCTTAAGTGTTATGCCGTAGCCGGAAACGATCATACCATTGCTTGAAACAGCCTTGGCATCAGCAGCATTGAGATCAAATGAGTATTTTGTAGCATTTGCGCCAAGTTCAACGCTGCCCCACTGGTTAGTCTTTGGAGAGGAAAGAACCTCCCAGCTGCTGTCCATGAACTTGAGCTGCCAGTATTCAGTTGAGCCCTCTTCAAATTCGGCAGTGATAGTGCCGCCCTTGACTGCATTAAATTTAGCGATAGGCTCGTTTTTGCCCCACTTTGTTCCCATATCGGTGCTGCCCTCAAAGAGAACAGTTTCCTTCTTGTCTTCACCGGATGAAGCGGGAGCCTTGTATGTAACGGAAGTAAGTGTTACATTTGCACCCTTGATAACGATTCTGCCGTTCTTAATGGAATCAGCAATTGTATCTGTAAGAGTATAGCTGTGGTTTGTTGAAGGTATTACGAGATTTTCAGCTTCGGTAAGGTCAGTCCATTTCCAGCTATTTGCTTCGCTGCCCTTATCTGTCAACATTAACTGTGCGTACTCTGCGCCATCGTTTACAGTGTAGTTGATAGTGAATGTGCCGTTCTTTTCAGCCTTGGAATAAGCAGGAAGTTCTGTAAAGTTGTTAGTCCATTCGCCAAGATCGAATTCACCTTTCCAGATCTCAACAGTATCCTTGTCAACAGGATCAGTTTCTTCTGCCTTAGCCTTATAAGCAACAGAAGTAACTGTACCCTTTGTACCTGCAATGATAAAGCCCTGTGCAACCTTTGCAGCCTGCTCTTCTGTAAGTGTGAATACTACGGAAGTTGCATCGCTTGTAACTGCCTTTTCATCAAGCTTGTTGCCGTCTGCGTCCTTAAGAACAACAGCAGCACCGTCAGTGTCCTTAACACCTACTGTGATAGTGCCGTCCTTTGCAGCGTCAGCTACAGCACCGAACTTGATATAGTTCTTGGAAAGGTCTGTTTCTGTGCTGAACGGAAGTGTACCCTGAACCTCTGTAGGTGCGTCAGGAGTTACCTTTACAGCTGTGAGTTCAGACCAAGTAGCTGTGATGTTTTCGTACTTGTCCTTGAATGCCTCAAGAGTTCCAAGAGTAAGCTTGTCTGTGGAAACGGTTGTCTTTGCGGTATCTTCAACAAGTGTTTCCCAAGTCTGTGTTTCTGATGCATAGGTTTCAGACCAAACAACGCTGTCAGAACCGGAGAAGAGAGTTATTGTCTGACCCTTTGTTGTTTCGCCCTTAACTCTATAGTCAACCTTGGCGAGCTTGATGCCCGAACCTGTAATAGTAAGACCGTTTGCCTTTACAGCAGCAGCCTGCTCTGCGTTAAGTGTATAGCTTTCTGCAGGTGCAGTACCTTCTGTAATAACAACGTCGCCCGCCTTAATGGTGATCGTACCATCGTTTTCACCGGTCTTTGCAGTTCCAACAGTAAGGGTGCTGCCGTCAACAAGAGCAACATCTGCAAACTTGTCAGCTGCAACTGTTACTGTAGCAGGAGTTTTTGTATCCTTGATCTCACCGCTCTTATTAAGATCGGCTTCTTCTGTATGTACAAGCTTGATTTCGGAGATAGTATAGGCGTTGCCGCTTACCGTGAATCCGTTAGTAACCATGTCTTCTGTGAGTTCAAAAGTATATGGACTTCCGTTATTTGCTGCGTCAACACCTGCAATTGTAAGGCTACCCACACCGCCGAAATCAGGTGTCTCATAGAATGTAACAGTAACCTCATCACCGGCAACACCGCCTGTTGCGGTAACCGTCTGATCGCCGATTTCTGTTGTGAGAGCACGGTTACCAATGCTGAGTTGAGTTTCAGTCTTTTTTGTTACCTTAACGCTTCCAACCGTTACGCCGTCACCGGAAATAGTGAACTTGCTTGCGGAATCAGCTGTAAGAACGAAAGTGAACTTTCCTTCTTCCGATGCTGTGTTAGCGATATCTACACCATTGGAGTCAACTACCTTGATATCAGTATCTGCTTTGGTGTAAGCAATAGTAACTGTATCACCAACAGCACCTGCATTCTCAACATCGAGCTTGCCTGCAGCAGTTGTACCGTCGAGGTCAACACCATCAGCTTCAACCCAAACTGTGCCGGTCGTGTCAACAGATTTTGTGTCCTTTTCCTTTGCAGTAACGGTAAGACCGTTTGCTGTGAATGTGTACTTGTCGCCGTCTGCAAGATCAGCACCTGTGATAGCACCGCTGAAAGAAAGACCGAAGTCTTCTACGGAAGCGATATCGTCAGCATTTACTGTTGCTGTCTTTTCGCTTGCTGCAGCTGTAACGCTGTTCGTCTTGCCGCCAGCCTTGTAGTTCAAAGCAAACTGAACGTTAGCGCTTGCTACATCTTCTGTTGCAGCGAATGTGTTCATTGGAATGACCGCAGCGACCTGAGTTACTGCGATAGCAGCAGCGGAAATTCCTGCCACTGTCTTTTTAAATTCCATGATTATCATCCTTTCGTGATAAATTTTTTGTGCAAAGAACCCTCTTTGCATTGTTGTTTCTGCAAAATAATGTCCAAAATTTTCTAATGTAAAGTGTTTCCGCAATCTTTGCGAAAGTATGACCAATAATGGAAAATTTTATTACATATCTTGCTCCTTAAATTATAGCACTTCTCAAATGATATTTCAAGTTAATTTTACCATCTTTCTAAATTTTTTTCTGTGTCACTTTTAGTAACATAAACAATTTTTGCAAATATCCAAGATATCCATAAACGGACAGCAATGTTATCCGTCAATAATATCCCATATAATATAGTATAAAGGTCATTTTGTATAAGACCAAATTCACAAAATATCCCTTGACAAACATTTTTCGAGATGTTAAAATAACTTTTATATGAATATTTGTCGAAATATAGGTGCAAAAGCAGAGCTTTTGTAAAAGCCTGCCGAGCCAAATACTAAACCCCAATAAAACTATAGACAAAAAATCTGCGCAAAAATCATAAATTAGAATTTTTGCTTGATTTTTTGTATAGTTTTTAATTGGGTTTTAGTATAGAAGGAATCAGGTGCGAATCCTGAGCAAGGCCGTTGCCGTATTTTGTCAGCTATGTCTGTTCTTTTGTCATAGCTTAAGCATACATGACGTAAAGTCGGTCACTGAGGGTATTATCCCTTGGGAAGGCGTATGTGAGCCGTTTTCGGCAGACAATAAGTCGGAATACTTGCCTGTATTTTTCCCGTGTCAGGGTGTTGTTTTATGATCTGCGGAACTCCGGAACGTAAACGATGATATGCGAAAAAATCAGGCCGTATAAACGGTCTTATTTGTGCTGCCTTTTTGCGCTTTTTGCAAAACGGCTTTTTCGGCGTATCATAAAAAACGTAAAAGAATAACGCGATCGGACATTATCCCTGCTGCGGCTTGGATAATGTCCGATTTTTGTTTTTGGGGGATTTTATGAAAATTAAGAAAACAGCATTTCTTATAGCCTTGCTTATACTCGTAACAACGCTTGCGGTCGGCTGCGGAAAAAACGCGCCGCAGAAAAACGCAGGCTATACCTTTATCGATGACCTCGGTTATGAGGTCACGGTCGATGAGCCTCGGAAAGCCGCATTTTGCAGCGGAAGTTTGGCGGAGATATGGCTGCTTTCGGGCGGTGAGCTTTCCGCTGTAACTGCGGACGCTTATGACGAGCATCTTTTTGAAGTTCCCGAAACAACGGTAAATATCGGAAAGATGAAATCTCCGTCCGTTGAAAAGATGATAGACCTCGGCGTTGATCTCGCCGTGCTTTCAGCCGATATCGCCGAGCATACCAAGCTTCGTGATACGCTCGAAAATGCAGGCATAACCACGGCTTATTTCAGCGTGAACGAATTCGGCGAGTATCTCTCCGTGCTGAAAAAATTTACCGATATCACGGGCAGAGCCGACCTTTACGAGCAGAACGGCGAGGTGGTGCAGAAGCAGATAGATAAAGTTCTCGCGTCCGTTTCGGGCAAAGAGCCGCCGACCGTGCTGTATCTCCGTGCTTCGTCCTCGGCTGTTCACGCAAAGGACAGTTCGAGCCTTGCAGGGGGAATGTTAAAAGCCCTCGGCTGCGTGAACATAGCCGACAACGGAACGCTTCTTGACGATCTCAGTCTTGAAGTTATAGTCAAGTCAGACCCCGATTTTATCTTCGTGACCTTTATGGGCGCAGACGAGGAAAAGGCTCGCAAGGTGCTTGACGATACACTGCTTTCCAATCCTGCGTGGTCGGAGCTTTCGGCGGTGAAAAACGGTCGGTTCGTTGTCCTCCCGAAGCAGCTTTTCCACTACAGACCGAATGCGAAATGGGGTGAAGCATATCAGCAGCTTGCGGATATCCTTTTCGGAGAAAAATAAGAAGCTCATAACCCTGCTTGTGCTTCTCATCGTGCTGTTTGCAGCAGCACTCGCAGGAATTTGTCTTGGTTCGGTTCGGCTAAGTCCGAGCGAAGTTTTTTCTGCGCTTGCAAGCGGAAAAAGCACACCGGACGGCAGGATAGTTTACTGCATAAGACTGCCGCGCGTTCTCGGCTCGATGCTCTCAGGGGTGGCACTTGCACTGTCGGGTGCGATAATTCAAGCTGTCCTCGGAAACCCTCTCGCTTCGCCCGGAGTTATCGGCGTGAACGCAGGTGCAGGTTTTTTCACCGTGCTTTGCTCCGCACTTTTCCCGACGGCGGCGAAAATGCTTCCTGCGGCGGCTTTTGTCGGAGCGTTCGCGGCGGTGATGACGGTCTACATAATTGCACGGAAAACCGAAGCTTCAAAGCTTACGCTTGTCATTGCAGGTGCGGCGATATCTTCGCTTTTCAACGCAGGAACGGACACCGTGACGGAGCTTTTCCCCGAAACGCTGTCGGGAATATCCTCGTTCAAAATAGGCGGCATCGGAAACATAACCCTCGAAAAGCTTTTCCCTGCGTGGATAATAATTGCTGTCGGGATAGCTGCGGCGTTTCTTTTACACAACGAGACCGATGTGCTTTCGCTTGGCGACAAAACTGCGTTCACGCTCGGACTTAACGTGAAAGCGACACGCTTCGTACTGCTCATGATTGCGGCGGCGCTTGCAGGTGCGGCGGTAAGCTTCGCAGGAATACTCGGCTTTGTCGGACTTATCGTTCCTCATATATGCGGACGGCTTATCGGATATGAGAGCCGATACAAAATGCCGGCCTGCGTACTGCTCGGCGCGGCGTTCGTCACGGTATGCGACATCGCTGCGAGAACGCTCTTTTCACCGAATGAAATTTCGCTCGGCATAGTTATTTCCTACATCGGAGTGCCGTTCTTCATCTATCTTCTTCTGAAGAAAAAAGGAGGGAAGCACAATGCTTGAACTGAGAAACCTTTACGGCGGCTACGGCGGCAAGGACATACTCGAAGATATAAGCATAAGCTTTGCAAAGGGCAGCATAACCTCGGTGATAGGTGCGAACGGCTGCGGAAAAAGTACGCTTTTGCAGATGTGCTGCGGCTTGCTGAAACCGTCACGGGGAAAAGTCCTGATAGATGGAAAGGACATTTTCAAGATGAAGCATACCGAGCTTGCACAGAAAATTTCCTATATGGAGCAGGTGCATAACTCGGGCAGCATTACAGTCCGTGCGCTCGCTTCACACGGGAGATTTCCGTACCTTGGCTACCCAAGGCGGTTCACAGCGCAGGATAAAAAAACAGTGGACGAAGCACTCGAAGCCGCAGGCGTTTCCGACATCGCCGACAGAAAGGTATCGGAGCTTTCGGGCGGTCAGCGGCAGAGGGCATATATCGCAATGACGCTTGCGCAGGATACGGACATCGTTCTCCTCGATGAACCTTCCACCTATCTTGATATAAGCAGTCAGTTTGAGCTTACAGATATAGTTTCTGCGATGAAAAATCGCGGAAAAACAGTAATTACGGTGCTTCACGACATCAATATGGCGCTCTCAAACTCGGATATGACCGCAGTTATGAAAAACGGCAGGCTTTTGGGCGTTATGCCGCCGAGAGAAGCCGCCGAAAGCGGACTTATCCGTCAGGCACTCGGCGTTGAAGCCGTTTTGGACGAAAAAACAGGGCAGTATCTGCTCTTCAAAGGAGAAAATCATGAAAAAAGCTATAATTGAAGCAAGCTTCGGAACGAGCCACCTTGATGCACTCGAAAATTCCGTTCTTGCGCTGAAAAAAACGATAGAAAAAAGCTTCCCCGACTATGAGGTTTTCATTGCGCTCACGAGCAAAACAGTGCTTTCTGCGCTCAAAAAGCAGGGGGTAAGCTTTGATACGGTCGATGAAATGCTTGACAGCCTGAAAAATGACGGCTTTGACGAGGTTATTATCCAGCCAACGCATATCATCTCGGGCATCGAATATGAGATGCTCCTCAATGCGGCTGAAAGGTTCAAAGGAGATTTTGAAAATATAAAAGTCGGCGCACCTCTCCTTGAAAGCAGAGCCGATATGGAAAAGGTCTGCCGCATTATCGCAGAAAAATTTCCCGATGAGACCGTTGTACTAATGGGTCACGGCACGGAACATTCTGCGAACGGAGCTTATACGAAATTCCGCAGGGTCTGCACGGAGCTTGGCTTTGACAACATTTATACTGCGACCGTTGAAGCAGAGCCGACATTGGACGATGTTATAGGCGAACTGAAGCTTTGCGGAAAGAAAAAGGTCACGGTTATGCCCCTTATGTTCGTTGCGGGCGACCACGCCAAAAACGATATGGCAGGCGAGTGGAAAGAACAGCTTGAATCTTCGGGCTTTGAGGTCAACTGCGTTTTAAAGGGACTTGGAGAATACCCCGAGATAAGGGAAATTTACTGCGAACATATAAAAAGTTTATAATACTAAACACCAATAAAATACATGAAAAAATCTGCGCCGAAATCCTATATATGCGAGATTATCGGTTTGGTTTTTTCCAAATTTTAAATGGTGTTTAGTATAAAAATTGAAAGGATAAAGAAAAATGAAAAAGGAAGTTTTAACGGCAGTAATGGCGGCAGCAATGCTTTTATCGGCAGCAGGCTGTTCATCATCGGCAGACACAGCAGCATCGGACACGGTTTCCGAAACGACGACAGCGAACAACGCAGGAATGGGCGGATTGAAAAATGCCGCATCGGCAGACAAGGTATCGGACGATGAAGCCGCTATCCTTGTAACGGGCGAGGATTACCCTCTTACAGTCCGTGATTATCTCAAATATGAAACGACTGTCGAAACGAAGCCCGAAAAGGTCGCAGTTCTTTCGGGAACTCCGCTCAACGTCTGGTACGACCTCGGCGGAAAATCGATATGCACCTCCGATGTGAGCGACAATATCCGTCTTACCGAGGGCTATGAGGAGGAAATAATGGCACTTCCGCAGATCGGACCTGTTTACTCTATCGATATGGAATCGGTAATTGCACAGGAACCCGACCTCATCATTGCGCAGGTCGGAACGCAGTCCACACAAAGCTCAAAGCTTCGTGAAATGGGTTATAACGTTATCCAGACGCACATGAGAGGCTTCTCCGATGTTGTCGATACATACCGTGCATTCGGAAAGCTTCTCGGTCAGAGCGAGCTTGCCGAACAGCGCATCACGGAGCTTGAAAACGGCAAAAAGGAGATAACCGACAAGCTTCCCGATGATGATATTTCCGTTGTTATTCTTTATGTTACCTCGAAATCCCTTGCGGTAAAGCTTGACAATAGCATCGCAGGCGATATTGCGCAGATACTGGAGCTTGACAACATCGCATCGGGACTTGCACCCGACACGGTAGGCTCGGAAACAACTCCGCTCGATATCGAATACATCGTTGAAAAAGACCCCGACTATGTTCTTGTAACAACGATGATATCAAGCAATGAAGAGGCGAAAAAGACTGTTGAGGAACAGTTCGCATCGAACCCTGCATGGAGCTCCGTAAACGCCATAAACGAGGGCAGAGTTATCTATCTCCCTCAGCAGTATTATCTCTACAACGCAGGTCCTTACTATGTTGATGCGATAAAGTATATGGCACAGAGCATTTACCCCGAAATTTACGGAGAGGTGGAAGAAACATTCTGATGGAGAAAACTGCTTTCAGAGAAACGACCTCGTTCAAAGCTATAGTCATTGTCGTTCTTGCGGCGGCGGCAGTGTTTGCATTTATCCTCGGAAACGTTGTCGGAACGATGGATATTTCCGTTTCGGACATAGTGAACACTATCTCGGGCGACCATACGGGAACGAACAATAAGGTAATATGGAATATCCGACTTCCGAGAATGATACTTGCCGCTCTGGTAGGGATCAACCTTGCACTCTCGGGTTCGATGCTTCAGGGCGTTATGAAAAATCCGCTCGCCGACCCGTCCATAATCGGAATAAGCAGCGGAGCAGGTCTTTTCGGCATACTTATACTTGTAGTGTTTCCGCAGTTGCAGAACCTTGTCCCGATAGTGGCATTCGCAGGTGCAATGCTTGCGGCGGTGATAATCTATCTTCTTGCGTGGAAAGGCGGCATCGACCCGACAAGAATTGTGCTTTCGGGCGTTGCGGTTTCGGAGCTTTTCGGTGCGGGAATTTCCGCAATACTCGTCTTTTTCAGCGACCGTGTTCACGGCGCACTCACGTTCATGAACGGAAGCCTTTCCTCACGAAGCTGGGGCGAGGTGCGGACGATACTGCCTTACACTATCGCAGGTCTGCTGCTTGCGCTCATCTTCGCCGACAAGCTGAATATTCTTGTTCTCGGTGATGATACGGCAAGGGGACTCGGACTTAATGTTGAGCTTACAAGGCTTGGATTTACGGCACTTGCGGCGCTTCTTGCGGCATCTGCGGTAAGCGTTGTCGGTCTGCTCGGCTTTGTCGGACTTATCGTTCCGCACAGCATAAGGCTTATCCTCGGCAATAATTACAAGATAATGTTCCCTGCGACTGCACTCCTCGGTGCGGCACTTGTGATGCTGAGTGATACATTTGCACGAACGGTTTTAAGCCCGACAGAAATCCCCGTCGGAATAGTAATGGCAGTGCTGGGAGTTCCGTTCTTCCTGTATCTGTTAAGAAAGTAGGCGCTTATGGAAAAGACTATCTTATCGGTGAGAAACCTTTGCGCAGGCTACCGAAATTACCGTATCCTTGACGGGATAAGCCTTGATATCGAGCGCGGAAAAATTTATTCCATAATCGGTCCGAACGGCTGCGGAAAAACAACTCTTATAAGAGCGATGAGCCGAAACCTTCGTCCCGAAAGCGGAGAAGTTCTGCTTGACGGAAAGGATATTTTCCGCACAAATACAAAGCTTGTCGCACAGAAAATGGCTGTTTTGTGCCAGAATGACACGAGTATGAGCGACATAACAGTAAAAACGCTTGTCGAATACGGCAGATACGCACATAAAAAATGGTGGGCAGGCTCGGACGGCGATGATAAAAGCATCGTTGAATGGGCGATAGAGCGCACCGGTATGACAAAGCTCCAGAACCGCAAGATAAATGCGCTCTCGGGCGGTGAAAGACAGCGTGCGAGAATAGCAATGGCGATAGCGCAGAAGCCCGAGATAATGCTCCTTGACGAGC
>UQQA01000050.1 GCA_900543105.1 uncultured Ruminococcus sp. | reverse complement strand
CCCACCTGCGGATTTTTGCCTTGTCTGCAACAAAATTATGCTCGAAAATCAGCACACAATTCTTATGAAGACAGGTTTTAAATATTAGGAATACGTTTCTTTAAGAGCGATACCATCGGATTTGTGCTTGATACTACGTCCTTATATTCTTTTATTGCCTCTGATACTTTTGAACTGCGCTTATATGAATTTACAGATTCATAAACCTTATTAAATTTTTCCTTTGAATATGTTCCGCCCATATAATCGGTCATGCAGAGTTCATTTGACCCTCTAAGATATTGACTTTCAAATTTCATACCATCGATAAGCTTGGGGATATTTATTATATATCCCGGTACTATCTTTACCGAATCAGGATAAAGCGAGGCTATTTTAGTCATTTCTATCAAGAGATCATCCGAAAACTTCTCTTTGCACGGAATATATACTATCGGCGTCAGATACTCTTTGGCAAATTCAGCGAATTTATGCGGCGGTATCGTTATGTGTGCATACGGTACATCCTTTGTAGGTTCTTCATGCATTTTAAAGTTACTATCTCTATCATAAAGATCAAACGCCAATGCACCCGATACAAAGCTGTTTATATTTTCGGGATAAACAATGGGGGAACTGCCGATCGACTTTATCGTATCATTATACTGTTTGATAAGTGAATTCTTTATTTCCTCGGTATCGGTCACAACATCTATGCCCGATACATAATCACAATAATGTATAGAAAAACTAATTTCATTCGCATTGTCATAGTTCATATCATACTTGTAATAATGATGTATAAGCTCTGTTACACGGTCGTATATGTTGGTTTTTTTATTTATTGCGATCGTCGTATCAACATTACAGTATGCATTTTTGAATTTTGTTGCCGTTGATGCAATGCTGTTTTTGTTTACTCTTTCATAGCTCGATATATGTATAGAATAGCCATCTGAATTATACAACGTTGAGCGTTGATCCCTTTCATTTGCAAACAGTTTCAGGAATTTCGGCATATTGATCAGATAATAGGCTTTAAAATCATTTATGGGAGCAAGTCCGTCAACAACGGCTTCCACTATCTCCGAAGGAACCTTTTCCGATAAATATGTCAATGCGATCGGGGTCATATATTCTTTTTTGAATTTCTCAAAAAGACTTTTCGGAACACTTATTGAAATACGTGCCGCATCTCCCTTAAATGGAAGCATCATGTTCTCCCTTGAACAAAGACAGCCGGACGTCATTGTTTTTATATCCCTGCAATAATAAATATTATTTACCTTCGGGTCATTCAATAATTCCGTCTTTTCCGCCATAAAATCGTTGTACTGTTTTTCCAACGCATCCATCACATCAGATGAATTTGTATATCCCGTGTCGCTCCAGTTTACAAAATAAGCAGTAAAAGATACTTCGGGAATATTATTCAAAATAGCCCAGAGAGTTCCACTTTGGTTATTTTGCTGTTCATACATTTTTTCCATCTCATCATGCTGTCTGTCAACTTTATTATGCAAAAATGCAATAAATTTTTCTATTTTCGGGTCAGTATCTGACTTGGTCTCAGACTCCGTTTCGGAACTGCTTTCTTCATCATCCGAAATCTGAACTTCTTCATTCTTTTTGACCATTTTTTCAGCAGTCTTATCCGAAAAAGTGCATTTTTCAACAACAATACCATACTCCGAAAGATCGATCGTTTCATTCTTGGTGGAAATAGTCAGCTCGGGAGAATTTACACCTATGTATTTTTTATTCTTCACGCTCAAAGGTATACGGAACTTTTCACCGCAAAGATAAATGACATCAATATCTTCATCAAGCAGATCGCCAAGCTCCTCCTGCGAAAATGCAACATCATCAACATTTTCTATCACTTCATCATCGCTTGTAATGCTGCGCAGCTTTTCAAGACGCTCTTTGCGCTTTTCGATCGCCTCGATATCAACATTATCTTCATTCTCAATATCAAAAATACGGCAAAGCTTTCCCGCAAGCAAGCTTTTATCGGTCTCCGATGAAAGCTCCTCCACCTGCTCCGCTTCTTCTTCGTAAAATCTGTCATTGAGCCATGTCAGAAGCTTTCCGTTAAGGAAATATTCGGTCACCTTTTCGATATTGAAATTATCCTTTAATTCGTCTATGTCCCTTACAAGAACATCATTTCCCATATCAAGAGGAAATTTTACCTTTTTGACCGCCATACCTACACCTCACATATTATGAAAAAAGTGAAAAGAATTCTTTTACACCGTTTTTTAATTTGTTGACAGCTCCGGAAAAAAGATTTCTCGCCGCTGTGCATACTTTGTTTACACCGACCTTGATAAAATCCTTTACCTCGGTCGTGCAGAGATATTTTATTCCCTTGCCTATCTTTTCACCTATTTCTCCGCCAAATAACGGGTTAAAAAATGTTCCGATAGCCTTACCTATCTTGTCGGCATGATCCGCAACATAATCAACAGCCCTCGCGACAACATTTCTTTGTACCTGATCTGCCGCTTCAAGAGCCGTTATCTCTCCCGTCGCAGCCTTGAAGCATACCTTGATGTCCTCAACCGCACCGACAGCCATACTGGTTATCTCCTCGGTGGAGGTGTCTTCGGGGAGAACTGTTTCAAGCCAGCCTTTTTTCTGTGCGATCCTCGTTGCACCTGCCGCCGCGCATTTTAAACCCATATCGGCAGCCGAGTTTATTGCCGAGCCTATCACATCTGCGCCAACAAGCTCCGTACCCTCCTCCATGCTGCGCTCTATGGACTCATCAACACTTGTTACAGCGGAACGCAAAGCAACTGCTCCCGCCTTTTTCACAACATCGGATGCCATTTGCAGAAGCGAGAAGTTGTCCCAGGCATCATCGGGCATCTCCTGCATAAGCTCATCGGAATTTGCTCCGCAAAAACCGTTGTACATCTGCGTGAGGACCTTTCCCTTTTCGGCAACGGTCAGACCATCAGTGCGCTCATTGAATTCGGTATTGAACCATTCCTCCGCACTCACATTTTCCTTTGCCGCATTCTGAGCCGATGCAATGCAGTCATTCACCCTCTTTACAGTCGCAATGATAGTTCCGCTCGTGCTTTGCGCCTCGTCCGAAGACATCTCGGGCAGATGCTTCGTCATCTCATCGCTGAGCCAGTCCTGCATATTATCGGGGTCTCTTTCTTCACTGAAATAATCTCCCACAAAATCGGAAACTATTCCGCTGAGTGTATTTTTTTCCATATAAATCTCTCCTTATGTGGCATTTTTCAGCTTACGCTTTGTGTATTCGTCCTTCATCTTTTCAAGATCATCTTTCATTATTTCCGAAAGTGATGTCGTGTTCTTTATAGCATCGGAAATATACTCCGTGGTGATATGATCTTCGCCGTCGCAAAAAGCATTTTCTATCCCGTCACGGACAACGCCCTCAATATCCGCTCCGCTGTATCCGTCGGTCATATTTACAAGCTTTGAAATGTCTATGTTCGCAAGATCCTTCGGTCTGCGCTTTTTGATGTGAACTTCAAATATCTTTCTTCTCTCTGCAGGATTTGGGAGATCAACGAAGAATATCTCGTCAAAACGTCCCTTTCGCAGAAGCTCCGGCGGCATTTTTGTAATATCATTAGCCGTTGCAAGTACGAACGCAGGACTTGTCTTTTCCTGCATCCATGTGAGGAATGTGCCGAAAAGACGGGTAGTGACTTCGTTTCCGTTTTGACTTCCGATGCCTGCAAACGCCTTTTCAAGCTCATCTATCCAAAGTACGCACGGCGCAATAGCCTCGGCAAGCCTTATCGCCTGACGCATATTGCTCTCGGATTCTCCCACATATTTTCCCATGAGCCTGCCCATATCAAGACGAAGCAATGGCACCTCAAACAGCGACGCCGCCGCCTTTGCCGACAAGGATTTTCCGCAGCCGGGAACACCTGCGATAAGCAAGCCTTTCGGCATATTCACGCCGAATTCTTCCGCCTTGTTGATGTTGTTGAAAACCTTGCTTTTCCTTTTGAGCCATTCCTTGAGATTTTCCAATCCGCCGATGTCATCGATCTTCTCTTTGAGCGGTATCATTTCAAGAATACCCGATTTCATTATCATCTGCTGCTTCTGCTCAAAAATGAACTGCAGGTCTTTCTTGGTGATATCACCATTGGTCGAAACCGCCAAAGCAAGTATCTGATTGACCTCCATTTCGGTCAGTCCTTTTAACGCTACCGCAAGCTGCTCAATAAGGTCGGGGGCAACGGGAGGAAGCTCATTTTCGGCAGTGAAATCATTGATTATGCGCCTTATCTCCCTGTCGTCAATGTATTCCTGCTCAATGACGGTGATAAACTTTTCAAGGCTTTTCGGTATCGTCAGAACGGGCGATACCATTACAACTGTACATTCTACCCCCGAGGTTATCTTTAACGCCAGCCGCTTTAGCTGCGCAATAGTCTGCGGATCGGAAAGCTCATCGTTCATATCCTTTATAACGATCATCTTTCTGTTAAGGTCGTCAAGCTGTAAAATTTCAAGTGCCTCGCACAATGACATCTTCTTTGTGCCTTTGCGAACTTTTTTCGCAAAATCGCATACACCGACAGCCCCGTTCCATTCAATGACGGAAATGCGTGCAGTTTTCGCTATTTTGGTAATAAATCTGTCAACCTTTTCTTCTTCATAGGTTTCAACAAAGATGATCGGATATCCCGCATCACGGTATTGTATAAGCTTGCTTTCCAAACTCATTTTTATCACAGCTCCTTACTTTAAGTAGTCCATATTTACTATGCTCTCTATAAGCTCACCGAAGCCGTCTTCATTGAGAGTACTTTCCTCATAGAGTGAATATGTTGTTTCCATATCCGTTAACCAAACCGTATATCTTGAACCATCTCTGGAGATATATCCAAAGTCTTCATATTTTATGAGCGGTGTTGATGCATTGAGCGTCATAGAGGAATCATAAACGGCAAATCCCTCTGTTGTGAATACGATACCGCTTTTTCCTTTGCACTCTCCCGCAAACAAAGCTAAATTTTTATCGTATGCCGCAACGATGTCCGCTGTTTTGTTCAACCCCTGAACCCTGCTCTTTATGTTGTTTTTGGCATCGCCCGAGATCTGACTTCCGTAGTACCAAGTATACACTTTCAATCCCGTCTTGTAAGAATTGTTCTTCAAATATTTTGCCAGACGGCTGCGCTTTTCTTTATCGGTAAAAACAGTCTGACCCGAATAATAATTGAGCTTGCAGTCTGACGGAAGTTCCTTTTCGAAAATCGAGAAATCCTGTCTGTAACTGAGTGGAAGATTCAATTCTCTTATCGTGTCATCATCTGACGGGAGATATGAAAATTCATCATACGGAACACTTTCGGGTATCGTCAGAGATGTTATTGGGACCAAACTGCTCACTCTTACCGACTTAATGCCATCTGGTATCTCTATCGAGTGAAGCTCTGAACAGCCGTCGAACCAGCCAAGATCAACTTCTTCAAGCTTGCTTGACAGCTTTACACTCTCCAATCCCACGCAGTCTTCAAATGCCGACATTTCTATTTTAACAACACTGTCGGGAAGCACGAGCGACTTCAAGCTTTCACATTCATAAAATGCCCAGCTTCCTATCTCAGTTAGTCCATATTCAAAATTTATCTCCGATAAACCGCTGCATCCCGAAAAAGCGGAATCCTTTATCACAGTCACTCCCGAAGGAATATCGACCCTCTCCAGGCTGCTGCAATCCTCAAATGCGGATTCTCCGATCTCCGTTATGCTGTCGGGAATATTTATCTCTGTTAACTTGCCGCATTTTGAAAAAACATTATCCTCGATCACAGTGACTCCATTGGGAATATTCACGCTTTCCAGACTTGCACAGCCGTCAAAAGCAGCACAACCGATCTCCGTAACATTATCGGGAACAACGATGCTTTTTATCTTCCTGCAATCTCCGAAAGCACCGCTCTCTATGACCGTAACATTCTGAGGAATAACTATCTCTTCAAGGCTCTCGCAAAAATCGAACGCACAGGAACCGATCGAGGTCACGCTATCAGGTATTTTTATCGTTTTCAGATGTCTGAAACCTCTGAATGCACAGTCGCCGATCCTCGTCACACCCTCGGGAATGACTATCCCCGTGACCTTCTCGCTGTTGAGCTCCTTGTATGGACGGTTATCGGCCTTGAATGCTTCTTCCCCGTCATAGTCCTCATCTTCGGTATCATAAATTATTTCATCGATATCATCGTGATCGGTTTCAACATCTCCGCGCTCGACCTCAACAACACCCTCGCAGGCAGTTTTCATCTTTGCCTGAGTTTTCTCTGAAAAATCACAATTTTCGACAACTATACCGCATTTTTTCAGATCGATCCTGTCACTCTTGGTTGAAATATCAACGACAGGCGTGTTGATGCCTATGTACTTTTTATTGTGAACGCTGAAAGGAATACGGAATTTCTCGCCGCAAAGATATATTACCTCTGCGTCCTCGTCCAGAAGATCGCCCAGCTCCTCCTGCGAAAATGCAACATAGTCAACATTGCTCAATATCGCATCATCGCTTGTTACGGAACGAAGCTTTTCAAGACGTTCACGGCGGCGCTCCAAAGCTTCAACATCGATACTGTCTTTCGTTTCAATACCGAAAATACCGCAGAGCTTTTCAGACAGCAGGGACTTGTCCGCCTCCGAAGAAAGAGCCTCGACCTGCTCCGCCTCCTCATCGTAATATCTGTCGTTGAGCCAGACAAGCAGCTTTCCGTTTAGAAAATATTCAGTTACTTTTTCCGCATTGAAATTTTCTTTCAGTTCATCGATATTTCTTACTAAAACACCATTGCCCATATCAAGTGGGAATTTTACTCTCGGCGGCATAATAACAGCTCCTTTGAAATTTTATTTTTTTGATGCGGACGAGATCGCCTTGCCTATCCAATACACTATGAACACTATCACGGCGGATTTCAGTAAAGTCTTGAAAACCTCCCACAGACCAAATTTTAAAGTACAGACAACAAGTGCGATCATCAGAACTATCACGCCCAATACTATAGGTCGCCTCTAAAAACCACCGGCTAAAGCCTTAGCACCTCATCTGCTTGCAGATTTTCCGTCATCTTGCACATAAATTTCTTGACATACGACATGTATGCAAATTCTTGCTTTGCAATAACTGCGAAATTTCTATACAATCTGACGAAAAATCTGACTGCGCATCTGAGGCACTATGGTTTTTAGAGGTGACCTATAGTTTTATTGGTGTTTAGTATAAAATATAAAATCGCCCTGCAAACGATGTATCAAAGCCGTTTGCAGGGCGGTTTATGTTTGTATATATTATAAATATTTGATAAGCTCGTCTCTCACACCGTCAAGCCTTGCATCGGAAATACCGAAATCCATTTTCTTGTAGTTCCAAGCCGCACGGCCGATGCCAAGCTGCTCGAATGCTTCGTGTATAGCCTTGAACCATTTTACCGTGTCCTCGGGCGAGGCAAGGTCAATAACTCCGTATTCTCCGCAGTAAAGGATCGTTCCGTTAGCCTTTGCAGCCTCGTAAGCACGACTGAATCTTCCGATAAAATATTCGGGAGTTATCGCAGGCTCGCTGTCCTCAATATTCATTCTGAACGAGGTGTCCATACCGTCCACCCAGTATGCGCCCTGATGCGTGAATTTGAGCGGATCATAGCAATGAAAATTGTAGATCACCTTGTCATCATAAGGAGCGTCAAGGTCGGGAACAGCATCGGGACTGTTGTTCCAGTAACCGCCGACAAGAATGTAGGTGTCCGGAGCAATTTTGCGTATTCTCTCAATAGTGCTGCGGATAAGCCTGTTCCATTTTTCGCTGAAGCTTTGGTCGGTGACTTCGTTGAGAAGTTCAAATGCGATAGTTCCGTCACTTACAGCATAACGCTCCGCAATTCTGTCCCAAAGCTTCATAAAGCGTTCCTGAAGCGGCTCGCTGTCGAAGAAACCGAACTCGCCCTCACCCTTGTCGAAGGAATAGCCTGCCGTCTTGTGAAGATCAAGGATAATATTAAGTCCTGCCGCCTTGCACCACTTTACTGCATTGTCAATGTAACCAAAACCGTTATCGGTGGGAGAACCGTTTTCATCTTCAAGGAGGTTATAGTCGATAGGAAGACGGATGTGATCTATGCCCCACGATGCAGCCGTTTTTACATCTTCTTCAGAGATAAATGTATCATAATGTTCCTTGGTGTGAACGCACTGCGAAAGCCAGCCGCCAAAGTCAACACCTTTTTTATAGCCTTTGAATCCTGTCATAAAATACCTTTCCTTTTAGAAATTTGCTTCGATCTTTTTGTTGAGTTCGTCAACAGTTTCCTGACAAAGCGTTGCAATTTCTTCTCTCTTTACTGCCCAGTCCGTACCGTTGAATGATGCCTGCTTGATAGCATCGTCAATGATGTTTGCCTGCTCGGTAGGAAGTCCCATGTGAATGCTTGCAACAGGGTTTGCGTCGGTCATTTCTCTTACCTTGTGCCACATATCTATCATTTCATCTGTCCAGCCGTAGTCCTCACGGTACTGCTTTTCTGTGATAGCAAGCGCACTTTCGTCCTGCTCTGCGATGAGCTTGCACTTGATGAATGCAGCAGCACCCTCGGGGTTAGGCGCACCCTTGCAAAGTGCATAAGCGTCCATATTTGCAGGAAGATAGTATTTGTCAGCCTCGGGGTCTTTCGGCATCGGAACGAACATTATCTCGCCCTGCTCACCGAACTTGGAAAGATCAGCCTCCCAAAGTGCCCATGTTGCGCAAGGCCAGAAAAGTGTCTTGCCCTCGCTGATTCTGAAAGGCTGTTCTGTCCAGTTGAATTCAGCCTTCGGAAGTGGGAGATCGTCTTTTTTGAGATTGTACATAAAGTTTTCCGCACGCTCAACAGCAGCACTCGAAATGTTGTTTACGACCTTGCCGTTCTCCATGCTGATAGGTGCAGTTCCCGTTGTGAGAATAAACTGCGTTTCAAAATACCAGCTGTCGTATGCGAATTTGTCCTCTTCACGGTCGCAGTAGTCAAGGCACATCTGTCTGAATGTGTCCCAAGTCCAGTTGTCCTCTTCAAGAAGCTCAACAGGATCGGCAAGACCGTTTTCTTCGATAGTCTTTTTGTTGTAGATCATTACACACTTTGAATCGGTAGCAACGGGTGCAACGTAATGCTTTCCGCCGATAGTGTGAAGCTCCGCAAGCTTTTTGCAGCCGTCCGACCAGAGATCGCTGTCAAAATCAAGATAATCATCAAAAGGTTCAAACATTCCGTCAATTACCTTGCTCGGGAATGTATCGAATTCCTGCGCAGGGAAAAGGTCGGGCGAAGAGCCGCCGAGAACATTCGTTGAAAGATCGTTGTATCGGTTATCCCAAGTGGTCGGTATCCATTCAACCTTTCCTCCGTACTTGGACTCAAAAAGTTCAAGTGCAAACATCTTCGGCTTTCCAAGGTCGGGGTTGATGTCATAAGTCGCAAGCCACTTGATAGTTCCGTTTTCAAGCTTTTCATCTTCGCCGATGTCAACTTCGTTAACAGCAGCCTTGTCCTCTTCGTCAAGCTCCTTTGGCGCGGTCGTTGCCGTTGTTTCGACAGGTGTTGATGAATTTCCGCAGGCGGTCATTGAACCGATAAGTGCAATTGCGGCTGTAAAGGCAAGTACCCTCTTAAAATTTTTCATAATCTTTTTCTCCTTTTTTAATTAACGGTGTCACGATTTACTGTACCTATAATTTAACATATCGCAAAGGATAAAAATATCATTTTTTTGCTTTTTGTATCAAAATTATGTTGCTTTTTTAATCAAAATAATATATAATAGAATCAAAGAGGTGAATCAATATGTCGGAATATGAAAAGGAGCTTTCCTATAAAGCATTTCTGAACCGAGAGTATGAGTTCAGACATTCGCCGTTTGAAAAGGAATTTGAATTTTATGACTGCGTTAAGAAAGGCGATGTCAGCGCAGTTGAAAAGGTTATGACACCGCTCGGCGGAAACGGCGCAGGTGTGCTTTCCGAAGACCCGCTTCGCAACCTTAAATATCATTTTATCGTAACTATAGCGCTTATAACACGCTTCTGCGTCGAGGGCGGAATGGAAATGGAAACCGCCTATACCCTCAGCGACCTCTATATAATGAAAGCGGATAAGTGTTCGACCGAAGCAGAGCTTCACAAGCTCCATAAAGAAGCCGTTATCGAGTTCACCAAACTTATGAACAAGCTTGCCCACGTAAATATCTATTCCAAACCCGTTATAATGACAATGGACTATATCTATGACAACCTCCACTCAAAAATAAGCGAAAACGACATTGCCGATCATGTTTCTTTGAGTACTTCCTATCTGTCACGGCTTTTTAAAAGCGAGGTCGGCGTGACAATATCAGCTTATATCGCAATAAAGCGTGTCGAAACTGCGCAGAATATGCTCAAATACTCCGATTTCTCGTCAGCAGATATCGCAAACTACCTCGCTTTTACTTCGCACAGCCACTTTATAAGCGCTTTCCGAAAATATACCGGAATGACCCCGAATGAGTTCCGAAAAAAATATTACCGTGACAATTGGGGCGATAATACTCATAAAAGAGCAAAAAAATGATATTTACAGCAGATTTTTGATATATAGAAATGTGAATCCCTACTATAATATAGAAAATTCAGAAAAAACAGCGAAAGGAACTTCACCTATGAAAAATATCGTAAAAAAAATCAAAACAGCCGCAATTTTTATCACCTGCACAGTAATGTTATGCTCCTGCGCAACTTCAAACATCGCTTCGGAAAAGCCACAAGAGGAAAACATCTCAAACGTGACCTTTGAAAACGGCAGTTCTTCGCTCTTTGAGTGCTCGGATGGCTGGACGAACGGAAATATGTTCAACGTCACCTGGCGTGCCGAAAACTGTACCTTTGAGAACGGCGTAATGGGTCTTACCATTGATAAGGACAGCAAAGCCGGAACAGTTCCGTATTCGGGTGCAGAATACCGCTCCAAGGACTTTTACGGCTATGGCAGATACGAAGTCAGAATGAAAGCAATAAAAAATGACGGTGTTGTTTCCTCATTTTTCACCTATACAGGTCCGTCCGACAATAACCCTTGGGACGAGATAGATATTGAAATTCTCGGCAAGGACACAACGAAAGTCCAGTTCAATTACTTCACCGACAGCAAGGGAAATCACGAGTATCTTTATGACCTTGGCTTTGACGCTTCCGAGGATTTTCACGATTATGCCTTTGAGTGGCATAAGGATAAGATAGTGTGGTTCGTTGACGGAAAGGAAGCCTATACCGCAACGGAAAATATACCCGTTACCCCGAGCAAAATTATGATGAACGCATGGTGCGGAACGGGCGTTGACAGCTGGCTTAATGCTTTTGATGACAGTCATATGCCTCTTACCGCAGAATACAAGTCAATTTCCTTCGTTCCTTTTGACGAATGAGATTTGCTAAATTATATGAAACCGCCGTTTTCCTATACATTGGGAACGGCGGTTTTGTTATGTAAAAAAATGAATAATAATTCGCATATACTATTTCGGATGTTGTGCATATTTTTTTATCAATATTACAAAACAATTTATTGCATATTCCCAAATACAACAAAATTCTGACAAAGAAATCAAAATACTGATATTGTTTTTCGTAAAATAAAGGTATATTAAAAATACAAACCCAAAGGCAGTGTGATTGAAAAATAAAACAGAGGGGGTGTAAAGTTAATGATGATATACCGCATCAATATTCCTGACAGCATTATCCTCAAGCTTTAAATCATAAGCAGACATACGATTATTTGGCGTAGTTTTATTTAAGGTCACCTCTAAAAACCATAGTGCCTCAGATGCGCAGTCAGATTTTTCGTCAGATTGTATAGAAATTTCGCAGGCATACTGTCGTATGTCAAGAAATTTATGTGCAAGATGACGGAAAATCTGCAAGCAGATGAGGTGCTAAGGCTTTAGCCGGTGGTTTTTAGAGGTGACCTTAATAAGAAAGGTTGTATTAAAATGAAAAAGTTTTTCATCAGGCTCATTGCAGCGGCATCGGCTGCAGCAATATGTATCACATCTGTAAGTGCATACTCAGCTCAGTTTGACGGCGAATATTTCGGTGAAGGCTTTGATGCTTATGATACAGATAAAATGCAGATCGCAGACGGCTGGTCAAACGGCGGAATGTTTGACTGTACCTGGAGCTCTGCAAATGTCGGCTTTTCGGACGGCAAGCTGAACCTCTCAATTTACGGAAACGGTTGGAGCGGATATACAGGCGGTGAATGCCGAACCAATCAGACCTTCGGTTACGGAATGTATGATGTAAGTATGAAGCCTGCCAAAAACGATGGTATTGTAAGTTCATTTTTTACATATACAGGACCCACCGATGGCACGGTATGGGACGAGATAGATATTGAATTTCTCGGCAAGGATACCACAAAGGTACAGTTCAATTACTATACAAACGGCGTTGGAAATCACGAATATCTTTATGATCTGGGCTTTGATGCCTCGGAAGGTTTCCACCATTACGGTTTTTACTGGGGCGAGAGCAGTATTACCTGGTATGTTGATGAAAAGCCTGTATATACTGCCACGAAAGATATTCCCTCAACTCCCGGAAAAATCATGATGAATATATGGAACGGTACAGGCGTTGATAGCTGGCTGAACAGATACAACGGGGTCGCACCCCTTACTGCTCAGTATGACTGGATATCCTATACAAAGCCCTCCGCCGGCCCCGCTGAACCTTCTGTTCCCTCGGAGCCGTCTGCGCCTTCCTCCTATGGACAGTTTGACAGCAATCAGCTTTATATGCTTCGTTCCAAGAACAGCGGCAAGGCACTGGACCTTTACTGGGGCTCACCCGATAACGGTGCAAATGTGCTTCAGTACACCTATAACGGATATAACAATCAGAAATGGTACCTTAAAAAGCTTGATAACGGATATTATGTGATCGAAAATTATGCCAGCGGAAAGGTGCTGGATGTTGAAGGAGTTTCCTGCAACAACGGAGCAAACGTTCAGCAGTGGCAGTACGGCGGCGGAGCAAATCAGGAATGGAGCATTATCCGTGTAGATGACTGCTGGAAGATCATTAACAGAAACAGCGGAAAGGCTCTTGATGTTTCTGGTATCTCCTCAGAAGATAACGCCAATATAATCCAGTGGGATTACAACGGACAGGCAAATCAGCTTTGGGAGATCATTCCCGTTTAACATTGTTCTACGCGATATCCCCCTGCAAGATCTGCGGGGGGATCCGTTATTTCACACCACCGTTTTCCGTCATTTATACGCAAAAGTTGATTGACATAATTTTAGGGATATGGTATAATAAAGTAATAATATACCAATTTTAAAAATCCTTTTGCTTTTTAAATTATGAGGCGATGAACATGATAGGAAAATATAAGATAGCTGCCTTTTGTACCTGTCGTATCCAGGACAGTGAATGTTTTGAACTGATTCACGAACTGGACGGGCAGCTGGGTAATATCGGCTGCCGTTTATTTGTATATAACTGCATTTCAAGACCTGACAAAAACAGCAGTGCAGAAACAGCTGTTTTTGATCTGATTGACCCCTCCTTCTGCGATGTGGTTATTATTCAGTCTGATCGTTTCGGGAATTATGACTTCTGCAAAGCTTTAGCGCAGAAATACAGAGAAATGGGGCTTCCGATAATATCTCTGGGAGAAAATATCTCTGACTGTATCAATTTTGAGTATCGTCGAGGTGACGGTTTTGCTGATATCGTTTCCCATATGGTAAAGTACCACGGGTACACAAATATTCACATGATAGCGGGAGTCAAAGGTGAATATTATTCTGATGAACGTATCAAGGCTTTCAGGAATGTGCTTTCCGAAAATAATATCCCGTTTGACGACAGTATGGTAAGCTACGGCGATTACTGGTCGGTGCCTGCCATTGACGCTGTCAAAAAACTGATAAAAGAAAACAGGCTCCCGAGAGCTATTGTATGCGCCAACGATCATATGGCAGTTGCGGTTACAAACTATCTTCAGTATCAAGGCATTTCTGTACCGGACGATGTTGCGATTACGGGATATGACGGAATTGAAACAATATACAGCGCAGACCCCACTGTTTCGTCCTCAGGCATCTATCCTCTGACCAATGCTAAAGAAATATGCCATGCAGTAAATACAATTTTTTCAGAAGGATATGCGGCAAAAAATATCCCTATTTTTCCTGAACTGATAATCAACGAATCCTGCGGCTGCAAAAGTGAAAAACACAGAATGAAGTTCAATTCTTCAGTTCCGTATAACGAGCTTATGAATAAGTTTTACCGCTTTCAGGATGAAAATATCATTCTCTCAAACGTCAGCGAACGCATACAGCAATGTAAAAGCTTTGCGGATATCGCCGATGAAATGCATAAAGACGATCTTATGTATGCAATGACCTGTGTTATCAAAAGTGAATGTATAGATGAATCGGTAAATCCTGAGGAAAAGATCCAAATGCGCTTTAGAAACAAAATGTTCGTTCTCTATGACAGCGACGATATTGACCGGAAGAAGAGTGTTGGAGAAAAATTCATTCCTTATAATATGGACGGAAGAGATATTATCCCGAATATGAACGGCTTTATCGGACGCTGCTTAATTTTTACCGCACTCAGCTATCTGGGTGTACCGATGGGATACACCTGTTATCATTTTTCAAGCTATATACCCAGCAATTACTACAAGATTCCGCAGACAGTCAATATGCTGAACAATGCTCTTGGGGGACTGAGAAACCTTCGTCACCAGCATTATCTTCTTAACAAGGTCGATGAGATATCAAGGATCGACGCTCTGACAGGGCTTTTCAACCGACACGGCTTCCTTATCGAGTATGAAAACATACTTCGTGGTCTGGGCAGCAATTCACTGGCAGTGATTATGTGCGATCTTGACGGTTTGAAAGCCATAAACGACAAGTACGGTCACGATAACGGCGATTTTGCCATAAAAAATACGGCACAGGCTTTAAAAAGAGTTTGTCCGCCAAATGCTGCCTGCACACGCTTCGGCGGCGATGAGATAATGGCTGTATTTCCCTGCTGCGGTACTGAAAATAACATAAGAGGTATGCTATATAAAGAGCTTGACTGCGTAAACGAACGCTCGGGAAAGCCTTATAAAATAGCTGCAAGCGTTGGAATCTACATAACCCAAAACGGTGAAAAGCCGAGCTTTGATGAGCTTATCCGATATTCCGACAAGCTTATGTATGAAGAAAAAAATCGTAGAAAAACACTTAGGACAAATTAAATCAGTATCCCGATACGGAAATTTTCGTATCGGGATTTTTGTGCGAAAATTTGATACTAATACTAAACACCAATAAAATACAGGAAAAGATTCGCGCCGAAATCCAATATATCCAAGATTGTCGGCTTGATTTTTTCTAATTTTTAAATGGTGTTTAGTATAAATAACTATATCACACTCAAATCCGAAAAAGGTATGCTGTCAGCTAACTCCCGCTCCTGCA
>UQQA01000049.1 GCA_900543105.1 uncultured Ruminococcus sp. | reverse complement strand
ATAACACATCTCCCCGTTATCGCAGACGACAGCGGACTGGAGGTTGACGCACTCGGCGGCGAGCCGGGAATTTATTCCGCACGTTATGCCGAGGAGGGCAAGCGCTGTGCAAAGGTGCTTTCCAAAATGGAGGGCGTTCCCGATGAAAAGCGTACGGCAAGATTTGTCTGCGCCGTATGCTACATCAATGAAAACGGCGAAAGCTTCACAGTAAAGGGAACCTGTGAGGGTAAGATCGGCTACGAAAAGAAAGGTACGAACGGCTTCGGCTATGACCCGATATTTATGTACGGCGATCGCTCGTTTGCGGAAATTTCCGCAGAGGAAAAGGACAAGGTAAGCCACCGTGCCGATGCGCTCCGCAAGTTTGAAGCACGGATAAAGGGGGAATGATCATGCAGTATGTAAGTGGGATATATGAGATACTGTTCTGCATTGCAAGTATTCTGGCAATATTCGGCGTTCCGCTGACAGCGGCGGTGTGTTTTATCGTGTTTCTGGTAAAATATATAAAATGCGGCGCAGACAGATCGGATAGGAAAAAGCTTCTTAAAACGAATACCGTTATTTTCGGAGCAATGACGGGCGGCTTTATTGTTTTGGGGATCGTGCTTATCTGGCTCAGTTCAAAAACGATAGTCTATATAACCCCTTGAAATATTGAAATTAGTATAAGAACCCGTCTTTACAAGCATATGCGCACGTCTTTTCGGCAAATTTTGCCGCAGACTGCGTTAAAAATCCTTGCCTTGTCTGCAACAAAATTATGCTCGAAAATCCGCACACATTTCTTATGAAGACAGGTTCTAAAAGGAGAATGACTATGATGACATTGATGGGAGTATTGATAAATATTTTCAGCATAATTGTGGTGCTCGGTATTCCCGTTGCAACAATAGTGTGCTGTATAGTTTTCCTTGTGAAAGCAAAAAAGTGCAGTCCCGAAGAAACGGAAAAGAAAAAGCTGCTGAAAAACTGCGGCATAATATTCGGTGTTATCGGCGGAGCTTATGTGGTCTCCGTGATCGCAGTGATGCTGCTCCTTTCTGCATCGATAGCGTATATGTAATGGGGTGCGGCTATGGAGGATAAAAAGTTCCGCAGGCTTCTTGCCGTCATAACCACGGTCGGGATATTGTTCACGGCAGGGCTTGTGACATACACCTTTTGCATCAGTGAAAATACATCGATTCTTACGTTCATAAGCAACGAGTAACGGAGAGATCATGAAGAAATTACAATGGCTTGTACTTATATCTGTTATAGCTTCATTCGTGCTTTTCAACGCAGGCTTCTATATACTTTTTACATCAAGATATATCGACCGCTCGCCCGAGCTTATGAAAAGCAGCTCGATAGAGCTTGACAAATATCTTCCGTTCGATGAAGCCTCGCTCTGCGTTAAGACCGATTCGGAGCTTACGCTTTCGGGGGAGCTGCCCGTGCTTGACGGAGCGACCGCACTCCTTCCGATATATTCCGCATTTATGAACGCATATTACCCCGAGGGAAGCTGTGTTTTTGACGGAAAAAGCTTTTCGGAGGACAGCCTTTTGCAGAAAAGAGGAACAACGGGCGCATATAAAGCAGTCTGCGATGGCTCGGCTGATATCATTTTCGTTGCTCAGCCCTCGGAGGAGCAGCTTCGCTATGCGCAGGAGCAGGGAACAGAGCTCGAATTTGTCCCGATAGGCTATGAAGCGTTCGTTTTTATCGTCAACTCGGGAAATCCCGTTGATGGACTTACATCGGAGCAGATAAAGGCTGTTTACAGCGGCAGCATAACGAACTGGAAGCAGCTCGGCGGCGGAAATATACCGATAATCCCACTGCAAAGAGCGGAGAACAGCGGCTCGCAGACGGCAATGTATGCTTTTATGGGCGATGTCCCGATGATGAAGCCGCCCGCAGTCCTTTTCGGCAAAGCGATAGGCTATTCATTCCGATTTTATGTCTCGGATATCTCTGGCAAGGAAAAAATAAAAATGCTTTCGGTGGACGGCGTCTATCCCGATAAGGAGAGCATACGGAACGGAACATATCCCGTGACGGACAGCTTTTACGCAGTTTACCGCAGCGACAACACAAACGAAAACGTCCCCCTGCTCATCGAAAGGATACTTTCGGCAGAGGGTCAGGAGATCATAGAAAAAACCGGCTATGTCGGTATATGAAAGAGGAAAAAATTATGCTTACAAGCAAACAGAGAGCGGCACTTAAAAGTATCGCAAGCACGGAAGATACAATTTTACAGGTCGGCAAAAACGGCATCGTTGACACACTCGTTATTCAGGTCAGTGATGCACTCAAAGCAAGAGAAATAATAAAGATGAAGGTCCTCGAGGGCGCAATGCTTTCCCCTGCGGAGGCTGCTGCGGAGCTTGCGGAAAAGACCAAGTCCGAGGTCGTTCAGGTCATCGGAAACAAGATAGTTCTTTTCAAGCGCAATCCGCAGAACCCGAAGATAAAGTTCTGATATGAGCAGAATTGCGTTATTCGGCGGCAGCTTCAACCCCGTCCACAACGGTCACGTCAATCTTGTTAAGGAAACGGCGGAAAAGAACGGCATTGATCGGGTCTACGTCATTCCGACATTCATTTCGCCGTTCAAAAAGGACAGCGCAGGCTTCGTTGCGGACGGAAAAGACCGACTGGAAATGTGCAGGCTCGCATTTGCAAAGCTGCCGTATGTGACGGTGAGCGGATGGGAGCTGTCGCAGTCCGAGGTGAGCTATTCCGTGAACACGGTGGAGCATTTCCGCGAAGAATTCCCCGAAGATGAGCTTTTCTTCATAATGGGCAGCGATATGCTGCTCTCATTTGATAAATGGCACAAATGGCAGGACATTCTGAAAATGTGTACGGTCATTGCGGCTTCAAGGGAGGATGGCGGCAGCGATATTGAACGGCTTCGGGAAAAGGCTGCGCAGCTTTCACGATTCGGAAAGGTCATAGTCACGGAAATTTCAGCGTTCGGGCTTTCTTCATCGGAAATTCGTGAAAAAATTATAAAAAATTGCGATTTATCTTGCTATATGGATAAAAATGTAGTAGAATATATAGAGGAAAATCGCATTTACGAACGAATAAAGGACTGATAAAATGTATTCCGATGCGGAGCTTACAGATATTTTAAGCATCAGACTTTCAAAAAAGCGCTTTACACACAGTCTGAATGTTGCCGATATGGCGAAAAAGCTTGCCGAGGCGCACGGCTACAAAGACCCGAACGAGGCTTATACGGCAGGACTTGTTCACGACTGCTGCAAGGAGCTTCCGCAGGCTGAACAGCTTGCAATGGTGAAAAAATCACGCAGAAATGTCTGCGAAGCGGAGCTGGAAACGCCCGCACTTTATCATGCGGTCGCAGGGGCATACTACGCCGAGACCGTGTTCGGGTTTACAAGTGAGGACTTTCTCAATTCCATACGCTACCACACAACGGGCAGAGCGGAAATGAGCGAGCTTGAAGAGATAGTCTATATGGCTGACCTTGTTTCGGTCGAACGAAGCTTCAGGGACGTTGAAAAGTTCCGAAAGCTTGCTTTTGACGATATCAAAAAATCAATACTCGAAGCTGTAAAGCACTCGATAAGCGAGGTCATGGAAAAGGGTTCGCTTATCCCGACACAGACGCTTGAAGCTTACAATTACTATACGGAAATTTGCAGAAAAACGGAGGAATAAGATGGCAGAGCTTACACAGCAGCAGATACTTGAGATCGCCGTTAAGGCGCTTGACAGCAAAAAGGCCGAAGATATAAAGGTAATAAAGATCGGGGATATCTCCATTCTTGCCGACTATTTCGTTATTGCGGACGGTACGAACTCCACTCAGACGAGGGCGCTTGCCGATGAAGTTGACTTCAAGCTTAGTGAGCAGGGGATCCAGCCGCACAGCGTTCAGGGAAACAACGGCTCAAACTGGATAATCCTCGATTATTCGGATATCATCGTACACGTTTTTTCAAGAGATCAGAGAGATTTCTACAATCTTGAAAGACTTTGGGCGGACGGCGAGGAAGTTGACATTTCCGCTTGGATAAAGTAATTTTTTTGAAAAGGATTGATATAAATGGCAGAACGCTATGACTTTGCCTCGATCGAAAAAAAGTGGCAGAAATACTGGGAGGAGAATGAGTGCTTCAAGACAGATGTATGGGACTTCTCCAAACCGAAATATTATGTTCTCGATATGTTCCCGTACCCCTCGGGCGTTGGTCTTCACGCAGGACACCCCGAAGGCTATACCGCTACAGATATCGTTTCCCGTATGAAAAGAATGCAGGGCTACAACGTTCTTCATCCAATGGGATACGACTCATTCGGTCTTCCGGCAGAGCAGTATGCCGTAACAACGGGCAATCACCCGAACGGCTTTACACAGGAAAATATAAAAACATTCTCAAAGCAGCTCAAAGAGCTTGGCTTTGACTATGACTGGTCAAAAATGATCGCGACCTCCGATCCGAAATTCTATAAATGGACACAGTGGATCTTCAAGCAGCTCTACCTTGACGGCTATGCAAAGTATGTCGATATGCCCGTAAACTGGTGCGAGGAGCTTGGAACGGTGCTTTCCAACGATGAGGTCATCGACGGAAAGTCCGAGCGAGGCGGCTATCCCGTTGTCAGAAAAAATATGAAGCAGTGGGTAATAGATCAGCCTGCCTTTGCCGAAAAGCTTCTGGAGGGCCTTGATGAGATCGACTGGCCCGAATCCACAAAATCGATGCAGCGCAACTGGATAGGCAAGTCTACGGGCGTTGAGGTAAAGTTCGATATCGTAGGCGGCGGAGAGTTCAGCATCTATACCACCTGTATCGAAACCATTTACGGCATCACATTTATGGTGCTTGCCCCCGACGGAGATATCGTCAAGTCGCTTATGCCCCGCATCACCAATAAGGACGAGGTTCAGGCTTATATCGACGAAACACTCAAAAAGAATGATATGGATCGTACTGAGCTCAATAAGACCAAGTCGGGCTGTGAGCTTAAGGGCGTTACCTGCATCAACCCCGTGAACGGCAAGGAAGTCAGAATGTTCATCGGCGACTTCGTTCTTGCAAGCTATGGCACGGGCGCAGTTATGGCTGTTCCGTCACATGACCAGCGTGACTTTGAATATGCTGTCGCACACAATATCGATATGATACAGGTCATCGACGGCGATGAAAAGCTCGGTCATGTCGATGTTTCCGAAAAAGCCTTTGAAAAGGGTGATTATCTCGGCAAGGGCTATAAGCTTATAAACTCCGAGGAATTTACCGGTCTTACCGTTGAGGAAGCAAAGGAAGCCATCACCTGCAAGCTTGAAAAAATGGGCGTTGCAAAGCGCACTACAAATTATCATTTCAGAGAATGGATATTTGCACGTCAGCGCTACTGGGGCGAGCCTGTTCCCGTTGTTCATACAGAGGACGGCAAGATATATGTCCTTGACGATGAGGAGCTTCCGCTCATTCTCCCCGAGCTTGAAGATTATAAGGGCAAGAACGGCAAAGCGCCTCTTGAAAATGCCGTCGAGTGGAAAAAATACGATAAAAAAGGCATAAAGGGCACAAGAGAGACCTCCACAATGCCCGGTTCGGCAGGTTCAAGCTGGTACTATTTCAGATATATCGACCCCAATAACGATAAAGAGTTCGCAGATCAGGAGCTTCTGAAGCACTGGATGCCCGTTGACCTCTACATCGGCGGACCCGAACACGCAGTCGGTCATCTTATGTATTCCCGTATCTGGAACAGATATCTTTACGATAAGGGACTTGCACCGACAAAGGAGCCATTCAAAAAGCTCGTACATCAGGGTATGATCCTCGGCGAAAACGGTATAAAAATGGGTAAGAGATTCCCCGAATTTGTCGTTAACCCGAGCGATATCGTAAGAGATTACGGTGCAGATACACTCCGCCTTTATGAAATGTTCATGGGGCCGCTCGAAGTATCCAAGCCGTGGAGCAGCGCAGGTGTCGAGGGCGCAAAGAAGTTCATCACAAGAGTATGGAATTTCTTCACCGAGTCTGCAAACCTCACCGATGACAATGACGGCGCTCTCACAAGAGTTTACCATCAGACCGTCAAAAAGGTCACCGATGACTTTGAGGCGCTCGCCTTCAATACCGCTATCAGCCAGCTCATGATATTTATGAATGCCGCATATAAGGCAGGAAAATGCCCCAAGGAGTACGCAGAGGGAGTTATAAAGCTCCTTTCTCCCGTAACGCCGCACGTCTGCGAGGAAATGTGGAGCAGGCTCGGTCACGATAAGACCATTGCCTACGAAGCATGGCCGACCTATGACGAAAAGGAACTTGAGGTCGATACCATCGAGATCGCAGTCCAGATCAACGGCAAGCTCAGGGGCAAGATAACAGTAGGCGTTGATGAGGAGCAGGACTCCGCTCTTGCAAAGGCTAAAGAACAGCCCGAAGTCAAGGCCTTCCTCGATGGTAAGAACATCGTCAAGGAGATCTACGTCAAGGGCAGGATAGTAAACATCGTTGCAAAGTAAGCATTTTAGCTCATTGTTTACAAAAAATCTCGTCAAATTTGTGCAGGATTTTTCGGATAACCCTTGACAATTCGGGATTTATATTGTATAATAATGTAGTTATATCTTATATCATCCTCTGCCTGAGCGGCAAAGGGAGGGAATAAAATTGGCAGAAATTCGTGTTGGTAAGAACGAATCCTTGGAAACTGCTCTTAAGCGTTTTAAGAGAAGCTGTGCTAAGGACGGCGTTATCGCTGAAGTTCGTAAAAGAGAACACTATGAGAAGCCTTCGGTAAAGCGTAAGAAGAAGTCCGAAGCTGCTCGTAAGCGTAAATATTAATAATTTATCGCTTTAGTCAAGAACGGCGGCAGGGTCAAACTGTCGCCGTTCTTATTTTGTATACACATTCATTAGAGATTATAATAAACACCATTTAAAATTCAGAAAAAATCAAGCCGACAATCTCGAATATATTGGATTTCGGCGCAGATTTTTTCCTTTATTTTATTGGTGTTTAGTATTAGTATTAGGAGAAAGAAGAAAAATGCTGTTCAGACCGACCAAAGCATATAAAAGCATACTGAATATACCGCCGCAAAAGCTGACGGAAATGGGCATCAAAGCGGTAATACTTGATGTTGACAATACGCTCACAACGCATAACAATCCCACTCCGATAGAGGGCATAGACGAATGGCTCGCCGCAGTAAAAGGCGAGGGGATAAGGCTCATCATCGTGTCGAACAATCACCCTCCGAGGGTCGCACCGTTTGCCGAAAGACTGGGACTTGACTTTGTTCCCGAGGGCAGAAAGCCGCTCCCGAAGGGAATGAAAGAGGCTATGAAACGGCTTGGCGTCAGCAGAAAGCAGACCTGCGCTGTCGGAGATCAAATATTCACGGATATCCTCGGTGCGAACCTCTCGGGGATAAGGTCGATATTCGTTCAGCCGATAGAGTTTGAAACAAGCTTCTGGTTCAGGGTAAAGAGAACGCTTGAAACGCCGTTCCGACCGAGGAAGTTTATAGCGTAAAAGTCAGGACGGCTGCCAAACACTTCAAAGTAAACAAAAAACCTGTTTCCAAAGAATTATACTAAACACCATTTAAAATTTGGAAAAAATCAAGCCGATAATCTCGCATATATAGGATTTCGGCGCAGATTTTTTCCTGTATTTTATTGGTGTTTAGTATTATATCTGATCCTTGGAAACAGGTTTATTTTTATATAATATTATCGTAAAAACAAAACTTCGCAGACGCATTAAACTTTGAAAGTGAACAGATATCCTGCCGCACCCATAAGCACACCGCACAGGAAACCCGCGATAACATCACGGGGAAAATGCACTCCCGAGCATACACGAAGAAAAGCCATAAGCACTGCAATAACAATAATCATTATCCCGATAACGGGCAGCTTTGGAAGTGAATACAGCGCTGTTATGCCTATTATCGCAACACAGAAAACGTGTCGGCTCGGAAACGACCTGCCCCTTGTGTTTTTCGGGATAACGGGCGGCATTTCAAAGACCTCATAGGGTCGGGGAAAATTCACAGCTCTGCGGAAAACACTCAGAAGAACGAAGCTTACCGCAGGAACAGCTATTGCCATAGGCAAACGTTCACGGTCTTTAATGAGCAGATAAACAAGCATTGCAGGATATGCCGCAAAAATGAGGTATGTTAGCACCTTGTTCAGAATATTCAGCAGATGTGTCAGCTTTGCGTTTCTGCGCATTGCACCGGTGAGTTTTGCGTAGGTTTCCTTTGTCATAAATGCACCTTAACCTATCAGTTTCTGGAACGCCGATGCGAGATAGAGCGAGCCGGCAATAATGACCATTCCCTTGTCGCCTGCCAAAGCCATGGCACGGGGAACAGCGTCTTTAAGGCTCATAACTGCGCCGCTTCGGAACATTTCTTCAAGCTTCAGCGCAAACACCGTCCTCGGTGCAAAGCCGTCAACGCATATTCCGTAGTCGATGTAGCGTGTCATAAAGCCGAGAGCCGTCTGCCAGTCCTTGTCCTCCATCATTCCGCAGACCATTATTTTCGGCTCACGGTCGATAGTGCGGACGAAATCGGCGAGCGATCTCATTCCGTCGGGGTTATGTGCGCCGTCGATGATAACGAGCGGTTTGTCGGCGCGGAGTATCTGACAGCGTGAGGGAACGACCGCATTTTTTATTCCATTGTAAATGTTTTTGAAACCGAGTGCTTTGAAGCCGTTCCTGCGCAGGATCTCGCAGGCTTCAATTGCGGTAAGAGCATTGTCTATCTGATGTCTGCCGATCATCTGCGTTTCGTAGGTTTTGCCACAGTAGCGGAAACGGTTGCCCGTTTCATCGCAGGTTTCGATCTTCAGCTTGTCAAGGTCAGGCGTTACGAAGTCGGAAAGCTTCTCGGCGGCAGTTCCATGAATGACTATCTCTGCCTCACGCTTCTGATTGCAGGCAAGGACAACGGGACAGCCGTTTTTGATTATGCCTGCTTTCTGACGTGCGATCTTTTCAATAGTATCGCCGAGGATTTTTGTATGGTCGAGCGAAATTGAGGTTATGACCGATACAACGGGGTCTTTGATGATGTTCGTGCAGTCGAGCAGACCGCCGAGCCCTGCTTCAAGTACGATTATATCGCACTTTTTTGCGGCATAGTAGACAAAAGCTATTGCGGTCGAAATTTCAAACTGCGAGCAGTCGATATCAAGCCCATCAATGATAGGCTGTATCTCGGCAACAACGGCGGCAAGCTCGTCATCGGAGATATTCACGCCGTTTATGCGTATGCGGTCGTTATAGACCTTGATATAGGGCGAGGTGAACTCACCCGTTCTGTAGCCTGCATCTTCGAGTGCTCCTGCTATCATTCGCACAGTCGAGCCTTTGCCGTTCGTTCCTGCAACGTGGACGAATTTAAGGCTGTCCTGAGGGTTGCCGAGTGCGTCCATTATACGCTTGAAACGTGAAAGGTCGGTAACGGCTTTTCCAAGCTTTGAAAAGCTGTTTATGTACTTCATTGCATCGTAAATGTTCATTTTTTCTATCTCTTTTCGGTTTTTAATAAGCTTATCCCCAATGCCGCTTTAAGCATTTCATGCCTACTTCAATGTTGATATGATCCCTGAACAGGATAAGCCATTTGTATCTTTATAATATCACTCCATTAGTAATAGCTGCTATTCCTCTGTTATAACGCTTTTATTGATATAGGTGCAAAAGATGGTCTGCGGATTATCATAATAAAAGCTGCTGTTGTAATCCTCGATCAGGTTGGAAACAAAGGAGCTGTACACATCGATAAGCGTTTTGATGATATCCGAGCCGTTTTCGGCGGCGGCTGACAGTATGAGCCGCTTGTAGACCTTTCCGATATCCCAATGCGTCGGAACGGAATATCTGCACTTTGCCACATTGTCAAAGCTTCCCGTCTGTATATGGCAGGCTTCTATGAGATCATCGCTCACCCTGTCGATATTGTCGCTGTGGTAAACATCTGCAAGGTCGTATATTTTTCTGAGCGCAGTCTCGCCAAGATAATTTACAATATCGGACGGCTTGTTCTTTGTTTTTCTTGCAATATATTCTATCAGACTGCAGGTGAAAAACAGGTCGTTTGCTTTTTTATCTTCTCTTTCCGTCATTTTCTTACCTCTTCGCAATATTCATAGTGTAAGCATTTCAAGGCTTTGTCGGTGCAGAAATTAATCTGGTGAGTGGGATATTTGAACCTTGCCAAAGCCCAGAACTGCTGTCTTGTAATAACACCGTCTATATAATCGGAAATATAGTTATATATCTGATCGTCCGCCATTGCGCCTATTACAATATCGTGGCTGTGCGGTTTGCCGGCACGGCAGTCAATGATGAAATCGAGCCATTCTTCCGTCATTGCTTTAAATTCCAGAATATCCAGCGTTTCATCTATCAGAAAGGAATAGACATTGACCGTCGGCGTATCATAGCGCCTTGCCCAGCGTTCAGCCTGCTCCTTTATAACGGTGCAGTAAAATCCGTTTCCGAAATCCTTTGTGTTTCTTCCTATGATTATTTTAGGGATATCTACTTTTGTGTAGCTTCCGTGGTATATCAGCATTTTACCCATTGTATCACCTTTAGTATTTTAAATATCAACACTCATATCGAACAAGACCCTTGAAAAATCCTTTTTGATAAGATTTTCGGAGGGCATGAGGAAATTCAGTCTGCCGTCCGTCTTAACGTAGATCTCATCATCTTCGGGCGAGGTCAATTCAATATCACCAAGACTGAAAAGGCAGATATCACAGTCACGATACTGCGGAAAATCCTTTCTCGGGTCTCTTTCGGTGAATACACCATTGCCGCCTATGCCGTTAAAACCGTAATATGTGAATTGATTGTACAGCGGTTCATCCACATCGTTCGGAATATCCATTACGCTTGCAGTACCCTTGGGGCATATTTTGTATTTCTTTGCAAACTCAAGAACCGTTTCGTCAAAACGATAGTCGCTTGAACATATTATTCCCCCGGCAGGAACTTTTGGTACAAGCATACGCTCCCTTACAGTCGGAAACACGGAATTATTGAAAACAGGAAGCTCGTCTGCACCTTTAAGCTTGTTTTTCTCTCTTATGATATCGTCAAAATAAACTATTCTGAAATTATCCTGTTCAAATTCAGAGCCTTGATAATCGAGCAGGTCAATTTTGCCGCCGTCGTAAAGATATATCTGCAAAATGCCTTTTTCGGGAAAGGGCTTTATCGGCGGCAGCTCTTCAAAATTCAATTGGCAGAGCAAACGCAGCGGTTCACCGTCACTTCTTTTGGGATATTCAAAGTCACTCGGCATATATGGCATTCCGCCAAGCTTGGAACCGAAAACAGTACACGTCGTACTTTCATCGGGAATAAGCTGCAAATGAAGCCGTGCAAGCTTTTTTTCGATCATAAATGAAATAAACTTATTTATCATATCATCGGTCGAAGTAATAGTGTTTTTGCAGATTTTCTTCTTTACATTTTCTATAATTCCCATATTATGCTCTCCCTGCGGTCAAGTATTTTTATTATTAGTTTAAGTCGTACAGCCATTTACAATATTATACCACTCCCAACACTATTTGTCAAAGCTATTGACAAATGAAAAAGTATGAGTATAATTGTATTATATGATTAGTACAAAAATAAATGAAAGGAGTTGACTGAGGGAACGGCCGTCTGAACGGCTTTCCTATGATAGATGCCATGGAATTTTAACAATAATACTCCGATATATCTACAGATAATGGATCATATAATGCTTTCTGTCGCTGTCGGCGAATACAAGGCAGGCGACAAGCTCCTGCCTGTGCGTGAGCTTGCGGCTGAGGCAGAGGTCAACCCGAACACGATGCAGAAAGCGTTGTCCGAGCTTGAACGTGACGGGCTGCTTTACTCGCAGAGGACTTCGGGCAGATTCGTGACGAATGATACCGAAAAAATAGCCGCTCTTCGGCGTGACCTTGCGGTGGGGCATATCGAATACTTCCTCAAGAAGATGGAAGAACTTGGCTACTCAAAAGATGCGGCGCTTGAAGCGCTGAAAAAATACACGGAAAATGAGGGAGAGGGAGAAAACGATGTGCAATGAAGCAGGCTCGCTTGTCGAGTGCAGAAATATAACAAAAAAATACGGGAACAAGGTCGCGCTGTATGACTTCAGCGTATCGATAAAAAGGGGCAGGATAATCGGACTTTTAGGCTCGAACGGAAGCGGAAAGACCACCTTTATCAAGCTTCTTGCAGGACTGCTTACGCCTATGTTCGGCGAGCTGACCATTGACGGAAAGCCTGTCGGCAGGGAAACGAAAAAGATAGTTTCCTATCTTCCCGAGAGAACGTACCTCAACCCCGACCTTACCGTAAAGGAAGCGATAGGCTTTTTCTCCGATTTTTACGGGGATTTTTCAGCGGAAAAGGCAGAGAAAATGGTCGCAGATCTCGGCATAAGCCTGAAAAGCCGCATACGCACGATGTCAAAGGGTATGCGTGAAAAAATACAGCTTATCCTTGTAATGTGCCGTGAAGCCGAGCTTTATCTGCTCGATGAGCCAATGGGCGGCATCGACCCTGCGGCGAGGGATTTCATCATAAAAACTATTATCGGCAATTACAACGAAAATTCTACCGTGATAATTTCAACACACCTTATCAGCGATATCGAAAATATCCTTGACGAAGCTATCTTTATCAAGGACGGTGAACTTTATCTCCACAAGGAGATAGATGAGATTCGGGAAGAGTACGGAAGATCCGTTGACGAACTTTTCAGGGAGGTCTACAAATGCTGATAAAGCTTATAAAATATGACATTCGTGCCGATTATAAAAAATATGCGATAACCGCGGCTGCGTTGATTCTTATTTCGATCGTGGTGAGGTTTGCGGACGTAAAATTCGGCAGCCTTGACGACAGCAGCGACTGGAAAGTGCTGTTTATGGTGCTTGTGTGGTCTTTTATCGCACTCTGCGGTTCGGCTTTTCTTCTGACATTTATCTTTTCCGTAGTCCGCTATCAGAAAAAAATGTACTCGGACGAGGGCTATCTTCTGAATACGATCCCTGCAAACCCGGTGCTTCATATCCTTTCAAGTCTGATAACGGAATATATCTGGACGATCGCTATTGCAGCGGTTGACGTGGTTGCTCTCATTATTTCGGCGGGAGGATTGAGCTTCTGGAGAGGATTTCTGACGCCGATACGTTACGTTATCGAAATCGACCCTGCCTTTGCAATATATCTGCTTACATTTCTGCTGATCTTCCCCGGAACGCTGATGCTGACGCTGATATTTGTTATCAATTTCGGCTATCTTTTCCGCTCGCACAGAGTTCTTGCAGGCATCGGCGGTTATGTGGGACTTATGATAATAAGCAACATTATTTCGTCTGTAGTTTATATGATATCGGGCAAGTCGAATTTCAATGCTGCGACAATGAAAATTTTATCCGATAACCCCGATTACATCATTTCTGATGAAAGCTATCAGATAGTTATGAGAGAGCTTGCAAAGCTTGCAAGCGGAACCTACATCTCGACTTTGATTATAAATGTGATATTTTTTGCGGCAATTTTTATTGTATCTTCTTATATCCTCAAAAAGAGATTCAACATCGACTGACCCCGAAAACAACGCAGATACGTCATTGCAACCAATAGTTGACACGCTTTTTCACGCAATTTTCAAAATGCAAACTTGAATGTATAGATATTTTTCCACCGCTGTGCTATACTCTTTATCAAGGTCGGGAAAGGAAATTTTGCTTGACGCTTTTCCAACTTTATGCCAAAATACTTTGGCATACTATCTTGAGAAAGAAGCAAAGTGATGGAAAAAAGTTTAAAGGTCCTTAACCGAGATCAGATAAAGTATCTTGCGATAATTCTGATGACGTTCAACCACATTGCGCATATCCTTATGACATCGGGAACGGCGGTGTACGAGGTATTCGAGGATATCGGGTATTTCACCTCGATAACGATGTGCTATTTCTTTGTCGAGGGTTATTTCTATACACATTCAAGAAGAAATTATGCGAAGCGGCTGTTCATCTTTGCGCTGATATCGGAGATGCCTTATGTCTTGGCAATGGGATATTTTCAGCTGAACGTTATGTTCACGTTTCTGATATGCCTTCTTATTCTGACGGTAATCGACAGCAAGCTGAACAAATTCCTAAAGGTGCTGTCCGTACTGGGACTGATGCTGTTGTCAGCGCTGTGCGACTGCGCTTTTATCCTGCCGATAGCCGCAATACTGTTCAGATTCGGCAGAGATGACAGAAAAAAGCAGACTTTGACGTGGATAACAATGTGTGTTATTTTCTTCGCGCTGAATTTGCCGAGCTATTACAGTGTGGAAAATCAGATTGGATATGCGCTGCTTCATAGCTTTTATGCGGTCATTCCGTGGATAGCTTCGGGCATCATCATTATGTATTTTTACAGCGGAAAAAAGTCGGAAAAACACATATTTCTGAACAAGTGGACATTTTACATATATTATCCGCTGCATCTGCTGATATTATGGGGAATTCGATACTTTATTATGTGACATAAATGCTCAAAATTACAGTGACATCAATTTTTGCGAAAAGGAGAACGAAAATGAACGTTGAAACAGCAAACAGACTTCAGAATCTGCGAAAGAAAAACGGCTATTCGCAGGAGGAGCTTGCGGAAAAGATAGGCATTTCCCGTCAGGCAGTGTCGAAATGGGAGCGTGCCGAGGCTTCGCCCGATACCGATAACCTTATCCTGCTGGCACGCCTTTACGGCGTTACGCTTGACGAGCTGCTCAATACCGAGAGCATACCGATGCCGAACAGCGAGGGAATTTCGCTCTCAAAGGATTACTATACAAGCACTTCCGACGACGGCGAAATATATCCCGAGGGTCACCCGAGGTATTCCGCACCCAATTATGGTGATGTTAAGCCGCAAACGAACGCAAATACTGCGGAAAATGTCGGAAGCGGCGGTGCAGATAACGCAAACGGTGAAGAAAACGTCGGAAACAGCGGTCAGAAAGCAACCGTAGGCGACGTTGTAAAGGCTGTTGCAGGCGCAGTCGGTGATGCTATCGATACAACAGCAGCTTCTATCCGTGAGGGCAAGGAAAACGCTCCCAAGGACGGAAGTGACAACGGAAAATCCTACGCCGATGCATTCGAGAAGAATTTCAAAGGCTTCGGCGAGCGAATGAAAACATTTGGCGATGATCTCGGAAAAAGTATGGACAGCGTTGGCAAAGACATCGAAAAAAGTATGGATAAAATGGGCAGGGACATTGACGAGGGCGTGAAAAAGGCTGTCAATGACAACATTCCGAACCACGAGCAGAAGCCCGAGAATATAAAGTATCCCGCAACACTGCTCGATAAGCTTTATCCAATCATCGTTACGGCATTTTTCCTTTTCACAGTTTTTACCGCAAGCTGGACAACGAGATATACATGGCTTGTGTTCCTTTCCGTGCCGGTTTATTATATCCTTTCACAGTGTGCAAAGAACCTTAAATACGGCGTTTATGACCCTCTGCACGCACTCAAAGGCTTCCTTGACGGCAGCCTGCCGATAATCGTGGCGTTTATCTATCTTGCGTTCGGAATGATGTTCAATGAATGGGTACGCACTTTGTTTCTGTTCGGGGTGATACCTGTGTACTATATATTTGCGCACAATCTGTTCTGCTTTATCGATAAAAAGAAATCGTTCGGAAGAGCGTTCAAAAATTTCTTGGACGGAAGCCTGCCGATAATAGTAACTATCGTGTATCTCTTGGCAGGAGCAGGTTTCGGACTCTGGGCAAAAGCTGTTCCGCTTTTTGCGATAATACCTGTTTATTATATCATTTCGAGCCACTATGCGAAAAAGTAAAAATATATAAAAATAGTTGCAAAACTGCGAAGCCAAGTAGCTGGTCGAGCTGAGCACAGCTCGTCAGGTGTCCAGAGGGC
>UQQA01000048.1 GCA_900543105.1 uncultured Ruminococcus sp. | reverse complement strand
TCCTTTTTCTGTCTTCTATTATATCATACTTGTCCACTTTTTTATTATATATCCAGCAGGAGAGCAGAGGAACAGCAGTGGAGAGATGAACAGATGCGAATCAAGAAAAGAAACAGGAGCCGCAGCGGTTACTGTCGGTGATGAATTTTCCGAATATATACGAACAAAAGAAATCACAAAAAGGAAGGAGTATTTTGCTTATGAAAGAAAGAATAATCGAACGTACCGTTAACGGTATCAGGGTAACATCTCACATTCCCAAAGATGTGAGCGAGAGCTTTAAGCAGAACAGGATAAATCAGATCTACGATATTCTGAAACCTCACGAACATGATAAAAAGGAAGATGACGATAAAGAAACCAAGGTAAGCTAAAGAAAAAGCCAACCGCTTGTGACAGAAGCGGTTGGCAGACTTCAAGCATTCTGAGTTTTGGGAACAAACTCAATTTTTAAGTTCATATTCATTGCAGAAGCTATGCGAGTAAGCGTTTTGATGGAGGGATTTGCATTTCCGTTTTCGATCTTGCTGATGTCAGCCTGGTCTATGCCGGTAAGCTCGGAAAGCTGTTTTTGAGTAAGATTCCCGCTGTTTCGGCAGGCAATGAGCATTTTAGCAATTTCATATTCGGGAGAAAGGGCTTCATATTCCTTGCGGAATTCGGCATCATTTTCAAGCCGGCGATTTAAGGTATCTCTGAAATTTTTACTCATAGTGATCACTCCTTATTGCGTTCAAGGTAATCTTTACGATATTTTTTGGCAAGCGTAATTTCGCTGTCGGGCGTTTTCTGGGTTTTCTTTACAAATCCGTTGGTAAGAATTATCTTCTTATTGACCACAAAGAAATACAGCACTCTTGTAATGTCGGAAGCCACCTTTGCACGAATTTCATAAATCCCATCTCCCAGCGGTTTGGAGTGCGGTTCACGAAGCTCATTTCCGAATGTTTCGAGCAGCTCAAGCTCTCTGAACATTTTAGCCTGCATTTTTGTGTCAAGAGAAAGGATAAATTCTTCGGCAGGGAATGTGCCGTCCTCTTTCTCATAGTATTCTACATCAAACAAGCTTTTACTCTCCTTTTACAATATGGTATATATTCCATATCTATATTATATACCACACATACGAAAATGTCAAGAAAAAGTTTAAAAATATCGCTTTAAAGCGTTGAAATGCAAAGCCGATTATGCTATAATAAAGATAACAACGTATAATCGGCTTTCATTTTATGGAGGTTGATTACAATGAAAACAAAGTACACAGCAATATATGTTCGCCGTTCCGTCAGTGATAAGGAAAAGGGAAACAATTCGCTTTCCATAGCTGCACAGAGGGAGGAATGTATCAGATATGTCGGAGAGGAGGCAAATTTCAAGGTTTACTGCGATGACGGAAAGTCGGGCAAGGACGTTCGTCACCGTCCCGAATTTATGCAGATGATGTCCGATGTAAAGGACGGTTATATCGACAGGATAATCGTGAAAAAATATGACCGTTTCAGCCGTAATATGAGGGAATATCTCAACATAACCGATGAGCTTGACAGATACGGAGTAGGCGTTATTTCTCTTTCCGAGCCGTTCAATACGGAAACCAAAGAGGGCAGAATGATGAGAAATAATCTGCTGAACTTTGCGGAGTTTTAGAGAGAAACCATTGCGGCGAGAGTAAAGGACGCATACAGCACAAAGGCTGTCGAAACAGGCTTTTATCAGGGCGGTAAAAAGTTCTTCGGCTTTCAGTCGAGCAGGCAGACCATTAACGGTAAGACAGGTTCGGTGCTTGTCCCGTCTGAAGCAGCTCAAACAGTTATAGCCGCATATGAGGTGTATAAAGAACCCGGAACGTCACTTTTGGACGTGGTGAACTACATAAAAGCACACAATCTTCCGTCCTCATCTACATCGGGAAATAATCCAATCAACAGGAGTATGGATCGCAGCGAAATTTCAAGAATACTTGAAAATCCGCTTTATGTTCGTGCAGATAAAAATGTGTACGAATATTTTCTGTCGAGAGGTTTTGCAATGATAGATGACATTGATGCCTATGACGGAGTTCACGGTCTTATGTGGCACAATAAGGACAGCGAAAACGATTTGTCAAGGTCGGCTATCACGAGGGACTTGTGGACTCGGAAACGTGGCTTGCGGTGCAGGATAAGAAGTCGCACAATCATCAGATACCGAGATCAAGGGGCGAACTTAAATCGTGGCTTGTGGGACTTACCAAGTACGGACACTGCGGAAAAGCTTTGCTTATTGCGTATTCGTACAATGCGGACAAGACTAAGCTCTGGAGGTATTACAACTGCACGGGGCTTAAAACCATAAAAGGGTGCAGCCGTACAAATGAACGTCTGAAAGTCCGTCCCGATGATGCGGAAAATATTGTTCTGAACGCAATGCGTGAGCATATTTCCGAGTTTGAGGTAGCAAAGAACAGCAGTGCAAACAAGTCCTCAGAAGCGGAGAGAATCAAGGCGGAGTTGCTTCGCATTGACACCGACACGAAAAAGCTCATTGACAGGCTGATAGATGCGGACGATGTTCTTTTCGGGTACATTCAGGAGAAGATAAGCGAGCTTCACGCCAAGAAGAACGAATACGAAAAGCAGCTTCTTCTGATAGAACGCAAGGTAAAGAGAATCGACACCAAGCCTTTGCTTGAACCGCTTAACAGGTGGGACGAACTTACAATGGAGGAAAAGAACGCCCTTGCCAAAGTAATGATAGACAGGATTGACGTTACCGATGAAGAGGGCATCAAAATTCATTTCATATTCTGATGAAAAAACCGTCGGAGAGAAACGGTATTCTCCGGCGGTATATTAAGGAAAATATAGTATATACCTTGTGAGTATAGGCACGCCCATCTCGAATTCAATGTGCGAGCTTTATACCATGATGAGGTATTTGCAGGCAGGTATGCTGAAAGACTGCGGCATCAATCATTTTGACGAATGGGCTGCCGATTTTGGCGAGGTCAAGACCGATTATGAACTTAAACCGGAAAGTGACGGTAAGTATCAGCTCAAAACAAGATTTGCAAAGTTTACTAACCTTCCCGAATTGATGGCGATATTCAAAGAAGCTGCCGATATTCGTACCGCTGATACCCTTGACCTTGAAAAGCCTGATGCTGTTGTAAAGGAAATCGTAGCAAAGCCTTCCAAAATACAGAAAAGGGCTATAAAATCTCTCGGAAAGAGAGCAGCTGTTATTCGCAGCGGAAATGTTGATCCCCGTGAAGATAATATGCTCAAAATCACTTCTGACGGTCGAAAAATAGGTCTTGACCAGCGTTTGCTCAATCCTACACTTCCCGATTATCCGGAAAGCAAGGTTAATTTGTGTGTAGGCAATGTGTTTGATATATATTCCCAAGCTTCCGATAAGCGCAGTACGCAGTGTATATTCTGTGACCTCTCTATTCCAAAATCAGAAACACGTCAGGATAGGTTCGCTATATATCGTCCCGATAACGCGAAATCACTTGGATTTGATATTATCCGAAAGAAAACGGGTATTAAGAAGGAGTGGGACTTTGCAGATATAAAAAAGCACGTTGATAAGAACGCAACGGAAGAACAGGACAAGCTGATAAACGGCGATATTGCCGTTATTCGCAGACCTTCTGAGGATATGACAAAGATAATATCCGAGGCTGCAGTCTTTGAGAACGGCAAATTCAACACGGAACATTCCGATGAACTGCTTGAAAAACTTGCAATGTCACCCGTAGAGAATATGCCGCCCAAAGAATTTAATGTTTATGATGATATAAAGAATAAGCTGGTCGCAAAGGGAGTTCCGGAAAATGAGGTCGCATTTATTCACGATTATGATACTCCCGAACAGAAGCAGAAGCTTTTCAATCAGATGAACGCAGGCGATGTTCGTATTCTCCTTGGCAGTACAAGCAAGTGCGGAGCGGGTATGAACGCTCAGAAAAAAAAGATTGCTCTGCACCACCTTGACGCACCTATGCGTCCGTCCGACATGGAACAGCGCAATGGTCGAATCGAACGTCAGGGTAATGGAAATCCCGAAGTGCAGATATACCGTTATGTTACAGATAAGACTTTTGATGCGTATCTTTACCAGATGCTTGAAAACAAGCAGCGTTTCATAAGTCAGGTTATGACTTCAAAAAACGCCTGAGAGGACCTGTGCCGATATTTATGAACAGGCTCTTGATTATGCCGAGGTAAAGGCTTTGTGCGCAGGAAATCTCAACATAACAAGAGGAGCTTACGGGAAATGGTGATTTTACGTTGGTTTTGGTAGAGGATATACAATAAAGGCATATCCTCAATTTTCTACAATGTATATATTATGATATATGTATATCAAAAAAAGCTGTTTCTACCTCCGATGTCAGCGGCAACATACGGCTGACTGAAGAAAATGAGGAGATAAAAGCACTTTCGAAGATAGACCTTGTATCTCTAAAAGGATGTTGATACTGTAAGCAAGGCTCCCATGGCTGTTGATGAGGGACGGCAAGGAAAGTCACCCTGTCACTATTATGGGAACAGTGAGTAATGATCGAAAGAAAGCAGACACAAAGCTTAAATCTCTCATATCTGCAAATGCAGGGTAGGACACTTGATATGGGCGAGTATCGTGGGTTCAAGCTGTCGATTTTCTTTGATACCCTAACAAAGTACGTTATCCAAATCTGATTTCAGACGGAGTAACTCCATAGCATTCTCTGATTTTTCTGCTCATGTCGCTCTGGCTGCAAAATCCTGTGTTTGCGGCAATATCGGACAGCTTCATGCCGGTATATCGTATAAGCTCACAAGCTCTTGTGCAGCGTATGTGGGTAAGATATTCACGGGGTGACATTCCCGTTTCCGCCTTGAATGCGTGAGAAAGATAACCCTCGCTGATAAAATTATCGGCGGCAATATCCTCAATTTTTATGCTGCCCGCATAATTTTGCTCAATATACGTCCTGACCTTTTCCGAAAGAATTTTTCCCGAACGCTTAGCAGTTTTTTCATTCTGTGGTCTGCAAACATCGAAAAATTCCGACACGATATCAAGTGCCGCACTAAGCTCCGAGTAAATATTTCCGCCATACGAAAATATATCAGCCATTTTTTCAAAGCCCGACCGAATTTCGGGCTTATTTTTTATCACGATGATCCCGCCTTTGCTTGTATCTGTAAGCATTGAAAATAGATCGGGACGGCTAAGCTGATTTTTCAGCTCCCACGGGTTTATTATTGTAATAAATCGCTTGTACTCTATATCCTTTTCTACAGTTACATCATGAAGCTGTCTGCTTTTTATAAGCGCAGAATCTCCGTCGGAAAGAACAGATATAATATCTCCGGTGACAATGTTCACTTTGCCGCTTACGATGTGCATGATCTCGCATGACGTATGAGTATGACAGACATTGTACATGGGATTTTCATAATATCCTGCGTGTTCTATAATTGCCATTTTATCACCCTTTTTATCATATCACACATCGGGATAATTTACAACAAAAAACAGCAGATTTTCTATAATAAATAGCAGATAATATAATGCAGTATTCCATAAATTCAGCTAAAATATTGTAAATAATCCTTTTAAGGAGATGCGCTTATGAATATCAAAAAAATTATAGCGTCTGCAGTATGTACAGCAATGATTCCCATCGCTTTAAGCGGATGTACGGACAGTAAAAATCAAGCTGAAACGGAGGAAACTGCTATGCAGACAACTGAAACAACAGCAGAAAAGGAAATACCGCTTGCAAGTGTGAACACAGCTTACAAATCTGTTACTGTTGACGGAAACACAACAAATATGGACAAGGGTACGGTGTGGCGTGGTCTGGGCGTTATAACGGGAAACAATTCCTCACGTCTTCTTATGGACTACAAAACGGAAAACCCCGATGCATATTGGGAGATAATGAACCTGCTGTTCAAGCCCGATTACGGCGCAGGTCTTACTCACGTTAAGATTGAATTCGGCACGGACGTTAATTCTTCATCGGGTACAGAGCCTTGTATAATGCGTTCAGCCGATGAAGAAGCGGACGTTACAAGGGGTGCAGGCTTTATGTTTGCGGCGGACGCTCTCTCCATAAATCCCGATATTACCGTTGATCTGCTCCGCTGGGGAGAGCCAAAGTGGGTAACAGACGCATTTGCTGAGTCCATGGAGGCAGGCTTTGAAGCAAGATACAAATGGTATAAGGCTGCTATTGAAGGTGCGTTCGATACATACGGAATGAAATTCACCCACATCAGTGCCGACGCTAACGAGGCAGAAAAGGTGGACACCGATTGGATAATATATTTTGCCGACAGGCTGGAAAATGAAACTGATGAGCGGTACGATTACGGTGCGATAAAGATAGTTGCTTCCGATGAGATAGGTTCATGGAAGATCGCAGACGAAATGACAGATAACGAAGCTCTGCGAAACGCAGTTGATATTCTTGCCGAGCATTATAACACTTGGGCAAGCGAAAAGGCTAAGCTTCTGAACAAAAACTATGGCAAAGAGATCTGGTATTCCGAGGGAGTTGCTTCCACGAATATTGCAAAGCTGGCGGTGCAAAGCAACGGCAGCGGCATTAACGGCACAAACGGTGCTCTTGACGTATGCAATCGCATCATCAACGGTTATTACAACGGCAGAATGACCATGTATGAGTATCAGCCTGCTGTGGCAGCGTATTATTCGGGAGCAAAATATTTTCCAAAATCACTGATAAATGCACAGAACCCTTGGAGCGGTTATTATGAAGCGGACTGCGGTGTATGGACTTCCGCACATTTCACCCATTTTATAAAGAACGGCTGGAGATTTATCGACAGTGCCTGCTATGGTGACGGCAAGGAAAATCACTACATTTCCGAGTCAACTAACAATTATATGGCCGTTACCGATACGGAAACGGGAGATTATTCTATCATCATCTGCAACGACAGCGAGGAGCAGCGCAATTATACCTTTACCCTTGAAAATATGAAGCAGGCAGAAGCACCGTTCACAATTTGGGAAACAAGAGGTCCCGATGAGGGTCAGGCTTACGACGAAAATTATTTCAGGAACATCGGCACCTTTCGTCCTGTTGAAGCCGAGGAAAAATATTCCTATTCTATCGAGGTAAAGCCTTATTCCATAGTTACTGTTACAACTCTTGACAATACCGCAGATACTTCCGTTTACAACTGCAGGTATGATGATATTCCCCTTGATATAAATTATTCCGACGATTTTGAATACTCCGAAGAATTTCTCTCTGCAAGAGGAAACGCTCCCCTTTACACTACCGATCAGGGCGGAGCCTTTGAGGTTTCGGAAATTGACGGAAACAAGGTGCTGATGCAGATGATAAATGCCGATAACAAGCCTACCGATTGGCGTTACAGAGGTACTCCCAATCCCATTACCTCTCTCGGCGATGACCGCTGGGCAAATTATTCTGCGGAAATAGATTTTAAGCTTGCGGATAGTGCTGCGGATAATTATATTGCGCTTGGCGTTCGCTATCTCACAGCAGAGCTTGATTCATGGTCAGCGGAAAACGGCTACAGCATAAGAGTATATCCTAACGGAAAATGGGAGCTTAAAAAGAATGCACAGACAGCAGACAGCGGAGAAATTGACGGCTTTGACAGTTCGGTATGGCATACGGTAAGAATCACCGCCGCAGGAAAGCATATATCCGCAGAGCTTGACGGTACAGAGCTGACCGCCTTTGACGATGATATTGCTTTTGCAAATTCGGGACGAGTTTCGATCGGCAGCGGTCTTTACAACAATATTTTTGACAATATGAAAATATCTCCTGTGGACGGCTGCAAACCCACAATTACAAGAGTTGACGATCACGATCCGTCCGTTACCTATAACGGTGACTGGTACAGAACCGTTCCCGACAGCTATCTTAATTTCAACAGAACAATTTCCCGTGCGGAAATTGCCGAGGGAGATACGGGCGAAAAGAGCTTTGAGTTCAGCTTTACGGGCGATCGTTTTGCGATAATCGGTCAGACCGACCCTGCGGATATTGAAGTTTATGTTGACGGAGAATTGCTTGAAACAAAGAAAAATCCTTGGGGAGCACTTGCAAGACAGTGCAGCTATTCTGCGGAGGTTCCCGAGGGCGAACACACGGTAAAGATCAAGGTCATAGGCGGTTCCTATACTGTTGACGCAATAGAATATTGAGGTGCGAAATGTTTGAAATAAATGATAAATTCTATCTGAACGGAAAGCCGTTTAAAATAATTTCGGGAGCATTCCATTACTTCCGAACCGTTCCCGAATATTGGCAGGACAGACTTGAAAAACTTGTGAATATGGGCTGCAATACTGTTGAAACCTATATCCCTTGGAATTTTCACGAACCGAACAGGGGACAGTTTATTTGGGAGGGAATGCGTGATATATGCCGATTTATCGAAACAGCACAGGAATTGGGACTTTATATAATAATTCGACCTTCACCCTATATCTGCTCGGAATGGGAATTCGGCGGTCTGCCTGCATGGCTCCTTCGTGACAGGAATATGCGGCTTCGGTGCAGCTATGAACCGTATCTTAATGCTGTAAAGAATTATTACAGTGAGCTTATCCCGAAGCTGGTGCCTTATCAGATAGACAGGGGCGGCAATATAATTTTAATGCAGATCGAGAACGAGTACGGCTATTACGGCAACGATAAGGCGTATCTTGAATTTCTCCGTGATACTATGAGAGAGCTTGGTATAACCGTTCCCTTTGTAACCTCGGACGGTCCATGGAGTGAGCCGATATACAAATCGGGAATGGTGGACGGTGCGCTGCCTACGGGAAATTTCGGCTCCGGGGCAGAGTGGCAGTTTAGTCAGATGAAAAAATTCATCGGTGATGACAAGCCCCTTATGTGTATGGAATTCTGGAACGGCTGGTTTGACGCATGGGGAGATGAGCATCACACAACTTCTCCCGAAAAGGCGGCGGCGGAGCTTGACGAGCTGCTGAAACGGGGCAGCGTTAATTTCTATATGTTTGAGGGCGGCACCAATTTCGGTTTTATGAGCGGCAGAAACGGCGGAAGCAGAACAGGGGACGTGACCTCATACGATTATGACGCTCCTCTCACGGAGGACGGACAGATAACCGAAAAATACAGGCTTTGCAGGGACGTTATCTCAAAATATACAGACATAGCGGAGATACCTCTTACAACAAATATTAAACGGAAGGCTTACGGAAAAATTCCCTGCACGGGCAAAGCTGATCTGTTCTCAGTCCTTGAAAAAATTTCCGAGCTTGTTTGTTCAAATTATCCGCTGACAATGGAGGAGATCGGACAGAATTACGGATATATTTTATACCGCACCAAAATCAGGGACGGCGAGACGGTGAACGAGATACGCATGGAAAACGCTGCCGACAGAATAGAGTGCTATCACAACGGTGAATATGTTTATACTGCCTTTGCAGAAAATATTCACGAAAAATTTGAGCCGAATGAAAAGCGTACAGGCGGAATTATTGACCTGCTTTGCGAGAATATCGGGCGTGAAAACTTTGGAACAGGTCTTGAAAATCAGAGAAAGGGCATTTCTGGCGGTGTTAAGATAAACGATCACCGACAGTTCGGCTTTGAGATCTTTCCGCTCCCTCTTGATGAAGAACAGATAGGAAAACTAAGCTTTGATGAGGGATATTCCGAGGGCGTTCCTGCATTTTTCAGATTTGAATTTGAAGCCGATGAACTTTGTGATACGTTCCTTGAGCTGGACGGATTTGGCAAGGGCTGTGCTTTTGTAAACGGATTTAATCTGGGACGTTTCTGGGATATAGGTCCTCAGAAGAGGCTGTATCTGCCTGCGCCTTTGCTGAAAAAGGGAGTGAATACGATCATTATCTTTGAAACTGAAGGCAAATCCGCAGAAGAGATATACCTTGCGGACGAAGGCAGACTTGGTTAATGATTTTAAAGTAAAATAAGTGGCAGACATTAAATGATGTAAAACTCTTGACTTTTTCTCAAAAATGTTATAAACTTTAATAAAACGTTTGAGAAAAGGCAAGGCGATAAATAATGAACAAAAATGCTGATAAAAGCATTAACAGAACTAAAATTGCCCGATATATCTATAAAAAATCGGAAACCTCAAAGCCTGAGATCGCAGCAGAGCTTGGTCTTAGTATGCCGACCGTTCTCCAAGGGTTAAAAGAGCTGTCAGCAATGGGACTTGTGAGCGAGGTAGGCAAAAACAAATCTACGGGAGGCAGAAAATCAGCCGCTTTATCTATTACGCCGATGTACAGGATAGCAGCAGGGATAGACATTACCGCAAATCATATAAGCTATGTAGTAATAGACCTTTGCGGAAATCTGCTGTTAAAAAAACGTATTAAGGCGGAATACTCCAATTCAAATGAGTATTATGAATTTGTTGCGGAAAACCTTGAGCTTGCTCTCGATGAAGCAAAGGCGGACAGGTCTGTTCTTCTTGGCGTGGGAATTTCTCTGCCCGGCATAATTGACAAGGAAAACGAGATATTGCTCCGTTCGCACATTCTTGGTCAGAACAATGTTAGTCTGAAAATCCTCAGTCAGTTGATACCGTACAGCGTTGAATTTGAAAATGATGCAAACAGCGCACTTTTTGCGGAAATGAGGTACATTGAGGGTGATATGATATATCTTTCTCTCAGCAACAGTGTAGGCGGCTCCATATATATCAGCGGCTCCATATATGGGGGAGATAATTACCGCAGTGCAGAGTTCGGACATATTATTATTGAGCGTGCCGGAAAAAGCTGTTACTGCGGCAAAAAAGGCTGTGCCGACGCATACTGCTCGGCAAGAGTGCTTGAAAAACACGCTTCGTCATTGGAGGAGTTTTTCGCCTGTCTGCAAAAAGGCGATGAAAAAACCGGAAAGGTCTGGGAGGATTATCTTGATGATCTTGCAATAATTATCAGCAATCTCAGAATGACCTTTGACTGCGATATAATGCTGGGAGGATATGTGGGAGGCTATCTGAGGCAATATATGCAGGAGCTTGGAAAGCGTGTGGTCAACTACAATATGTTTGAAAATGATACGCTGTATTTAAAAAACTGCCGATATGAAAAGGAGGCATCCGCAACAGGTGCAGCAATGCACTTTACAGAGCGATTTTTTGATAATATATAATGAAAACACCGTATGCTCGGAAAACTTGAGCATACGGTGTTTTGTTTGGTACATTTATATATATTATGTAATATTTGTTTGTGTAATCAAACAAATATGTACAAAAGCTATTGACAAATACAATTTAATACGGCATAATATGTATAGACTTTAATAAAACGTTTTATCAAAGTCAAACAATAAGACCAATAATAATTATAAGGAGAGCGATATTATGTTACAGCAGGTTATGACTGCCCCCGGCGTTATTGAATTCAGAGAAGTGGAGATCCCCGAAATCACCGATGATCAGGTTCTTATCAAAATTATGAAGATCGGAATATGCGGCTCTGATATCCACGTTTACCACGGCAAGCACCCCTTTACTTCCTATCCCGTTACACAGGGACACGAGGTTTCGGGAATGATCGTTAAGCTTGGAAAAAATGTAACCGGCTTTACATACGGTCAGAAGGTAACCATACAGCCTCAGGTGGTTTGCGGAAAATGTTATCCTTGCCGTCACGGAAAGTATAACCTCTGCGAGGAGCTTAAAGTAATGGGCTTCCAGACAACAGGAACAGCTTCTCATTATTTTGCTGTCGATGCAGCCAAGGTTACTCCTCTTCCGGAAGATATGTCATTCGATGAAGGAGCAATGATCGAACCTCTTGCAGTCGCAGTTCACGCAGTAAGACGTGCAGGTGACGTAAAGGGTATGAAGATAGCTGTTCTGGGTGCAGGTCCTATCGGTATCCTTGTTGCACAGACAGCAAAGGGAATGGGGACCGAAAGCGTTATGATAACCGATGTCAGCGATCTTCGCCTTGAAAAAGCAAGGGAATGTGGAATTGATTTCTGCATCAATACCCAAAACAAGGATTTCGGCGAAGCAATGATCGAGAATTTCGGTCCCGATAAGGCTGATGTTATTTATGACTGCGCAGGAAACAATATTACAATGGGACAGGCTATCAAGTATGCAAGAAAGGGCAGCACAATAATTCTTGTTGCTGTATTTGCCGGAATGGGCGAGATCGACCTTGCGGTTCTCAATGACCACGAGCTTGACCTTAATACATCAATGATGTACCGCAATGAGGATTATATCGAAGCTATCAGGCTTGTAAACGAGGGAAAGGTTTCGTTAAAACCTCTTATTTCAAAGAATTTTGCATTTAAGGATTATAACGAAGCTTACAAGTACATTGATGCAAACAGAGAAACCACAATGAAAGTAATAATTGACGTTCAGGAATAAAAAATGGAGGTGTGCGGCGTGAAAGAAAATACTGATATCAAGTTGCCTTTTATAAGTAAATTTGCATACGGTATGGGTGATGTAGGCTGTAATTTCAGCTGGATGTTCGTAGGAAATTTCCTGATGATCTTTTACAGCGACGTCTTTGGGATCAGTATGAGCGCAGTTGCGGGACTGATGCTTTTCTCACGATTCTGGGACGCTATAAACGATCCTATCGTCGGAGGTCTTACTGACAGAACAAAGAGCAGATGGGGACGTTACAGACCCTGGCTTCTCATTGCCGCACCCATTACTGCTCTGGTGCTTATGGCAACATTCTGGGCACATCCCGATTGGAGCAATACCGCAAAGATAATTTATATGTCGGTTACATACTGCATGCTTGTTCTTGGATATACCTGTGTAAATATACCATACGGAACGCTGTGCGGTGCTATGACTCAGAACATCGAGGAATGTGCAAAAATCAATACGTTCCGTTCGGTAAGCGCAATGATAGCCATTGGAATTATCAATATCATTACTCTTCCGCTTATTTCAAAGCTGGGCGGCGGAAATGACAAACAGGGTTATCTCTTTGTTGCGGTTGTTTACGGTATCATTTTTGCACTTTGTCATATTTTCTGCTTTGTAAAGACCAAAGAAGCGGTCACAGTTCCCGAAAAGGAAAAAATCCATTTGAAGCTGCAGCTGAAAACCGTTATACAGAACAAGCCTTATCTTCTTGCACTTCTCGGACAGTTTCTGTTCGGTGTAACTCTTTACGGAAGAAATGCAGATGCACTTTATTATTTCAAGTATGTTGAAGGCAGCGAAGCGTTTTTTACCAAATATTCAATGGCAATAATTATTCCGTCAATAATAGGCGCAGGACTTTTCCCCATAATTTTCAAATGGACGGGCAATAAAGGCAGAGCGGCTTCCATTCTTGCTCTCGGCACGGGAGTATGTATGATCTCGTTATATCTGTTCAGTCCCGTAAGTTCACCGGCAGCGTTTTATATCTGCTCGGGACTTACACAGTTCTTCTTTGCAGGCTTTAATACTGCTATATACGCAATAATTCCCGACTGTGTTGAATACGGCGAATGGAAAACGGGCATCAGAAACGACGGCTTTCAGTATGCGTTTATTTCTCTCGGAAATAAGATCGGAATGGCAATAGGTACATCGGTACTTGCTGCCACTCTCGGAGCAGCAGGCTTTGAAGCTAACATCACGCAGAATGAAACAGTTCTTTCTATAATGAAGCACAGCTTCTCGACTATCCCCGGAATACTCTGGATTGTTACTGCTATTGTACTTTTCTTCTATAAGCTCAATAAAAGATCCTACAATAAGATCGTATCGGAAATTAAGGAAAGGAGTATGGAAAATGCGTGATATAGTTGCTTTAGGCGAAATGCTCATTGATTTTACGATGCAAGGAGTAAATTCGCAGGGGCAAAGATTGTTCGCACAAAATGCAGGAGGTGCTCCTGCAAACGTTGCCGCAGCTGCTGCAAAGCTTGGAGCCAAGGTCGCTTTTATAGGAAAAGCAGGAAATGATATGCACGGAAGATTTCTTAAAGAAACCTTGGATAAATGCGGAATTGACAGCAATGGATTTATCCTCAGCGAAGATTATTTTACAACTCTGGCTTTTGTTAATGTAAAGCCTGACGGCGAACGTGAATTTTCGTTTGCAAGAAATCACGGAGCCGATAAGATGCTTAACGCTGCTGATATTCCTCTTGATATACTGCTTTCGGCAAAAATACTGCATATTGGTTCCATATCGCTTACCGATGAGCCTTGCAGAGGAGCAACTATGTTTGCAGTCAAAAAGGCTAAGGAAAACGGCGTAATCATTTCTTATGATCCCAATTACAGAGCGTCACTATGGAACAGCGAAGCTCAGGCGGTGGAGCAGATGAGAAGCATAATAAAGTATGCCGATATTATGAAAATTTCAGATGAAGAAACAGAGCTTCTGACAGGCGAAGCTGACTATGAACGTGCTGCTGAAAAACTGATCTCACAGGGAGTGAAAATTGCGGCGGTCACTCTCGGGAAAAATGGTGCTTATGTGAGAACCGCAGAGGGAGGAACCCTCGTAAGCGGTTTTAAGAACAAGGCTATTGATGCCACAGGCGCAGGCGATGCATTCTGGGGAGGATTTTTATACAGCCTTGCAAAGAGCGGAAAAGCTCCGGAAAACGTTGCATTATCCGAAGCATATAGCTTTGCTGATTTCGGGAATGCGACTGCAAGCCTGTGTGTGGAAAGCTATGGTGCTATCCCTGCAATGCCTGATATGGAAGCAGTTTGTGAAAAGCTGGGGGAGGAACGTTTATGAATATAACCGATAATTTTACGGGTTTACAGCATATTGGTATTCCCACAAATGATATTGAAGAAACAGTAAAGTTCTATAAAACATTAGGCTTTGAAGCGGTTCTCCGTACAATAAATGCCGAAGCAAACGAAAAGGTTGCGTTTATGCGTCTGAATGGTCTGACTTTGGAGATATATGAGAATCGGTCTGCTGTGATGTCTTATGGTGCTGTTGACCATATTGCATTAAATGTCAAGTCTGTTGATGAAGCATTCAAGTTTGTAAACGAAAGCGGCTTGAATAATACAAAGGATTCAATTCATTTCCTTCCGTTCTGGGAAAACGGAGTGAAATTCTTCACCATTGAGGGACCGAACAAGGAAAAAATCGAATTCAGTCAGTATTTATGATAGACAACCGAACTTGCAGGGCTTAGAGCTTTGGTAACAGAGTGTCCTCATCACAATACACATAGTGGAATTGAAGTTAAGTACGAAATAATTGAACTTATAGGGAGATGATTTTTTGAAAAAAGTAACTGTCAAGCTTGATACTATCAATGATGTCAAGAATTTTGTAAATGCTGTCACTGCCTTTGAATGTGATTTTGATATTGTGTCGGAAAGATATGTTGTTGACGCAAAGTCGATAATGGGAATATTCAGTCTTGAACTCAGTAAGCCCCTTGCTTTGCATATTAATTCAGATGATGAAAAAGAGATAAATGCTGTTTTGAAGGCAATTTCAGCTGTGCTTGTTTCCGAATAAAGCTCTTTAACCTTTAGATAAAGCATAAAAACTTCGGGCGTTCTCCAAAATGTCCGAAGCTTTTTTCATTTGTATTCAAGTTACAAATGAAGATTTTATGAGAAAATTTATGTCAGCTTTGATTTCAGCCGTTTGGACAGATCCTGCAGATCCTGACAGGCATCAAAGCACATCTGATTGTAACGGTCAATATCTTTGGTGCTGCTATTTACGGTCAGACCGCTCTTGAAAGCCCGAATTTTCTCACGCCGTTCGTCAAACGCCTTGTTGTATTTCTCCAAAAGATCGGGATAGCCGGAGAGCTTCTTGCGGTAGCTCCTGCATTTGTTGTCGAAATTGAAATATGTTTCTTTTATCGGGTCAGCCATAGCACGTTTTTTGTAATCATCGTTTGCCTTGTATAAACGCTCTTTCTTGCAAGTTGTCCTGCCACAGGTGAGCGAAGCATTTGAACGTTTGGTTATCATAAGCTGTCCGCAGTTTTCGCAGTTAGCGATAACTCTGCCTGCATCGGACATTATATCGGAGTAAATATCGAGCAGAGTGAGAATGGAGTCATTTGCCACATAAAGGCTTATGTTCCTGTTATCATCGTGTACCCTGTAAAGGGAGCTGTCCAAAACCTCATTGCTGCTCCGAATAGCTGTTCGTATATCAAAAATATCCGCTGCCCTTGCCGAAATGAACGGACGGAAGATTTTCTCACTATCCGCTTTGAACAATTCTATATATTTTTCCGCACGATCGTGGTTGCCCTTTACGGACAACCCGATTTTTTTAT
>UQQA01000047.1 GCA_900543105.1 uncultured Ruminococcus sp. | reverse complement strand
AAAAACCATAGCTAAACAAGCCAGTAATGATATTACCATTTTTAGTTTCATTGAATCATCCTTTCATAATCAATAGATTATTAATTTTATACTATAATCATATATGGTTATTCGATAATATCAACCTATATTCGACAAACAGCATAAAAAATAGAATGAATTGACATTTGTGTATAAATATAACTCCATTACGTCAAAGTTATCTTATCGGAATTAAGCTATTTTTCAAAATTACTCTGATACATTACTACCTTTCCAATCTGTTTATGGTATATTCTATATTTACTAAAGTACATAAAATTACGCATTAATTCCCCGCCTGTTCGTCCAGCGTCTTGCCATAGCTCGGGAGAAAATTCTTGACGAAATAATCAGCCTCGGGCATTGCCATTTCCTCTATCGAGCGGAGGGTAGCCTTTTCCGCACTTGCAAAGTCGGTATTGCCCGTCACACGCTCCTCTATGCATTTTATCAGCGCCGAAAGCTTGTCGGCGGCTTTCACCAAGCGCCAAAGCTCACGCTCTTCGTCCGAGGTGTTTTCATCCGGGGACAAAAGCGGCGAAATTTCGCCCTGCATTTCCTCGGGGAGCATTGAAACAAGTCGGCTTTTCGCATTGTCCTCGACCTGCTTATAGGCGGAGCGTATCTCGGGACTGCCGTACTTCACGGGAGTGGGCAGGTCGCCAGTTATTATCTCGGTAACATCGTGAAAAACGCCGAGCAGGGCACATCTTTCGGCGTTATAGCTTTTGCCGAAATAGGTATTTCCGATGACCGCAAGGCTGTGCGCTATCATTGCCGTTTCAAGGCTGTGTTCGGAGATATTTTCGTTCCTTGTGTTGCGCATAAGTCCCCAGCGGTTTATAAGCTTCATTCGTGAAAGCATTGAGTAAAACTGATTTTCCATTCCGATCTCTCCTTTTGTGTTTATTCTATCACAAAAGGCGTTTTTTTTCAAGCTTTTACTGTCCGATAAAATGTACAGCTCGATATTTGTGCAAAAAGCACCGAAATTGAATGTCGGTTTTATGCAAAACAAGAAAATATTATCGTTTATCGATAAAAAGGTATTGACAAATGATATTTGCTGTGCTATCATACTGTCAAAGGGAAAAACCTCGGGGTGATATCCCGCATACAGAAAGGAACGGTCATTATGAACAATAAGAAAAACAAAAAATGGACAGATACAATGTCGCTCACGCTTTCAAGGGTCATCGTATGGGTGCTTGCGGTGATATTTGCCGCCGCCGTTATTTACGCTACGGTCTCGCTGATATCGTCGTCGTGGGGGCCGCTCGCCTTGGTGTGGGATATGGGACTTGACCCCGTGGGATTTTACATAGCTTTTTATGCCTGTGCAGTGCTTGCGTTCACGGCGCTTTACTTCCTCAATAAGCTCCTCTCCAACATAAGCCAAGGAAAAGTTTTTATCGGGGAAAATGTCAAGCTTATCCGAATCCTTTCGTGGTGCTGTTATCTTGTCGGAATAGTCCTTGCCGTTTACAGCATCTGGGCATATCCTTTCATCGTAATTGCGGCAGCGGCGGCTTTTTTCGGACTTATAATCCGTGTGCTGAAAAACGTCTTTGCAAAGGCTGTGCAAATTCAGGAAGAGAATGAGGGAACGATATGAAAGCAAAATATCCTCTGCTGTCGCTGATAAGCATTGCCGTTTGCGGAATTATCGGAACTGCGTGGGCAGAGCTTATGATAAAGCTGTGCGGTCTGAGTTATGCATCTGACGGTGGAAATGCACTGCCGATGATGCTCCTGCTGACCTTGGCGGCGGTCTCGGTGATATACGCCGCAGCGGAAAGGCTCGGCATAGAATTCGGATTTTCCAAGGGCGAATTCTTCATCTGGTTTGTCATTATACCGTTCTTGGTGATCCCGATCTGTCTGATGATAGGCAATGCCGCAGGTCTGGATTCGCTGCTGTTAGGCGCTGCATTTCTGATTATGGAAACGGCATATATCATCGCAGCGATATTCTGTACGGCACGTCTGATATTATATATAATCCTCACAGCTTTAAGGAAAGGTGACTTAAATGGCTATAATAGTTAATCTTGATGTTATGATGGCGAAGCGCAAGATCTCCTCGGGCGAGCTTGCGGAAAAGCTTGATATCACTCCTGCTAATCTCTCGATACTCAAAACGGGCAAGGCGAAAGCGATACGCTTTTCCACCCTCGACAAGCTCTGCGATATCCTTGACTGCAAGCCGGGCGATATCCTTGATTTTGAAAGGAGCGATGAAGAATGACCCACGATGAGCTTTCCGCGAATTCTTCCGAGAATGTTGAAAATACTCTTCCCGAAGAAGAGATTGGGCAGAGCGAGTGTCCCGAACAGTCCGAACCGAGCGAAAACGCCTCTCCCGAAAATGAAACTCCGCCTGTTGAAAAACCGCCGTTCTGTTCGACCGCCGAAAGCGTTTTTGCGCTGATATTTCTTTTCACGGGATATACCTTTATAAAGCTTTTTCTACAGCATAGCTGTGGCATCGCCGCCGCACTGTTCCTTATCGCAGTGCTTGCTCTGTCGGCAGTATTGGCAAAGCTCCGCAAGGCTGACGGGAGCAGGTCGTCAAAGCTTTACTTCGTTTCGGCGGCGTTTTTTGCTCTCGGAACGGGCGTGAGCGCAAACGGACTGATACGGTTTCTGGCGTTCTGCTTTGCGGCTGTATATTATGCGATGTGGGCGTTCGCACTGAACAATCCCGAGTGGAAAGGCTTCGGCGAAAGTGCTTTTCACAGCATCTGCGAAGCGGTTTTCGGCGTACCGAAACGCAATTTTACCGCCTGCCCGAAAGCCGCCTGCGGTATCTTCCGCCGAAAGAGCGGTGCGAAAAATGTCGGCTATGCAGTGATCGGACTTATGCTCTCACTGCCGATAACGGTCGTTGTCTGCGTACTGCTTATGAGTGCGGACGGCGGCTTTGAGGATATGCTCGGACGGATCTTTGACGGCATAAGCCTTACCGAGTTCTGGCTTTTTCTCGTCGGTCTGCCTGTGTCGTTCCTGCTGTTCGGCGTTATCTTTGGCGCGGTTTCCTCAAAGGGAAAGCTTCGCACGGACGAGGCTTTGTACGAAGCAAAAAACGGGAAAATGCGCTTTGCTCCGCCTGCTCTCGTCTGCGCATTTACAGCTCCTATTTTAATAGTATATGTGCTGTTTTTCTTCTCACAGCTTGGCTATTTCATTTCCGCATTCGGCGGAGTTCTTCCCGAAAAATTCAGCGCATCGGAATATGCACGAAGAGGATTTTTTGAGCTTTGCGCAGTAGCAGTTATAAACCTCGCCGTAATAGCCGCCGTTAATGCATTCTGCCGCAGGGACGGGAAAAATACCGCGCTCAAAACCGTCACGGTCATTCTCTCTGTGTTTACGCTTATCCTTATCGCGACCGCCGAAAGCAAAATGCTCCTCTATATCGACCGCTTCGGACTGACATCAAAGCGTGTTTATACCTCATGGGCAATGTTCATTCTTGCGGCAGTGTTCGTGCTTATAATTATCTCACGCTTTAAAAAGTTCCGTGCGGCAAGCGTAGGCGCGGCAGTAATAACCATAGCCTCGCTTCTGCTCTGCTTCTGCAATGCGGACGGACTTATCGCAAGGTATGATGCAAAGCTTATCGAAAAAGGCGTTATGACGGCGTTCCCCGATGACCTCTCCGCAGATGCCGCACCCGTTATAAGAGAATGTCTGGACAGCGATGACCAAGACCTCGCCGATGCCGCAGGATACAGTCGTATCCGCCTTATGACGAAGGCTTCACAAAAGGAATGGTTCGAGAATACCGTGAGTGATATTATAGCTTTTAAGTCGTTCAAAGAGAGATAAAATTTTTTAATTTTTGTTATATAATGTTGACAAAATATTTCGCTTATGATAAGATTTTATTATAATAATTTGCTTGGGGGTAATAAAATGCAGAGAATTCTATGTTTACTGTGTGCGCTTGTGATCGCTGTTACCGTTCTGCCGTTGTGGTGCTTTGCGGCGAAAACCGAAAAGTCGGAAAAGGTCGTTCTTTACGGCAACAAAATTTCCGTCAACGCAAAGCAGATATGCTTTGTAAAGGGCGAAAAGGGCGAATATGAATACCTTGATACGATGTATGACCCGTCGTTCAAAAAGTATTACTATGTCGGGGATAATACGGTCGATATCAAAGCCGTTGCGGAGAAGCTCCCGAAACTGCAGAACCTTGTCGTTATAAGGGCAGATGTCAGCAACATATCCTATCTTAGCAAGCTCGACGATCTTGTATGGCTCGGTCTGCACCAGTGCAGCGGTTCGGAGGATCTTTCCTTCCTGAAAAAGCTCACGGGGCTGAAAAAATTCCGCTACACAAGCACATGGGCGGATAAGGTCTGCGAGAGCATAGACCCCGTCTCCCACTTGAAAAATGTGACGGAGCTTTATCTTGATGTAAGAGCGTCTGCGATAAAGGATATCGCTCCGCTAAAGGGGCTAAAAAGGCTGAAAACGCTGGAGCTGAAAAACATCGGCGGTGACGATGCTGCTTTGATAGGCAGTTTCAAAAAGCTTCGCTCCCTTTCTGTTACCCTCACCTCGGAAAGAACGGATATGTCGTTCCTTTCAAAGCTTGACGCTCTCGAAACGCTCGATGTCTCGGGAAACACGACCAACCTTAGCGCCGCCGCCAAGACCAAGATGAACCGCCTGCGCAGTCTTTCCGTCGACTCAAACGACGACGATCTTTCCTTTATCGGAAGCCTTGCGCTGGACGAGCTTTCACTTTCCTATGTAAAAAGCTCTTTCACTGATGGAATGAGAAACCTTGCAGGACTTAAAACACTTCGGCTCATGGATATCAACAACGGCAGAACGTATGATATGTCCTTTATAAAGGATCTGAAAAGCCTTGAAAATCTTTTTATCATGGGCTGCAATGACGTGCGCCTTTTCGGGAATAAGAGCCTGAAAAATGTTTCGATATGGCTCAGCGAATTTACGGATATGATAAACCTCAAGGACTGCGAGAACATCGACAGCCTTCAGATATACAACAATAACGCCTCATTCAATGTAAACTGGATAGAGGGAATGGATATAAAGGAGCTGAGCATCTCGGACGGCTCATCCTGCGGAATAAAAAACATGCAGAAGCTCTCAACGCTGAAAAAGCTCAAAAAGCTCACGCTCGATTTCACGGGCATCTCGGACGAGACCGCAAAGGCAATAAAAAAAGCTCTCCCGAAATGCGTGATCGAAGTCTGCGAACTCGGCGGAGGCTCTTACGACATAAGAAAATATTGAGAATAACAAAAACCGCCGACCGCGTAAAGGTTATCCCTTTTACACGGTCGGCGGTCTTATTATATCTGTATGAAAAATTCACCCGGAATATAGTTTTTCGCAATGGACGGATATAGAATCCGCCTCTACGATTTTTGCTGCGAATTAACGGAATATAAATAATTCCGAATTCCGAATTTAATTCTTAATTTGCAATTGATTTTCCCGTATAGAGCTGATAGTATCTGCCCTTTTCTTCGATAAGCTTATCGTGAGGACCGCGTTCGATTATTCTTCCCTGCTCAAGTACCATAATGCAGTCGGAATTCTTTACGGTCGAAAGTCTGTGCGCGATAACGAATGTCGTTCTGCCGTACATAAGTCCGTCCATACCTCTCTGGACGAGTGCTTCGGTTCTTGTATCGATAGAAGATGTTGCTTCGTCGAGGATAAGTGCGGGCGGGTCTGCTACTGCGGCACGGGCGATCGCGAGGAGCTGACGCTGACCCTGTGAAAGATTTGCGCCGTCGCCTGTGAGCATTGTATTATAGCCCTCGGGAAGTCGCTTTATAAAGCTGTGTGCATTTGCAAGCTTTGCCGCCGCGATACATTCCTCATCGCTTGCGTCCAGTCTGCCGTAGCGGATATTATCCATGACCGTACCCGTGAAGAGGTGCGTATCCTGAAGAACGATGCCGAGCGAACGGCGGAGGTCGGCTTTCTTTATCTTATTGATATTGATCCCGTCATATCTGATCTTGCCGTCCTGAATATCGTAGAAACGGTTGATAAGGTTCGTGATAGTGGTCTTTCCTGCGCCCGTGCTTCCTACGAATGCGATCTTCTGACCCGGAGCTGCGGAAATTTTTATATCGTGGAGGACGATCTTGTCATCGGTATAGCCGAAGTCAACGCCGTCAAAAACGATGCGTCCTTCAAGCTTTGTATAGGTAACGGTGCCGTCCTCGGAGTGAGGGTGCTTCCATGCCCAGAGTCCTGTTCTTTCTTCACATTCGGAAAGAGTTCCGTCTGCGTTTTCCTTTGCATTGACAAGCTCAACATAGCCGTTGTCGGTCTCAGGCGTTTCATCGATAAGGTCGAAGACACGCTTTGCGCCTGCCATAGCCATAATGACCGAGTTCATCTGCTGGCTGATCTGAGTGATAGGCTGGCTGAAGTTCTTGTTGAGTGTGAGGAACGAGATAAGCGTACCGAGGGTAAGTCCTGTCACGCCCGAGAGCGCAAGGACTGCTCCGAGGATAGCGCAGAGAACATAGCTGATATGACCGAGGTTATTTGCGATAGGCATAAGAATGTTTGCGAACTTGTTTGCATTTTCGGCGCTTGCACGAAGCTCGTCATTGATGCGGTTGAATCCCTCTTTTGCCTTTTCTTCGTGGCAGAATACCTTGACGACCTTCTGACCTTCGAGCATTTCTTCGATATAGCCGTTGACCTTGCCGAGGTCTTTCTGCTGCTTGATGAAGAATGCTGATGACTTTCCGCCGAGCTTTGCCGAAACGAGGAACATTACGCCGACCATTAAAACAGTCAGTATCGTGAGTGGAATGTTCAGCACTATCATACTTACAAAGCTCATTAATACGGTTATTACCGAGTTGATGAGCTGTGGGATACTCTGTCCGATGAGCTGACGGAGAGTATCGATATCATTCGTGTAGATAGACATTATATCGCCGTGAGCGTGGGTGTCGAAATATTTTATCGGGAGGGTTTCCATATGCGAGAAAAGGTCGTTTCTGAGGTTTCGGAGCGAACCCTGCGAAACGTTTACCATTATTCTGTTATAAGCGTATGAGGTAATGATGCCGACTGCATAAATGCCGATAAGCTTCAGGATAGCTCCTGCGAGCGGTCCGAAGTCGGGTTCAAGTCCTGCTGCCTTGTCATTTACGAGCGGAGTGATGTAATCATCGACAAGGCTCTTCATAAAGAGCGTTCCGTAAAGTGTTGTTATCGCTGTGATGATGATGCAGATAACAACTATTATAAGGTGTACGGTATAGTTTTTGAAAAGATACGCAAAAACACGTCCGAGGGACTTTGTGTCCATATTCTTCATATTTTTCATATCCATTGGGGGTCTTCCGTGTGGTCCCGGCATAAATTGATCTCTCCTTTCCGTCAGTCAGCCGCAGGTGCGTCAAAGTCGCCGCTGCCGCTTGTCTGTGCATCGTAGATCTCTTTGTAGATCTCGTTTGTTTCAAGAAGCTTTTCGTGGGGAGCGAAGCCGCTTACCCTGCCGTCGTCGAGGACAAGCACTCTGTCAGCGTCCTTAACGGAGGAAATACGCTGGGAAATGATGATCTTTGTTGTTCCCGGGATCCTCTGAGCAAAGGCTTCACGAATTTTTGCATCGGTCGCAGTATCGACCGCACTTGTCGAGTCGTCGAGGATAAGCACCTTCGGGTTTTTGAGGAGCGCTCTTGCGATACAAAGACGCTGCTTCTGACCGCCCGAAACGTTGCTTCCTCCCTGCTCGATATAGGTATTGTATCCATCGGGGAAGCGTTCGATGAATTCATCTGCGCAGGCAAGCTTGCAGACCGCGCGGCATTCTTCCTCGGTAGCATTTTCATTGCCCCAGCGGAGGTTGTCAAGGATAGTTCCCGAGAAAAGAACGTTCTTCTGGAGAACTACCGCAACGCTGTTTCGGAGAGCTTCGAGATCGTAGGACTTAACGTCCTTGCCGCCGACATAAACGCTGCCGTCGGTTACATCGTAAAGACGGCTGATGAGGTTTACAAGGCTCGATTTGCCGCAGCCCGTTCCGCCGATGATGCCGATAGTTTCGCCTGCATTGATGTGGAGATCGATATTTTCGAGGACGTTTTCGCCGCTGCTGTGAGCATAAGCGAAGCTGACGTGGTTGAAGTCGATGCGTCCGTCAGCAATGTCCGTATCGGGAGCTTCGGGGTTAGTGATGTCGGGTTCTTCCTTGATAACCTCAACGACACGCTTTGCGCTTGCTTCACTCATCGTGAGCATAACGAAGATCATCGAAAGCATCATAAGCGCCATAAGAACGCTCATAACGTAGGAGAAAAGCGATGTAAGCTCGCCCGTTGTAAGGCTGCCGGCAACGATGAATTTTGCACCGAGCCAGGAGATGAGAATGATGCAGAAGTAAACAACGAACATCATTATCGGGCTGTTGAGAGCGATAAGACTTTCTGCCTTGACGAACATCTTATAAATGGAGTTGGAAGCGTTTTTGAACTTTGTCGTTTCGTGATCCTCACGGACGAAAGCCTTTACAACACGGATAGCCGAAACGTTTTCCTGAACGCTTGCATTGAGGTCGTCATACTTTTTGAATACAACTTCAAATATCTTTGATACCTTGCCGATGATAAGGAAAAGAGCCGCTCCGAGGAAGATGAGCGCAGCAAGGAATATAAAGCTCAGTCTGCCGTTGATAGCAACGCACATTATAAGGCTGCATATAAGTGTGAAAGGCGCTCTTACTGCGATTCGTATAACCATCTGGAATGCGTTCTGAATGTTCGTAACGTCCGTTGTCATACGGGTGATAAGTCCTGCCGTGCTGAATTTATCGATGTTGGAGAACGAGAAACGCTGAATGTTGTCATACATAGCATGACGAAGGTTGCAGGCAAAGCCCGTTGATGCGGTCGCAGCGTATTTGCCTGCGAGAACGCCGCTTGCAAGGCTCAGAAATGCAACGATTATCATAATGATGCCGTACTTTACAACAGCGGACATATTTCCTGCCGAAATGCCGTCATCGATTATCTTTGCGGTGATGAGCGGAATGACCACTTCAAAAAGAACTTCGAGAGCGGTAAAGATCGGTGTCAGTATCGTGTCTTTCTTATACTGTTTGATCTGTGCCATAAGTGTTTTTATCACAGCACATACCTCCTTTTGGGTATTTTTTTATATTTGCGAGCATAATTTCCAGTCCTCGGCTGATAACAGGGATATCTTCGGCTGGGATACCCTCGGTCAAAGCATTGTCAAGGCTGTTCATATCTTCTTTGAGAAAAACGGTGAATTCGGCAGCTTTCGGCGTAAGCTCAAGCTGTTTCTTTCGGTCGTCGCCCTCAACGGAGATCATCTGAAGATAGCCCTTCTGTTTCAGTCCTTTTAAAAGAAGCGAAACAGAGGCTCGGGACGTTCCGAGTATATCGCAGAGATCGGTCGAACAGAAATCGCTGCCCTTGTTTTCGTGGATATACATTATGCAGAAGCACTGCATCGGCGTAAGCTCCGATTGTTCGCTTGTTGTGCGGCAATGGGCATCTACGGCCGCAGATATCTGTCGGATATAGCCCAGAATTTTTTCCTCTTTCAAATTTAACGCTCCTTTCCTTATAAGATCTGCCTGCAAAAATATTTTTTGAGTTCAGATATATTATAGCAACATTGAGATTGTTTTAAAAGCAAATATTTGTAATTTAAAATAGTTTGTTTTATTAACAATTAAAAAGATAAACAAAAATGCGCCAAAAATAAAACGTTGTAGTTGTTGATTCTGACGAACTCTATTGTTAGAAAATATATATATTTTCGTTTATAAATAGTCATAATTTCGTGATATAATAATTTATAAGTATAACTGCGGAAAGGAGCGTTTTTATGCCGTTAAAACAGATCGACCGAACTGATGACGACCGCCTTAACTGGCGCTATCAGGACAAGACCTATAACGAAATGTTCAAGGCATGGCGGAGAAAGCGTAAGGATTCTATCGGATTTTATTATGTCAGCAAGCCGAATGAGCTTACCTACCTTGACGGCTACGGCTTTGTGACGGATTATCCCGAAGCTGCCGAAAGAAACGCTCTGCGCAGGGTTATGAACGTCATCGGTGTAACAATGATGATACTCGGCATCATCGACCTTTTGTATAAATATGCCGTTCCGAATCTGCTCACGGTATTCGGCGCGGATATCTATTTCGATAAATACACGAAAACTTTTTACGGGAATGAATGGCTCATTCTTGCGATAGATACCTTTTTCAGCGTTATAAAGCGTCTGATACCGCTTCTGTATGTCTATAAAAAAATGCAGATGCCGATAAAGGTAATGATACCGACAAGGATAACGAACAGAACACTCTTCAGATACGCAGTCCCCGTGATGCTTTTTACCGCAGGCTGCTGTACAGCGGCTTCGGGCGTTTATGAGCAGATACTGCATTTTGTCGGCATAGAAAAAGATAAGCTTTTCGATATACCCGACAGCAAGGCTGTTCTCGTGCTCTATTTAACAGTACATATAATATTGATACCCATTATAAGCGAAATACATACGCGCGGCGCGCTTCTGCAGCTTTTAAGGCAGTTCGGCGACGGCTTCGCGATAGTTATAACGGCTCTGCTCACTTCGATCATAACCTATAACCTCAGCACATTCTGCTATGTGTTCGTTTCATCGCTCGTAATCGGATATTTCACCGTGCGGACGGGTTCGGTCATTACAGCGATACTTATGCGCATAACAATGGCGGCTGTTTCCTACGGCGTGTTTATGATAGACGAGTTTGCAAGCGAAGAAAACGGCGGACTTATCGTAATGACAGTGATGTTCGTGATACTTGCTGTCGGACTGGTAAGCTTTATAAAGCTTCTGATTGAACACAGCAATAACTTTTCGCTGAATTTCAAGGGAAGATATCTCAGCTTTACCGACAAGTGCGGAATAATCGTTTCATCTATCCCCGTTGTTATCGGTTTGACGATAATAATTATACATACTATTATAAATATAACTTTTGTGATGCGTGTATGATGAGAAATGACGAATTTTATATGGAAAAAGCGCGTATGCTGGCAGATGAAGCCGCCGCTGACGGCGAAGCTCCGATAGGCGCGGTCATAGTCAGAAAAAGCGACGGCGAAATTGTCGGAACGGGAAGAAATACCCGCGAAAAGGGCAGAACTGCGCTCGGTCACGCCGAAATATCGGCTATTGCAAGCGCTTGCGAAAAGCTTGGCGGCTGGAGGCTCTCGGGGTGCGAAATGTTCGTCACGCTTGAACCCTGTCCGATGTGCGCAGGTGCGATAGCGAACGCTCGGCTCGACAGAGTTGTTTTCGGCGCATCGGATATGAAAAACGGCTTTGCAGGTTCAAGGGCGAATCTCTTTGAGCTTTGCGGAAGCTATACTATTATAAAAGGCGGAGTGATGAGAACCGAATGTGAAGCTCAATTGAAAAGCTTCTTCGGCGCACTCAGAAAGAAGAAAAACGGAATGAACGGAATAAAGCTTATAAAAATAGAATCAGCGGAGCAGGTCAGAAACCTCGCCGCGATCGCAGACGAGATATGGCACGAGTGGTTTCCCTCAATACTTTCGGCGGAGCAGATAGATTATATGGTCGAAAAGTTCCAGTCGGAAAAAGCTATGACCGAGCAGATGAAAAATGACGGCTACGAATACTATTATATACACCGAAACGGTGAGCATATCGGCTATACTGCCATAAAAAATGATGGAAAAAGGCTCTTTTTATCCAAGCTTTATATAAAAAAGGAATTCCGCGGAAAGGGCTATGCTTCGGCGGCTTTCAGGCTTATAAAAAATATCGCCTCCGAGCGTTCGCTGCGTTCGGTATGGCTCACGGTGAACAAATACAATGCGAACTCTATTGCAGTTTATGAAAAGCTCGGCTTTAAGCGTATCGGCGAGGGCGTTACCGATATCGGGAACGGCTATGTTATGGACGATTTCTTCTATCAATACGATATAAATTCCGTCCGAAAGATCGGGGAAGAAGACAGGGAGTTCTTCCTCGGTGCGGCGGATACCTTTTACCACACCGATGCGGTGGAAAAACCTCTCCCGATGAAAAAGCTTGAAGCTATCTTTGCCGAAATGATGCGCTCGGACGTTTATATTGAGGGGTTTATCCTTATCCATAACGGAGAAAGAGCAGGATATGCCGCTATCGCGAAAACTTTCCAGACCGAGAGTGCCGCTCTGACCGTCTGGGTCGAGGACTTGTATATTTTGCCCGAATTCAGAGGAAAAGGCTTGGGAAATACCTTCTTCGAGCGGCTTTTTGAACGCTTCGACAGCGTGACGGGAAGATACCGCCTTGAAGTCGAACCCGAAAATGAAACAGCATACAATCTGTATAAAAAAATGGGATTCCGTGAGCTTGGCTACACGGAAATGATAAAGGAGATGAACTGAAATGGCTGTACGCTTTTACAATGCACGAATTTTGAGCCTTGAAAACGGAATGAATGTCGATTTCGGCGAGGTTCACACCGACGGCAGAGTTATTTCCTACGTCGGCGACAGCGAAAACGCACCTAAAGGCGCTTTTGAACGTGAGATAAACCTCAACGGCAACCTTATAATGCCCTCGTTCAAGAATGCGCACACCCACTCGGCAATGACATTCCTCCGCTCGTATGCGGACGACCTCCCCTTGCAGGACTGGCTTTTCAAGCAGGTTTTCCCAATGGAGGCAAAGCTCACGGGTGATGATATCTATACTTTCTCGAAAATTGCTTTCGCCGAGTACCTCACAAGCGGCATAACGGCGGATTTCGATATGTATTTTGAACCCGAATATATGGCGAAGGCTTCCGAGGAAACGGGCTTCCGCACAATAATGTGCGGTTCGGTCGCAGGCTCGGACGACGAGTGCGACTTTGCCCTCAACAAGCTTGAAACATTATACAATAAGTATAAGGACAGAAGCGAATTTGTCAGCTACCGTCTTGGCTTCCACGCCGAATATACAACTCACGTTTCGATAATCAACGGCATAGGCGAGCTGGCGAAGAAGTACAAAGCCCCCGTTTACGCCCACAACAGCGAAACTCTCTCCGAAACGAAGGAGTGTATCGGACGACACGGCTATACCCCGACCGAGCTTATGGAAAGAGCGGGCGTGTTCGAGTACGGCGGCGGCGGTTTCCACTGCGTATATATGAGCGACAACGATATCGAAATTTTCCGCAGAAGAGGACTCTGGGCAGTCACGAACCCCTGCTCGAACGCAAAGCTTGCGAGCGGCATCGCTCCGCTTGTGAAAATGACGGAAAAGGGCATAAAGCTTGCAATAGGTACGGACGGTGCGGCGAGCAACAACGCCCTCGATATGTTCCGTGAAATGTACCTTGCGGCTGTTTTGCAGAAGATACAGCTCAAGGATGCGGCGGCAATGCCTGCGGACAGGATCCTGCGTATGGCTTGCTGCGGCTCGGCGAACGCAATGGGACTTGACAGCTGCGACGGCATCGCAAAGGGCAAGAAAGCCGACCTTATCGTTATCGACCTCAATGCACCGAATATGCGCCCTCTCCACAATATCCCCAAGAATCTCGTTTACAGCGGCTCGAAGCAGAATGTCCTGCTGACGATGTGCGCAGGAAAAATTCTCTATGAGAACGGCGAATTCACCACTATCGACCTCGAAAAAACATACGCCGATGCGGATATTTCGCTTAGAAGAATGTTGAGTGAATAACGGCGGCTTTGCATTATTTTGCCCGAGAAAGGAAAAAGAAAAATGAGTATATATTTTCATCTCCCAAGCTTTACAAACCACTTCAGCCTTAACAAACTGATGATAGAAAACCTCCGTGAACACCCCGAATATTTCACCGACGGACTGGAGATCGCTTCCGTTTTCGGCAGCTTTGACGGTTCGACGTGGAACGGTGGACGCGGTGTCAGCGGAGAATTTGACCCTAAGTTCACCGAATTCATCATCAAGGCCTTTGACGAGCTGAAAGTCCCTATCCGCTTCACGTTCACGAACCCTCTTATCACCGAGGAGCATCTTTCAGACAAAAACTGCAATGAGATACTGAAAATGGCTGACAACGGCATAAATCAGGTCATTGTTATGAGTGAGATGCTCGAAAAATATATCCGTGAAAATTACCCGCGGTATAAGATAACCTCCTCGACCTGCAAGGAGATAAGGGACATGGACGGCGTAAATGCCGAGCTTGAAAAGCCCTATAACCTTGTCGTTCTCGACTATAACTGGAACAATAAATTTGACGAGCTTGAAAAGATAAAGGACAAAGGCAGATGCGAAATTCTTGTAAATGCGCTCTGTCAGCCGAACTGCCCCCGCCGCGGCGAGCATTACAAGGCGATCGGAAAAATGCAGATCGAACGCTGCAATGCAGGCTATTCCGCAGTCGGCGGACAGCTTACATTCAAGGACTTTGAATGTCCGTTTATGTCAAGAACGATCTATGATATCACGGAACTGCCGACATTTATCTCGCCCGAAGCCATTCAGGAAAAATATCTCCCGATGGGATTCAGGGAGTTCAAGCTCGAGGGCAGAAGTGCCTCCGATATCGAGATGCTCGAAACCTATATGTACTATTTTGCAAAGCCCGAAACAAGGGATAAGGTACGCCTTGAAATGCTCAGAAAGCTCACGGGCGGTATAAAATATTTCAATATATTCCGTTAAGTCCTTGTGGTGTAAAAGATTACAAAGGAGTTACAAACGGTAACGCAAAGTAACAAAAAAACGCATAAAATCGGCTTATTCGGCTGATTTTTAGTAAAAAATTATATAATACACCGAATTTTGAATTTTAAATTTGTGACAGATGTACATTGACAGTTTGCGAATGAAATGGTAGAATAAAAGCACGATGTTAAGAGTGAGTACATAAAACGTATAAGCACTCGGAACACCAACATTCTATTGATTTCCATTTTATATTTGGAAATAAATAAAGAAAAACAAAACAAAACAAGGAGGAATTTTTCATGAACATGAAAAAGACAATCGCAGCAGTAGCTGCATGCGCAATGGCCGTATCTGCAATGGCTACAACAGTTTCCGCTGTTGACGAAAACGCAACAGAAGCACAGTCCCTTCACTATGATCTCACAATTAAGGAAGAAGCTAAGGTTTCCAGCCTTTCTTTCGTAGCTAAGGACATCAAGTTCGATGCTAAGCAGCTTGCTATCTTCTATCCTGTAAACACACTTAAGGGCTTCGATGCTACTAAGTCTGTTGCAGCAAAGGATTTCTCTGCTCTCAACAACACAATCACAGTTGTTGCTACTGACCTTTCCACAAAGCAGTACTACACATTCACATTTACAACAAACACCGGTTCCAAGGAATATGACGGAACAACATCTTTCTACTATGTAAATGCAAATGGTGAGGATGTAAATGATACAACAGGTGCAGTAACAGATAGAACAGCTGTTGGCGCAGTTCTCAGAGTTGACCTTGAAAACTCCACACAGGGTAAGGGTATTCTTAATGCTTTTGCCGGTGCAGGTTCACAGATCGACGTTTCTGTAAAGCATGATACAAACGCTCTTACATTTGAAGATCAGGGCGCACTCAGCGCAAGCGTATCGGCTCAGAAGATCTACTGCCAGCTTGATGATGCACACACATATCCTAAGGTTGTTGATAGTGCAGCAATCGCTGATCCAAAGACAGGTGCAAATGTAATGTCTAACGGCAAGGGCGAACTTGTTAAGACAGACGTTAAGAAGCCTATGAAGACTGTTTCTAACACAAAGACAGGCACATCTGAGATTTTTGGCCGTCTTGCTACTAAGGGCACAAAGGATAAGGATAACGGCTATGTTAACGTTCCTGCAGTTGTTAACGATATGATCGCTAACTATGATGATGTTGTATTCACATTCAACACAGCTACAGATAACGTATTTACAAAGGCATATCTTGATGCTAACGAAAATGCAGGCAACTGGTCCACAAACTCTATTAAGAGAGTTTACCAGGATTACTATGTAACAGGTGTTCCTACAGCAGACAGCTGGATGGGTGACGATTCATTTAAGTCCTTCCCACAGGCTCTTTACAATCTCTTTGGTGATGAGGCTACAGGTAATGTTTACTCCGACAGCTACACATTCAACAACCTCTTCAATGCTGCTCTTGTTGCAAACAACCAGCTCACAATGAACCAGAGCTCTATCACACCTTTCGTTTACAGCAAGACTGCTGTATCCTTCAGCTGGTCTGATATGACTGGTGGTAACGCATTCGTTCATCCTGCATCTGCACTTAGAACACTCCAGCTTGCTACATCTTCTGACTGGTACTGGGATTCTATGGATGTAGCAGGTTACACACTTGCTGCTGACGATGCTTCCACAGATGCTGGCGCTGCTGATGACGGCGAAGACCTCGACGAAGCTGGCGACGATGCTGATGCTGATATTGACGATGGTGCAGACGATATCGATGACGGTGCTGATGATGTTGATGCAGACGACACAGATGATGTTGATGCTGACGACACAGATGTTGCTGACGATACAACAGATGCTGCTGATGATACAGTAGTTCCTGAGAACCCTGCAACAGGCAACGCTCCTATCGCTCTCGCAGTTATCCCTGTAGCTCTTGCTGCTGC
>UQQA01000046.1 GCA_900543105.1 uncultured Ruminococcus sp. | reverse complement strand
TAAATTGTTTTTTACATAATATCAGATAAATTTAAAGTTGTCCATTTCACCCCTGTGGGTATTGCCTAACGTATTTATCAGCTTTTTCAGCATAGCACTTTGGGGAAAAGTGCGTAAAATCATAGGTGTAATACCCACAGGGGTGTTGTTATGAAATTTATAGAATTTATCCGTCTGATTTTGTACCATTTGGACATATCTACACATTTTCGTAACCGTTTTTTTAAGATTTAATGCCTATTTACCCCCTCTACAATATAAAGTACAGTAACTGTACCTTTTTATAGACATACGAAAATCACTCATTTCTAACTTTGTAATAATTAACAAAAATTACAAGTCACAATTATCTATTTTGCATCTCAATTTACATAATGCTCTTTTTAAGTAAACATTTACTGTCGGCTGAGATATGCCCATAATCTTAGCTGTCTGTTCCTGTGTATAACCTTCATAATAGATATGTATAACAACAGCTTTTTCTTGTTTGGAAAGAGTTTCAGATATGATTTTCCTCAACATACGCACATTTTCTTTATGTTCGTATTCATCAGAAGCACTTGGCGAATAACCATTCTCATATAAACTATAAATATCCTCATCACAAACATACACAAGCCTTGCACCCTCTCTTAATCTTCGACGATACTCTTTGATATGTTCCCTATTTATATACCTTTTTATTTCATCGCTGATTTCGTTTTTTTTAATTTCAAATACATACCATAAACTCCTTTGCTTCCAATTATAAGCAACTTATAATGCTTAATAAATCAATCATAAAGAAAAAAATCCGCTTATCCGAAATTGGATAAACGGAGTGCTTTCAGATCAGCAGCAAGCACATCACACAACAGATTATACGCTTTTTTGGTGTAAAATGCCGTCGAAAAAGCTCATATAAACACGAAAACGGGAATTTTTACAAACAAATTATTCTTAGCACAGATTAACAAAAAGTCCCTCCATACTTGACTCGCAAGTATGAAGGGATTGGATAAATAATTATAAATGGTGGTTCTTAGCTTTCTCCATACAAAACATCTCCGCCCACAAAATCTCTGCCAAGTGACTTGCAGGCTTCAAACACAGAGAATCCGTCCGATGCAGGGTCAAGAACCACATCGCCCTCATTGGTTGTTGCGGCAATAAGCCTGCGCTGAAGCTCAATCGGCTTGCTGTGTGGGTGAATGCTTGGTTTTGCTTCTGCCCAGACATCGGGAATGGAGTGGTCTGTCCAACAAGCCTTTGCCTTTACCGGATTTTTCTGACATATCATCAGATACTCGGATTTTCTTCTTGAACGATACCCCATACCGATTTTGCCCTTCTCCCAGACTATCATATCCACAAGATTAAGGTCTGTTCCGTCAATCCATCTGCGGACACCCTGACACAGGTGGAATTTATCTACCCAAAGGAGCAAATGTCCGCTGTCTTTCAGAACACGGTCTATTTCATAAATGAACGATACGATTGTACGCTCGTCCATCTGCGGAAGAACACATCTTGCCTTTCCCCTGCCCTTTCCCTCATTTCCGTATCTGAGCTTGTCAGGCACACCCCTGTACTGTGGGTCGAAAAAAGCTGTGGCAATGGTCTTGTCATTTATGCTGTCAAGCAGCTTCAAGCCATCGGCAAGATTTTTATGGTTGAGCTGAAATGTACTATTCTCTTTAAATACGTTTGTCATTAGTTTCACCTCTTGTATTTTTTCAATTAACGGCTTACAGCACTTCTGTCCTGCACAGATTCATCATCTCTGCTCTGAGCAGAAAATCCGCCCGAATCAATCTCGTCCATCCAGTCATCAACAAAGGTAAGAATACTGTTGATGCCCTGCATAGTTTCGGGTTTTCCGTCATCAATGTTGTACTCCTGATATGCTCCCAAGCCGCTGTTCTCGTAGCTTATGGGAATTACCTTGCGGTTTTCGTAATCCACCTTGAAATCAATGCGCGGGTCATACATCAAATCACCGTTCTGCTCATAGGTCTGCGCTACGGTAAGAATACTGCTCTGCATTTCAACGTGAAGGGGCATTGAAGCTGCACTGTTCGGTTCATATCTGACATACTCCTTATCCCCTGTCATTACTTCGGGAAAGTTGTCAGCGAAACGCTCAAACATATCTTTCTGTGCGGAATCGTCCGTAAGCTCAAACTGCGTCAGCTTTGTATGCACATCTTCAAGCTCCGTTTCAAGGTCACGAAGCTCCTGCTCCTTTGTAAAAGGCTTTTCCACATCAATCCTCATCTGCTCAAGGTCACGCTTTTTAATGTCATTCTTGGCAGAGAGGTCTTCAATGGTTTTTGCAAGGTTTCCTATCGCATTGTCAAGACGAATCATATTGCCTGTGTCGGTTTCGATATTAAGGTCGCAATAGTGACACTTCTCGCCCTGCAAGCAAGCCTGCGGTATTTTTCTGAAATCATTGTACGTTACCGAAAGTTTCAAGCCACGATACTCACCCAGAGCAACCTCTCGTCCCGTCATAATAGCACTGAGATTCTTCAAAAGTGCTTCTTTCAGAGCCGTTCCTGCTTCCTTTCGGGTATTATACACCTTTTCACCCATTCTAAGTGGGTATGCTTCCTTTTCCTCCTCATCAACAGCCTTTGGTGCGGATGTTGCTGTTTTCAAATCTGCGGTATAGTGTTTGATAACAAGCTCGTTATTCTTGATTTCGGCAGGATATTTCACACGGATATTGTCCTGCAGCTCATAGAGGTTCTCGTTAAATCTCGCCTTTTCCGACTTCAAGTCCTTAATTGCCGCTTGCAGTTCCATCTCACGCTTAATCAAGGGATTTCCTGCACAGAGTGCCTTTACCTCCGCATAGTCAAGAGCCTGTTCGTCCACATCGGAGCATACTCTTTCGGGCGTTTTTGAGGTCATTACCTGTGAAATAAAACGCTGCTTGTTCTCCAAAATCTGATAGAGGTACGCATCAAAGGATTTATCGGTAACATAGCGGAATATATCGACTTCGGGATTGCTGTTGCCCTGTCGCTCGATACGGCCGTTACGCTGCTCCATATCACTTGGACGAAGCGGAGCATCCAGATGATGCAAAGCTATCATACGTTCCTGTGCGTTCATTCCTGCACCGCATTTCTGCGTAGAACCGAGAAGAATACGAACATCGCCGCTGTTCATCTGATTGAAAAGCTCCTGCTTCTTTTCAGCGGTATCATAATCGTGTATAAAAGCAATTTCTTTTTCGGGAACACCCTTTGCGATGAGCTTATCCCGAATATCGTCATAGACATTGAATGTCTTGGGCGGCATATCCTCAATAGGTGACATAAAAAGCTGTTCAAGCAGCTCCTCCGAATTTGCTTCGGAGAATTTTCCTCCCATATAAAGGGCAGCTCTCGATTCAATGCTCTTTCCGTCCTCGCTCGGAACACGGAATACTGCAATATCACCATCTTGCAGCTTATCCTCTATATCGGTTGTGTTCTTTTCAACGTACTTTTTCAAATCGTCAAATGTGCCGAGATAGCTCTTGTTTCCGGGTTTGCCTAAACCTACTTTTCTGCGGATACATTCAAAACCAACCTGGCTGTCGGGACGATATATCTCAAATCTGTCCTGTCGATTAGCCTGTTTCGGAGTGGACATATCGCAGAAAATCATCTGTGTGCTTTTCTTATCCGTATTTTTAGTGTAGATGTCGAATACGTTTCTTACACACATATTAACCTTTGAATCGGGATTGTCCTCACAGCCTGACTGCATAAGTCTTTGGTCAAGTCCGATTTTTCTTCCGTCATTGGTGATACAAAGCATATTATCATCTTTCGGGTCAACAGCACCATCACGAATCTTCGATGCTCTCTTTGACAATGCCTTTATCAAACGCTTCTGAATTTTTGAAGGCTGTGCCACAACCTCGTGAACGTGTGCATCCGGCTTTTCAAGGTCAAGCGTATCTGCTGTCCTTATGTCCGCCGCTTCCTTGAACATTCCCATAAGTTCGGGAAGATTGTTAAACTGCGCAAATCGGGTTTTAAGCTGATACTTTCCATCAGATTCAGGCTTTAGCTCATAATCGGTCTTTACAGTTCCGAAGTCCGCCGCCCACTCATCGAAGTGGCTGATACCGCACTCTCTGAGAAGGTCTGTCTGTAAGTATCGCATCATCGTATAAAGCTCGGTCATTGAATTAGAAACTGGTGTGCCCATAACCACAGGCTATCTACTACACTTTCTCAAAATCACCGTCGGAGAAATTTACCTCTCCGACGGTCAAATATTAAAAACTGAAATGAATTTTTATGCCCTCTTCATCGGTAATATCGACCCTGTTTATCATTACCTTTGCAAGAGCGTTCTTTTCTTCCATAGAAAGCTCGTCCCACCTGTTCAGCGGTTCGTTCAGCGGCTTGGTGTCAATTTTCTTCACCCTGCGTTCTATCAGAAGAAGCTGTTTTTCGTATTCATTTTTCTTGGCATGAAGCTCGCTTATCTTGTTCTGAATGTACCCGAAAAGTACATCGTCCGCATCAACAAGCCTGTCGATCAGCTTTTTGGTATCTGTTTCGATGCGAAGCAGTTCTGCCTTAATTTTCTCAGCTTCTGAAGATCTGCTCTCCCTGCTGTTCTTTGCAACATCAAATTCGGCAATATGCTCACGCATTGCATTAAGAACAACATTTTCTGCATCATCGGGACGAACCTTCAAACGTTCTGTTTCACGGCTGCACCCCTTTATGGTTTTAAGTCCCGTGCAGTTGTAATATCTCCAAAGCTTGGTCTTGTCCACATTGTACGAATACGCAATAAGCAAAGCTTTTCCGCAGTTTCCGCACTTGGTAAGACCTACAAGCCACGATTTAAGCTCGCCCCTCGATTTTGGTATCTTATGATTGTGGGATTTTTTGTCCTGCACCGCAAGCCATGTTTCGTAATCAACAAGTCCCTCGTGATAGCCCACCTTGATAAACCTGTCCTCGCTGTTCTTCTTATGCCACAAAAGTCCGTGTACACCGTCATAAGCATCAATATCATCTATCATCGTAAAACCTCTTGACAGAAAATATTCATACACATTTTTATCGGCACGAACATAGAGCGGATTTTCAAGTATTCTTGATATTTCGCTCCGATCCATACTCCTGTTTACAGGCGAATTACCCGCTGTTGATGATGACGGAAGCTCATGTTCCTTTATGTAATTTACAACATCAAGCAGGGACGTTCCCGATTCCTTGTACACATTATATGCAGCTATGACAGTCTGAGCCGCTTCCGACGGAACAAGCACCGAACCTGTCTTGCCGTTTATGGTCTGTCTGCTTGATTGGAAACCAAAAAACATTTTGCCGCCCTGATAAAAACCTGTTTCTACAGCTTTTGTGCTGTATGCGTCCTTTACTCTCGCTGCAATGGTTTCACGCTCAAATTCCGCAAAGTTCAGAAGATTATTTCTCATCATTCTGCCCTCTTTAGTTTCCGTGTTAAACGGCTCGGAAAGGGAAATAACTCCCACTCCGTACCTGTCCAGCTCGTCCGTGATATTGAGATATTCCCTCATATTACGGCTGAAACGGTCATACTTCTTCACGATTATCCTGTCGATATAACCGTCCTTCGCATCGGACATCATCTGCATAAATTCGGGGCGGTGACGAATGTCCTTGCCCGACTTTCCGTCATCGCAGTAAACCTTGAAATTTGCCTCCTCTCCGACATATCTGATACATTCTTCCCTCTGTGCAGCTATGGAAAGCGAATTGTTTCCCTTTTCCTTATCGCTGACGGAACGGCGAACGTATATTGCTGTGAATTTGCTTGTCATAATAATCAACCTCCAATAATATGAAAGCCGATCATACGTTGTTATCTCTATTATAGCATAATCGGCTCAACATTTCAACACTTTAAAGCGATATTTTCAAAATTATTTATGCGGTTTTATCTCCCTTGTCCTTATCCTCGTTTTCCCCACCCTTTTCGGCAGGCTTGAGAATATCATAAATCTGATTTATCCTGTTTCTCTTAACACTTTCGCTTACATTTTCGGGAATGTAGGAAGTGACCTTGATACCATTAACGGTACGCTCGATTATTCTTTCTTTCATAAGCAAAAATGCTCCTTTCCTTTGGAAATTTCTTTCGTTCTTTTTGGGTTTGGAACATTCATCACCGACAATAACCGCTGCGGCTCCTGCTCCTCATTTCTCTCTGACGTGCATCTCTCCTACGCTGTTCCTCTGCTCTCCTGCGTTGTTCCTCACGCATTTCCAGATATGCAAACTCCGCATTTCTCTCCGCTGTAGGTTCAGGCTCTGCCTTGTATGTACCATCGTCCTGCGGTTCAAGCCCGTTGTGATAGTTCTCAATCTGAATGCGGAGCTGTTCCTGTTCCCGAATCCTGTCATAATCGGATTTAAGAAAATCCTCCAGATACGCAAGCGACATTTCCGCATTTGTACGCTCTTTAGATGCTCTGCCCATTTCGGCAGCAAGGCTGTCAAGCTGTCTAAGGTCATTGCGGAGCTTGTCCTTTAACTTCGGCAGCCAGTTTTCCATATGAGTATCCCAACCGCTGATACCTCCACTTATCATAAGCTGCCAATGCAGTTTCTCCAACCGCTTCTGCTGTGCTTCATCTCTGTTCTCCGTTTTCAGCAGACGGGCATATTCATCTCCCAGATAGTTCAGCGTTTTCAGCTGTTCCTTTTTATTTGCAAGACTGAAATATCTGTGCATAGCAATGTCCTCTTTCCGATTTGCCGCCGCAAGACAGGATCTCATATCATCAAGAGAATGAATGTGATTGCTGTGGATAAAGTTCAACACCTCAAAAGATTTTCTCACCTCTGCATAAGTCGGCATATGCACCAACTGAGAACGATATATATCAAACTGACGCTCACGAAGCCCGACAGCAATTTCAACCTGAAAGCCGATAAATGCACTTATCTTCCTGCCCACAAATTCGTTCTGCTTGTTGTTTATCCTCTGAATCAGCATTTGATACGAATACCCATATCCCAGCTTTGAAATGCAGCAGCCGTATTTCACGCCTTTCGGTTTCGCTATCATTCGGCTTTCGTTGGTAAAGGTATAGCCGCACTCCTTCATTTTTTCAATCAGAGAGTAAATGTCCGTAACATCATCACTATGGATAAGCCTGTCAATGGTATCAGCCATCTTGACCTTCCACGAATAACCTTTCTTACGGGCATCGTGTTCCTTGTAGCTGACAGTGCTTTTCTTCTTCGGATTTCTGATAATGTCAAGATTATGTTCAAGGCAAATTTCATCGGAACGCTTTCTGACAAAATCCAAAGATTTTCTGTTGCTGTGCCAGCGTATTCCGTCAAGATCATAAGGACAAACAGCAATATGATTATGACAATGATCTGTGTTGCTGTGGGTACTGACGATTATCGGTCTGTTCTCACCGAAAACTTTTTTCGCCCATTCAACACCTATGCGATGTGCTTCTTCGGGAGAAACGCCTGAATCAAAAGACTGAGTATATGAGTGAATACGGATATGCCGCTTTCCGCTTTTCTTGGATAATTCGCAATCATCAAATTTCTCGGTATTGTACTTTTCAAATATTTCCTTAAAATTGTCATAAGCAGTTTCAAGGTCATCTCTGCAGCAGATTCCTGTGACATATTTCATTTCTTCATTTTTGTCGGGATTGAGAATGTATTTCAAATGAGCTTTAGGCGTTGTATGAATTGCCGTGTGCTTCACATATGCCACATCACAGCACCTCGTATGACAACGGTTTAAGATGCTCGGCAATGCTTCCGCTCATTTCATTAAACTGCTTTCGCAGCTCTCTGACATCGGACAAATACACCGATTTGTTTGAATTTGCCACCATAGCGATCTGATTGACGTTGTTTCCGATTTTCTTGATTTCGGAACGAAGTCCGTAAATGTCGGCGGTGTTGTAAAGCACCACCTGACTTTTCACGGCGGACGTTCTCAAAAATCTGCTGATGTTCATTCTAGCGGCAGCGGCTTTGCGCCTGATCTCAGCCGCTTCTTCCTCTGTCGCTCGGAATTTCATAACTATGTTTCTGTTCATGATACCTCCCGTCTATTTCTATGAATATACTTATATAAGGACTGCGACGGCGAACGCCGTCTGAATTTGGGTACACAAATTCTATGCTTGCTAAATCATAGCAACCACCCCTTTCCTCAAAAATCCTGCCTACCTCCCGTATATCCGCAACTTACTTGCAAATATCCGCAAGAGTTGCAGATATTATTTCTTATCCTGTCCGAATATGTGTTTGAAGATGTTATTCTGTTTGGATGCGTTCTGTTTATCGGCACTCTGCATTTCGGCAAGCTGTTCCTCTGCCCGATGCTTTTCCACCTGCAATTCCGCAATCTGTTTTTCGGCTCTTTGATACTTTTCTGTCATAATAGACAGCTGTTTGTTGAGCCGTTCAATAGTGTTCTCCTGCTCGTCGCTTTTCTTATAGAGCTTATGAATACGGCTATCCTTTTCCTCTAACTTTTTATACTGATCTGAAACCGTAGAAGCAAGTAACTTCCGACCAAACTCTGTTTCCTTTATTTCGGCTGTAAGCTCCGCTTTTTCCTTGTCAAACTCGCTTTCCATTACCCTGTAAAGTGCCTGAGCATCTGCACAATCCTTTTTGTAACGTTCGCATTCCTGCGTAAGAAGAGCAATAGAGTCTGCATATTCCTTATTTTCCTTTTTGAGAAACTCGATAACGGCTTCATAATCGGACATTTTTGAAGCCAATTCATCACGTTCTGCCCTGAACTGCTCGTTCTCCGAAACTATTTCTTTATTCTTTTTAAATAGATAATAATTACGTTCATCAAGAGCTTTGTAGCTTGCCTTCTTGGGTTTCAGAAGGTTTACTGCAAATGGATCAAGGTCAAGAACATTTCCCTTATCCTTTGAAATATGCCCCTCCAGCTCGTCTGCATATTTTTTGATTTTCGCATATACAGCCTGATGTGAAATTTGAAAGGTATTGCAAAATTCACTGATTCTCATTTTTCACTCCCGTTTTAAAGCTGATACCAACACACATTAAAAATTATTGATACCATAAACGTTGATTTTTATAGCCACTGCTGATATTGGCGTTAATATGGGGCATTTTTCATACTGCTTTATTGGCTCTATTTCTGCCCCATATCAGCACCACTTTCCGATTTGCTTCAATTATCCCCCGTTTTGATACCAACTTTTCAGCTCCATTTCCGCTTGATTATATAGCTGATACCAAAACAGCGGGATTTTGACGTCATACCACCTTGAAAGAAGTCATACCACTTGACGAAAATCCTACATTTCAAGAAAATCATCATCGACAAATTCCTCGTTTTCATCAAAATCAGAATCTGCGTTATTTTCGGAATCATCACTTTTCGGAATTTCCTTATCGGCAGCATTTTCGGAATTTGTAATTTCAGCAGAAATGGCTTCCTGTTCAAAATCCGAATTCTTACAAACTGTGCCGATTTCCTCTCTGACGATTTTCCTTATTCCGTCAAGAAGCGTTTTCCGATTTTCTTCGTTTTCGGAAAATGAGATAAGTGCAGCCACGATTGTATTTGAATAACTCATATCGGAGTTTTTCAGAATGTCATAGGCTTTTCTGTGGTCGGGCTTGTCCAGATTAAGCCTGAGATTTGTTGTCTTTATCATTTGCACTCTTCCTCAATCTTCGCCTTGCCTGACTTTCGTATCCCTTTGCGTTGGCACAAACATCAGTGATAAATGTGGCGTTGGGCGGATTGACATTGTGATTGTCCATCACAACTGCTCCGCCGCCTACAACGTACAGCTTCATCAATCGGGAATTGTAATCGTACTTGTAAAGAGCATTGAGTATACTCTTGCAGTATTCCTCTGTACAAGACCTCATTACCGCTTCATAATCCTGCGGAAGCTCCTGCTCTGTGTTCATCAGAAACTTTTTGATGATGCTCTCGTCAATGTCCTCGTGAAATTTGTTCATAAGAGCATTACGAATTTCTATCACGCACTTTTCAACTCCCAGCTTTTCGGTACGGCAGCTGTCGGTAATGACCTTGTGGTCGATGACTTTCATAATGTTCATCGTTCCGTTTCCAATGTCGGCAATCATATTCACGCCGCTCATATCCTTAAGCCTGTCATACACCGCACAATATCCCTGCGGATAAACCGAAACGCCCTCGATATGAACACTGTACTTCTTGTTGTTGTAGATGAACTCCACATTCTCGTTCTGCAACATATACTCGGAAAATCTGTCACGCTGCTCCGAATACCACATAAGCGGAAGTCCGACAGCAAGATGAACATTCGCTTCTGTAATTCCCGCAAGTGACAACTCCTTGCCGATTCCGTAAAGGGTGAGGTAATAGTTATCCATATCCGTGGTCTTGTCCGCTGTGAAAGATTTGTGATTCTCTCCGATACAGATGTACTTTCCATCATATTCAAGAAGCTCCTTCTTGAAAGGCGGCTCAATGTCATGCACCTTTACTCCCGATGCGGTAACCGTATTAGCGGTTTTGAGATTTCCATATCCGTGGTCGATGCCGATTATGTATGTGTCGTTAAATCTGATCATCGTGTTCCTCCTTTTTGGTCTGCTGTGACTTTTTATTGACCTTCTTTGTGAATGTCTTAAAATCCATTCCCTCGGGAATGCTCTCCAATACATCCATAAGGTCACTGAGCGTCCAGTTTCTCTCCTTGCACATATTCAAGAGCCTTGTTCTCTCAATTTCCTTGATTTTTTCTTTGAGATCTGTAATACGCTTATTCAATGACTTTTCCTGTGTCTTTACAGCTGCCTGCCTTTTCAGGAGCTTGTCACGCTTTGCATACAGTTCCTGAAGCTTTTCCTCATCGGTACGCTTCACCTTTGTGGATTCGGCTTTGGGTGTGGTCATTTTTTCATCGGTCATAAATCATTTACCTCCTAAATTCTTTTGATTTCGGATTATTCTCTGTCTGTCCTCTCCTGTACCGCAAGCCACTCCAGGAACTTCTCCCGTCTGATAAACTTACGCTTACCGATGCGGATAACGGGAATGTCCTCACGATTGAACAGGGCGTATGACATAGAACGTGAAAATCCCATATCCTGCAAGTCCTTTGCGGAGAGGATTTCGGGTGTGCTGTTCTTTCTGTCCTCCATCAGTTTCACCTCCTTTGCGGCTTTCGTTGGTTTGATTATATCACCGATTTTTTCATTTGTGACAAATTTGTAGAGTGATGGGCAGTCAATCGATTGCAAATGCCCTGTCAATCACTTTGATACTGATTGATTTTGTCAGACTTGATTGACAAATACGTCTTATTGTTGTATAATATGACTAACCGAAAGAATAAACATACAATCAACATTTTGGAGGATACATATTGAACATAAAGAACATAATTGCAGAGGATAAGACAGCATCTATCGGAATCAGCTTCGATGTTCCAAATGAAAAGGAAATTATCGCTATTGGAAGTCCGGACAGACTGAAAGCATTTTTCACTCTTGGCGTTGACAGTCCCGAAGTCGAAGTGCGTACCCGTAAGCTCGGCAGCCTTGTTGATGAGATGAACGAACTTGCTCAATCTGAGGAAGATGGCAAAATGCAGACTCTTGCCGAATGTGCCAACGGCTTATGCGGTATCATCAGCGAAGGACAGGGCAACAAGTCGGCGGAGGAATATATAAATGCCCTCGCCAAACTGTATGACAGTTCAAGCAAGGGCAATATGCTTTTGAATTTTATGATTTTCTTTATTCTGATGAATTATCAGTATAACCACAAGACGCTGAGTTCCGAATGGCACGTTTTTATGTCCTCAATGAAAAAGTCAGCAGCTCGCTTTGCAGAGCAGTTCAACACCTGCGTATCCGATATGCTCCTGCCGTTCCGTAATCTCCCGACAGTTCCCGAATCGAATGTGAGGTATTGGAACATTCCCGAACAGATAAACGCTTCGCCCACCGATCTGACGGTACATATTTACTACACCCACCTTAACGGCACTTGGCAGACAGCCTATGTTGCCGATGACTCGTTTCTTGCTGTTCTTCGTATTTATGTGGATATGCTCAAACAGGCAAACCGCATAGTTTCAAACTGCACGATCTGCGGAAAGCTCATTATAAAGGACAAAACCAACAATTCCGACTTTTGCAGTCAGGAGTGCCGCAACGTTCACAAGAGAGAATGGACAAAGGAAAATCGCATAAAGAACGCCGAAAGCGATGTGCAGTGCCTTTACACTCAATTCTACAACAACACCAACAATCAGAAACGCAAGCTCAAGCGTTCTCCCGAAGCTCTTGAGCAGTACAATCTTCTTTTCAATGAGCTGAAGGAAAAGGCTCTTACTATGAAAAGAGGACTGTCCGATGACAGTCCTATATCTGAAATATTGGCTTATTCCGAGCAGCTGCTTGATTGGGAAACCGAACTTAGAGGATTGGCAGATCAACTAAGAGAGAAGATGGGATAGCTTTATAAAAATACCCATAAATCACTACAGGATCGTACACCAATAGCAGCAAATTCAGTCAAAAACCGAAAGGCTAGAACAGGGTATTTCGTTGATAAGAATATTCAGGTGGCGGCATTACACTGGCCTGTCGGAGTACATAATCTCAAGCTCGCCCAACACCTTACCTCAGTCACGAAGTGGCATAGTCAATTTCTTGGATATTTCCAGCACTGCCAGGTACATCGCTATCAAAAGTGCGTAACAAATGGGAAATACGCTTGGGAAATTGGTTGGCAGATACTATTAATATGCCTTGACACCTGCCTTTTTCAGTATCTTAACAATATCATCTCTGCCCATGCTTTTTGCAGCATCAATAAGTGTTTCCTTATCTTCATCGTTTTTATAATCAAGTGATGCGCCGGCATTAAACAGAACATCAAATGTTGCTTTTGATGATTCGGTAATAGCAGTATAAAGCAATTCCGGATCTAATTCCGCTCCATAATCTATTAGCAGCTGCACAATTTCCGGGGTACCATACATGATCGCCGCATTCCTGCAATTAGGGAATTTAGGAGTTGCAACAGCAATGCATTCATCATAGGGCAAAAGATAAATCATATTATCCTCAATATCTGTGCTAAAATCAAAACTGGTTTGATTGGGATCAGCGCCCATATCAAGAACCAATTTGACTGTTTCTGCATTTTTTGACCTTATTGCATTTCTTAAATCAAATACTGATAAATTTTTACCCTTATCAAACATATACTTTAATGTTTGATAATCAACGTGATCATTCACGAAAACTTGCATATTTAAATTGCAATCGTCCATAAGACAGTCAATAACATCTTTCGTAAATTGATTCCATTCAACAACCAACCGATCAAAAATGTTACATACATCTAATTCGTTTAACTGACCATTATCTTTAAAAAAAACTGCAAGCAATCTGAACACATCTATATTTTTCCCTTGAAACGCTGCAATTAAAAAATCTGCGCAGCTTATTTGTTCCTCCAAATTTCCATTTTCAAGTATGTACTTACATATATCATAGCTTCCCGCCTTTGCTGCACACTTCAATGCAGTATCGATAGAAAAATCTATTAATTGCTCATCAAATAAATATTTAACTATTTCGTAATTGCCTTCATACGCAGCAGCATTAAGCATTCGCCATGGTTTAAGCTTATTATACTCATATATACTTATTTGTCCCGAATAGATCTCGTCCCATATTCTAATTGCTTCGGCATTACAAAAGCGGCATATAAAATGCTTTACGTTTACTGCTGCTTTTTCATCAAGCTCTGCACCATTTTTCAGCTCTTCAATAAGCTTGTCACTTTCGCCGAGTATCGCATATTCCTCCGCTTTTGTAAAAGGAGACTCTCCCGTTCTCTCCATATAGCTCTTAAATGCCAACTGATATGATTTTGCGGAACCCTCTATATCATCATTATGCACTTCATCAAGAATTTTAAAGCTTACTTCTGCACCATAATTCAGCATATCTTCGGCATTTGTATGCGTTGGTTTGTAAATTTCCCAATATATGGGCAGTAAAAGCTTTTCTTTATTTGATTCGCCAAGATCTACATTGTAAAAGCCCGCTGTATTTCCATTATTGGGGTCAGCACCATTTTCAAGCATTGTTTTTACTAAGTAAGGATTTGATGTATATTCAGAACAAAGCAGATCCAACCCATAATACCCGTTTGAAAATTTTAAATTTGGATCCAACCCGTTTTTTATTAAAAGCTTCAGCATTTCGCTTTGATATATGCTATCTGAATATGTAGAACATATTACTTTTAAGGTTTCATAATTATATCCTCTGTATTTTGATTCTTCATTGCTGTAATAGTTCACATTAAAATCAGGATAATTTGTAATTATTTCTTCAAGCCATTCTATATTTGAATTATTAACAGCTTGTTGAAACTGTTTAGTTACACCCTTACCATACTTTATTTCATTCTTCTTGTATCCAATATATCCGCTGTCAATTATTGATGAACAGCTTGAAAGCAGCATGGCAGAAGCCATCACCAATGATAACAAGCTGATTTTTTTCATTGTATTACCTCCTCAACGGGCAATGAGCAAAAATATATGCTCATTGCCCGTGATTATTTAAGGATGAATTTTATCTATACATTTGTAGATGTATAACAAACTGTAGGTCATGCCGGGAAGATGATTCATTGCATAAATGTAATCCCCGTATTCAACGTCAGGCGAGCCCTTCTCGGAATCGTAATACCACTTTGTTATGCTGCTGCATAATGTTTTTTCATATTGAGCATACCAACGGGGATACCATTCATATAAGTAACCGCTTTCTCCATATTTATAAGTCAGTTCAATAGGCTTTTACCCCGGCTTCTTTAAGTATCTTAACAATATCATCTCTGCCCATGCTTTTGGCAAGGTCAACAAGGGTTTCTTTATCTTCATCATTTCTATAATCAAGTGATGCCCCAGCATTAAACAATACATCAAATGTTGCTTTTGATGTATCATAAACCGCTCTATACAATAAATATTGGTTATTTAAATCTGCTCCATAATCAACAAGCAACTTCACGATTTGGGAATTACTGTGACTTATTGCTAATGCCAAACATGATTCAGCATATAAATCATACTCATCTGTTTTCTCTATATCAGATGAAATAAATTTGTTATATGGTGTATCATAGATAAAGTCTTTTTCATTAACAGAAGAACGCGTAAAATAGTCTCCATACATTCTTTGATTTGGGTCTGCACCTTTATCCAAAACTAACTTTACCATTTGTACGTCATTCATACTGATTGCACATTGAAGATCAAGCGGAAAAAGCTCTTTTCCGTTATCATATAAATACTTTGCCGTTTCAACATCAAGATTTTGCAATGGTATACATAACATACTTAAGCCATATTTTTCTCTCAAATAATCCATTGCAGACTTAGTGAATTCGCTCCACTCAATATCGCTGCTGATAAAACAAAATGCATACTCATTCAAATCAAACAAACAATTTGTCATATCGATAATACAAACAAATTCATCAAAATTTCTGCTATCAAAAGCAGCATTCAGCATTTCGATACCTGCACTTTTTTTATCGAAAAGCTCTTTTTCAATAATATACTTGCACATATCCATGTCATTTTTAGCCGCATAATGAGCAAGTACATTTGAACCCATACCTCTTATACAATAATCATCTATATCCACTAAATCATTTTCTATACTATATTTTATCATTTCAATATTGTCTGTTGTTATCATCTTTAGAAATGTATCATATGCAATATTATTAAGTGCATAATTAGGATAAAGCTGATTAAATACTTGTAGTGTTTCAGGGGAACAACAGAAAAGTATATAATTCCGTACAGTCTTTATTTGCTCACTTTCAAACAATTGACTTTTTCTTAATTCATCTGTCAAAAGCTCATTTTCTCCCAATACGGCATACTGTTCGGCTTTACTCAAAGGAATTTCAACATTATTTTCTATGCAGTATTTCATCAAATACTGCATAGCCAACGGTTCTTCACCTACATATGAAAAATTCTCAAAAAGCTCTGTACTAAGATTTGCTCCTTTTTCAATCAATATCTTGGTTTTCTCCAATGAATCTCGCCCAGCCCAATATAATGCGGAACGTGAATTACCGTTAATATTCACATCTACATTATTTTCCAACAACATATTAAACAAATCCATATCTGTGCCCTTGCTTGCCAAAGCAAGTAAATTTCCATTTCCTGCTGTATGAATACCAATATTAGGATCAAGTCCATTTTCAAAAAGATACTTCAATAAGTTCTCATCGCCACCATTCCCCTCTGCGGAAGCTATCATAATAGTTTCATGCAAATAGCTCCCTGCCTGCATATATTCACGCATAATATTACCGCAGTAATTCACATCAAAATCGGGATATTTTGTGAGTATTTCGCCAAGCCATTCAACATTGCCGTTTTCTATGGCATTGTCAAACTGCTTTGTAACCACTTTGCCATACTTTATTTCATTTTTCTTATACCCTAAGTAACTGCTGTCCAAAATTGATGAGCAGCCTGAAAGAAGTAACGCCGAAGCTGTTATAACTGACATTAACTTGATTTTTTTTGATTTCATAGCTCACTCTACCTCACAATTTAAAAATATGCAGCGGCTTGGAGTATATATCCAATCCGCCGCTATTTTATTAATAATTTAATGAATTAAT
>UQQA01000045.1 GCA_900543105.1 uncultured Ruminococcus sp. | reverse complement strand
CGGCAAAATTTGCCGAAAAGACGTGCGCATATGCTTGTGAAGACGGGTTCTAAGGAGTTTCGCCGTCTGCGGACGGCGACGGGGCGCTGCCCCTCGACCCCGCAAGCTGTGCCCGGCTTGACCGGCTGCTTGGCTTCGCAGTTTTCTACAGGTGTTGGCTTCGCAAATAATTACGCATAAAAAAACTCTGTCGGCTATTGATTTATGCTGTTTTTTATGGTATAATTAAACATACGTATATTCAGGCTTTTTACGTTTTGCGGAGCGTTTTCCGCATTGTTTCCAATTTAATAAGGAGATGAGTTTATGATAGGCGACCTCCATTGCCATACCACTCTTTCCGACGGTTCTCTCGGAATTGAGGATATTATCGTTCAGGCAAAGAAAACGGGCATTGATTTCATTTCGATAACCGATCATGACACAATGTCGTCGATAAACCGCGCAAAAATCCTTGGCGAACGCTATGGCGTTCAGACTATCCCCGGTGTTGAGCTTTCGGCTTGGGACAAGAAGCGTAACCGCAAGGTACACATCCTTTGCTACGCTCCGCAGAAGCCTGACCGTTTGGAGGGACTTTGCATAAAGTCCTGTGAGATAAGGCGAAAATGCGCCGCCGAGATGGTGGAAAATGTTATGAAGCTTTATCCGATAACTGCGGAGAGCGTTATGAAGCACGCAACGGGTTCAAAGAGCATTTTCAAGCAGCACATTATGCATGCGCTCATCGAATACGGCTACACCACTCATTTCTACGGAAAGCTCAATCATAAGCTGTTCAATCATGAAAACGGAACGTGCATCGTTGAGCGTGAATATCCCGATGTTAATTTTGTGCTTGATCTTATTCATTCGTCAAAGGGCGTTGCTGTGTTGGCTCACCCGATGATGTATGATTCTGCCGAGCTTCTTGAAGAGCTTGCGCAAAGCGGCAAAATTGACGGTATTGAGGCTTATCATTACTCTGCAACGGAGGAACAGCAGCAGAAGCTTTGCGAAACCGCTGAAAAGTATGGTCTTATCGTAACGGGCGGTTCGGACTTCCACGGACTTTACAATGAGCGCCCCACTCATCTCGGCAACTACTACACATCAAAGGATAACATCGACAAAATAATCAAGCTTGCCAACAAGACGAAGTAAGCTTATACTATTATAATAAAAAGAGGAATACTAAAATGAGCATTATGGACGAATCACTTCAGAAGCATTACGAATGGCAGGGAAAGATCGAGGTAGTTTCACGCTGTACGGTCGAAAACCGTGAGCAGCTTTCGCTTGCATACACTCCGGGCGTTGCGCAGCCTTGCCTTGAAATTGAAAAGGACCCTGAGCTTTCCTACGACCTTACAAGAAGACACAACCTTGTTGCTGTTATCACGGACGGTACTGCCGTTCTCGGACTTGGCGACATCGGACCGAGAGCTTCTATGCCCGTAATGGAGGGCAAATGCGCGCTTTTCAAGGAATTTGCGGGTGTTGACGCTTTCCCTATCTGCGTGAATTCCAAGGACGTTGACGAGTTCGTCCGCACGGTAGAGCTTATCTCCTACAGCTTCGGCGGAATCAACCTTGAAGATATCTCCGCACCTCGCTGCTTCGAGATCGAAAAGAAGCTCAAAGAGAGATGCGACATCCCCGTTTTCCACGATGACCAGCACGGAACGGCTATCGTTGCATCTGCCGCAATGCTCAATGCCGCAAAGGTGGCAGGCAAGAAGTTTGAGGATATGACCCTCGTTATCAACGGCGCAGGTGCGGCAGGCTGTGCAATTGCAAAGCAGTTCATCTCAATGGGAATGGGCGATATCATAATGGTAGACCTCGCAGGGATCATCTGCGACGGTGACGAGTTCAAGAATCCGTCCCACTATGAAATGGCAAAGCTCACGAACAAGAACCACAAGAGAGGCACACTTGCCGATGCACTCAAGGGCGCAGACGCTTTCATCGGCGTATCGAAGCCTAACCTTGTTTCGCCCGAAATGGTAAAGTCGATGGCTGAAAAATCCATTATCTTCGCAATGGCAAATCCTACTCCCGAAATTATGCCCGATGCTGCAAAGGAAGCAGGCGCATTCGTTGTCGGCACGGGACGTTCCGACTTCCCGAACCAGATCAACAACGTTGTTGCATTTCCCGGAATTTTCAAGGGCGCACTTGCCGTTCGTGCGAGTGATATAAACGAAGATATGAAGCGTGCCGCAGCTTACGCTATCGCAGCAGCAGTCCCTGCCGATAAGCTTTGCGCAGACTTTATCCTCCCGAACGCATTCGACAAGAATGTTGCAGTCATCGTTGCGGACGCAGTTGCAAAGGCAGCAGTTGAATCGGGAGTGGCAAGATTAAAAAAGTAATTATCAAGAGGTGATCCAAAATGACATACACATACACTCCGAGAGGAGTTTGTTCAAAAAAAATAACCGTTGAGCTTTCCGACAATGGCGTTGTTGAGAATGTCAGCTTTCAGGGCGGCTGCAACGGCAACACTCAGGGCGTTGCGGCTCTTGTAAAGGGAATGAAAGCGGAAGAAGCTATCTCCCGAATGAAAGGCATCGACTGCAACGGCAGGGGAACTTCCTGCCCCGATCAGCTTGCCGAAGCTCTGACCGAGGCTCTTGAAGAGCTTTAAGCTTTGAAAACGCTGATAAATTTCGGCGGCATCGGGTGGACGATACTTTTCATAGTATCCTTACTCGGATTTCTGTTCGGACTTTCGCCGCTGTTCAACCCGAACATTCACCTTAACCTCGGAAATTACGTTATAATGGCTGGCGGAGCTGTGTTTGCGCTTTTTGCCGTTTTCCACGGGAAAATTTTCACGCTGATAAAAACGAACAGAGCGGCACGGGCGGTTTTCTGCGTTATCGCCGCGCTTGCGGTAGTTTTCATCATAATTTCGGCGGTCGTTTCCGCACTTATGATAAAGGCGGCGAACGACAAACCGACCGACCCTGCGGCGATAATCGTTCTCGGGTGCAGAGTGCATGGGGAAAACCCAAGTCCAATGCTTATGCAGAGGATAAGCGCGGCTTGCCGATACCTTGAAGAATACCCCGAGGCTGTAGCTGTCGCATCGGGCGGAAAGGGCGAGGACGAGCTTATTTCCGAGGCTGAATGTATAAAACGTCAGCTTGAAAAGCGTGGGATTTCGTCCGAGAGGATAATCATTGAAGATAATTCGACTAACACCCGTGAAAATATGGCTTTTTCAAAGGCACTGCTCGAAGAAAAAGGCATTTCGGGCGAGATTGCGATAGTTTCAAACGAATATCACCTTCGCCGTGCAAAAACGATAGCGAAAAAGCAGGGACTTGACGTAAAATGCTGTGCCGCACGGACAGTTCCGATATATCTTCCGCCGTACTGGGTGAGGGAGATATTCGGGAATGTTTATGAGTTCCTTTTCTGAAAAAGTACATGGATTTCGTCTGATTTTCACCTGTTTCTGTATCTTTTAACACAAATCCGGACTATAATAATTATAAAATGATGCCGCACATTCGTAATAAAACGTGCGGCATTGCTGTAATGACATAATGGGAAAGGCTTATCCCCGAAAGGAGCTTTTTATGAAAAAATTGCTTTTTGTTTTCAATCCTCACGCAGGAAAGGGACAGATAAAGTTCCACCTGCTTCAGATACTCGATACGTTCACAAAGGCAGGCTATGAAGTCACGGCTCACCCGACTCAGGCGAAGCTTGACGCTGTAAATGTTATCACGGAAACGGGAAAAGACCACGATGTTATCGTTGTCAGCGGCGGAGACGGAACTATGAACGAAGCAATTAAAGGCTTGATGAACCTCGGCGAAAAGATACCGCTCGGATATATTCCTGCCGGAACGATGAACGACTTCGCTTCGAGCCTTGGCATACCGCACAATATGACGGCGGCGGCTGAAAAGATAGTCAAGGGCGAAACAGCAGAGGTCGATATCGGCGCTTTCAATGACGAATTCTTCACATACGTTGCAGGCTTCGGCGCTTTTACCGATGTCAGCTACGGCACTTCACAGCAGATGAAGAATGTTTTCGGAAGCCTTGCTTACATCGCAGAGGGACTTAGCATAAAGCGCCTTAACAGTATGAAGCCGTACAAAGTCAAGGTCGAATATGACGGAAACGTTATCGAGGACGAGTTCATCTACGGTATGATATGCAACTCGATGTCGGTCGGCGGTTTCAAGGGACTTGGCGGCAAGGACGTGCTGATGAATGACGGCATTATGGAGGGACTTTTCATAAAGAACCCGAAGAACCTTATCGAACTTCAGCAGACGATAAATGCTCTGCTTGCGCGAAACCTTGAGGCGGATTGCTTCTACTATTTCAAAACGGGAAAAGCGGTCGTAAGCTCGGACGAATCGATACCGTGGACGCTTGACGGCGAGTTCGGCGGAGATGTTACAAGGGCGGAGATAACTGCGAAGAACAAGGCTATATGCCTGTTTGCATCGCCGACACTCAAAATTCTCGGCGGAACTGCCGAAGTTGTTCCCGAGCCGATGGGTGATGAATCCGACCCGAGCTATTATTACTCCGAGGAGAACGATGGTCCGACAGAGTGATGTACGATAAATTTATCTTTTTGTTTTGCCTGCCGCCCTGTTCTGTGAGCATCTCATAGAGCAGGGCGGCTTTATTCTGCCCTTTTGTCTGCAGCAGCATTATACTTGAAAAGTTAATAATTAATCATTATACTGTAACGTTGGGAGAATATTCTGTAAAGAGTGAGGTTCTTATGGAAAAGTTAAAAGAGGACAACGGCTACTTCGGCACGGAAAGGATAAGCCGAATACTGCTTAAGATCGCGCCGCCCGTGATGCTTGCACAGCTTATTCAGGCGCTTTACAATATCATTGACAGTCTTTTTGTCGGAAAATATTCCGATGTCGGACTTACGGCACTGTCGGTAATTTATCCTATACAGCTTCTGATGATAGCGCTCGCGGTCGGAACGGGCGTTGGCATAAATACGGTAATGGCGGCACAGCTCGGACTTGGGCATGAGGACAGGGCGAACGAGTATGCAGGCGTGGGAACGCCGCTCGCCGCGGTTCTTTGGGTCATATTTGCGGCGGTGTGCTATGCGGTAATGCCAGCTTACGCCGCAACGCAGACAAGCTCGCCCGAGGTCATTGCAGATGTTGTTACATACGGCAGAATAGTATGCATTTTCAGCTTCGGTCTTTTCCTCGAAAGCGTCTGGACGAAGATACTTCAGGCGAGGGGAGATATGAAAACGCCGATGACAGCGCAGATAATCGGTGCGGTGATAAATATTATACTCGACCCTCTGCTTATTTTCGGTCTGTTCGGAATTCCGAAAATGGGGATCGCAGGTGCGGCGACGGCAACGGTCGCAGGTCAGATAGCCGCGGCACTCGTCGTAATGAAAAAGGGCTTTTGCAAGCCGCCCGAGCTGAAAAAATTCCCGAGCTATACGGCGAAGATATTCCGCCTCGGACTGCCGAATATCCTTATGCAGTCGGCTTATACATTCTATATTTTCGGACTGAATGTTATCCTTGCGGAGTTCTCGGACGCAGCGGTAACCGTGCTTGGGCTTTATTACAAATGGCAGTCGCTGATATTTATCCCTCTCGGAGCAATGCAGACCTGCATCGTTCCCGTGATAAGCTATAACTATGCCGCACGAAATGTAGAAAGATGCAAAAAGACGCTCAGAGAGTCGGTCGTTTTCGGAATGGCGCTTATGGTCATCGGAACGCTGTGCTTCCTGCTTATCCCCGAGCAGCTGCTCCGGTTTTTTTCCAAGGACGAGCAGGTCATTTCTATCGGTATAAATGCCTTTCATATAATCGGGATAAGTTTTATCCCGCTCGTAACATCGCTGACATATCCGGTGCTTTTCCAAGCGGTCGGCGCAAGCTTCAAAAGCTCCGTGCTGACGATAATACGAACGGTGTTCCTGTTCGTGCCGCTCGGATATATTTTCTCACGCTTCGGCTTGCAGTATTTCTGGCTGACCTATCCGATAACGGAAGTGATAACAACAGCGGTCGGATTTGTTATGAGCAGGAAATTTTTCAGCGATCCGTATCATGAGAAAGCAAAGGAAAATAAACAGATCGCAAACAGCATCGGACAATAAAGTTCCGATGCTGTTTTTTTATTGGTCGAACCTTGTCGAATAAAAGCTAAAAATCAAAAAGTCGGAAAATTGATATCCTTATTTTTATAGAATTATCACAAAAAATCTATATTTCAAAATATTTTGCTCTGAAATTGTTGCCATTTAATGTCATATATGTTAAAATAATAGCATAAAACGTGTTAAATATCTTCGGCTTATCAAGAGGGGCAAGGGAAAATGAATTACGTCAACATTCTGACTAACAAGAAAACGGCGGCGGTCTGCGCATGGTTCATCTTTGAACTCTGCTCGGCTGCGATGTGCATTATAAGCATCTGCAAAGGCTGGTGCATGGGCGTTTGCCTTATGGCAGCGGTGTTCGCCTGCGGCGCAACGGTGGTGACTTTTCACCCGAAGGTTCCGATAAAGGCGCAGGCGACCGTGCTTATGCTTATGTCTTATATCAATGTTTTTACCTGCAGTATCATGGAGGATAGCATTTATAATTCGGTCGCAGTGTTCATTGAGATAGCTGTCGTTCTGTCCGCTTACAGATATACAAAGCTGCTGTTCTGGTACATAATGCTTGTGCTGTCGGGGGTAATGCATCACATTGTTGCGATGACGGACATAAATCTTTCCAACGGTGCGGAGATAACGAAATTCGTTGTCAGGATATCGATGATGATAACGGCGCTCATCGTGCTTTATATTTTCATCGAGGGACTTAATACCTACGAAAAAATGCTAATCCAAAGTGTGCGGGACGCTAAAAAAGCGGAACACTCCAAGGCGGATTTCCTTGCGAATATGAGCCACGAGATACGCACCCCGATGAATGCGATAGTCGGAATGTGCGAGCTTGTTCTCCGTGAAGCCGACCTGAGCGACAATGTTCGCTCAAACTGCTGCTGTATCCGTGCGGCAGGGGAAAGCCTGCTTGCGATAATAAATGATATCCTCGATTTTTCCAAGATAGATTCGGGAAGATATGAGCTTGTTCCCGATGAGTTCAACATCGCTTCGACCATAAATGCGGCGATAAGTATGGCGGAAACAAGGCGCGGCAGCAAGAATATAGAGATCATCGTCAACGCCGACCCGAATATTCCAAGAGGAATAATCGGTGATGAAGCACGGATCCGCCAAGTCATAGTGAATCTTATGACGAATGCGGTAAAATACACGGAAAAGGGCAGCATAACCCTCACCGTTTCACAAACGCGGCAGGAATACGGCATAAATCTGTTCGTATCGGTCGCAGATACGGGCATAGGCATCACCGAGGAGCATCTTGACAAGCTTTACACAAGCTTTTACCGGGTCGATACAAAGAAAAACCGCTCCGTTGAGGGAACCGGACTTGGACTTGCGATATCGAAGCGGATAATCGACCAGATGGGCGGTTTTATAAGCGTGAAAAGCGAATATGGCGTTGGTTCGGATTTTCGCTTCGTCATTCCGCTCAAAGTTAAGGACAGAGAGCCTTTCATTGCCGTAAATGAGCCGCAGAATGTCTGCGCGGCGGCATTCCTTGACACCGATGGCAAGGGCAGGCGCTCTGCGAGAAATCTTGAAAAGATGGAGGATATGCTTCACGTTGAGATAATGACCTGCGATACTGCCGAAAAACTCAAAGCTGCGGCAGAGCGCAGGAGCATAACCCACCTTTTCGTCAGCAGGGAAAAATATATGGAAAACCCGAAGCTCATAAGTGAATTTGCGGAAACATCGAATGTATATGTCGTTCAGGAGAGGGCAGACGCAGTGACTTTGCCGAGCAATATCCACTGCATTTACAAGCCGTTCTATTCAATATCCGCGGTATCGGCGTTCAACAATGAAAACATCGTCACGAGCCGTAATATGCAGATAAAATTCACCGCGCCCGAGGCGAAAATCCTTATCGTCGATGACAATGCGCTCAATCTTAAAGTGGCGGCAGGGCTTATGAAGCCATACAGGATGCGGCTTTTTACTGCGGAAAGCGGTGCGAGGGCGATCGAAATGCTCCGTGCCGAAAAATTCGATATTGTGTTTATGGATCATATGATGCCCGAAATGGACGGCGTTGAAACGACTAAAATAATACGAAACCAAAGCGGAGAATATTTCCGCAGTCTGCCGATAATAGCGCTTACGGCGAACGCTGTCAACGGTGCGAGGGAGATGTTCATCAGTTCGGGAATGAACGATTTCCTTGCGAAGCCTATCGAAGTTGAGGTGCTTGACAAAATGCTGCGGAACTATCTTCCGAAGCGGTACATAAAGACAGCCGAACCGCAGAAAGAAGCCGCCGAACGAAAAAAAGAGGTGCTTGTATGAAAAGGATAGGGATAACCTCCGACTGTGCCTGCGATCTTCCCGAGGAATATTTTGAGGTGCATGATGTCGGGATAATGTATTTTTACATCACGACCGATACGGGGCGCTTCCGTGACGGCTGCGAGGTGGATTCGCAGAACATCATCGAATACCTTGAAAGGGGAGGCGTAAAGGCTGCGACCTGCGCGCCCCAACCGATGGAGTATGAGATCTTTTTCGGCAGGCAGCTTGAAAAATACGATGAGATCATACATATCTCTTTGAGTGACAGGCTCAGCAATTCCTACACCAACGCGCAGACGGCGCTTTCATTTATGGGCAGGGACAGCGGACGGATCAGCGTTATCGATTCGGAGCAGTTCTCATCGGGAATGGCGTTTATGATAATAAAAGCGGTCGAAATGCGCGACAGCGGCTGTTCGGCTTCGGAGATAATCCGGGAGTGTTCGCGCGTCCGCGAGTGCATATCGACAAGCTTCATCGCTAAAAACGCAGACTATCTTTACCGCAACGGACTTACGGGGAAAGCGGTAAGAACGGTCTGCTCGGCGATGCTCATTCACCCCGTTCTTTCGCTGAAAAACGGACGGGTCGCACTGAAAACTCTCGAAATAGGCGATTACGGAAAATCTGTACGAAGCTATATCCGAAGCGAACTCAGCCACAGCAAGGCAATAGACCGAAAAAGGGTATTTATCACCCACGCAGGCTGCGGAGTGGAGATGCTCGCCGCTGTGAAAGCCGAGGTGAAGAAGCTCTGCTGTTTTGACGAGGTAGTGGTTGCGAAAGCTTCCGCAACAATATCGAGCAACTGCGGAGCAGGTTCGATAGGGGTATTGTTTTTGAAAAACAAATAAAAAATCGTCCGTCGCAGAACGAACTGCGGCGGACGATTCTCATTTTATGGGGTCACTTCGTGTTGGAAATGCGGGAGGATATTACTTTATTTCAAGCCTCTTTGCAACGGGTTCTGTCGGAGCTTTCTTAGGAAGATCGAGGATAAGGATACCGTTCTTGTACTCGGCTTCGATCTTGTCAACATCGACAGCACTTACGTCAAAGCTTCTCTGATACGAACCGTAGGAACGTTCACGGCGGATATACTTGCCGTCCTTGTCCTTTTCATCGTTTTCGGTGTTATGCTCGGCTGTGATAACAAGGTTGTCGCCATCGAGGTCAAGCTTGATATCTTCCTTTTCAAAGCCCGGAAGTTCGGCTTCGAGAACGAACTTGTCGCCCTCATCTTTTATATCGGTCTTGCAGCTTGCAAGTGCCGTTCCGCTGAAGAAGTTATCTTCAAAATCGTGGAATGCATTAAAAAGGTCGTAAGTTTTCTTTTCAAAAGGTGTGATGCCATACATAAAGATCCCTCCTTGGGAGTAATTTTTGTTAAAGTTTTTTGTTGGTTTAAATGTCGGAAACGCTTGAAAGATTATTTGATCTCAAGCCTCTTTGCAACGGGTTCTGTCGGAGCTTTCTTAGGAAGATCGAGGATAAGGATACCGTTCTTGTACTCGGCTTCGATCTTGTCAACATCGACAGCACTTACGTCAAAGCTTCTCTGATACGAACCGTAGGAACGTTCACGGCGGATATACTTGCCGTCCTTGTCCTTTTCATCGTTTTCGGTGTTATGCTCGGCTGTGATAACAAGGTTGTCGCCATCGAGGTCAAGCTTGATATCTTCCTTTTCAAAGCCCGGAAGTTCGGCTTCGAGAACGAACTTGTCGCCCTCATCTTTTATATCGGTCTTGCAGCTTGCAAGTGCCGTTCCGCTGAAGAAGTTATCTTCAAAATCGTGGAATGCATTAAAAAGGTCGTAAGTTTTCTTTTCAAAAGGTGTGATGCCATACATAAAGATCTCTCCTTTGGGTTCTATTTTTCTTTTTGTTTGAAATGAACATTTTGATTTTTTCTGCTCGGCTCATCGCTTACAGTCTCTTTATTGTTCTTTCCATCGGTACCATTTCCTTTCTTTCATTGTCTATATGATACCCCCCTTATGTGATGAAATTATGATAAGTTTGTCAATGTTCAAAGAAAATTAGCAGTCTTATTACGAGAGTGCTAATTTAACATCAAAACAACGCAGATACGTCGATTTTGGACAATATTAATTACCTTTCGCAGGTTTATTAACACTATATCTTTAATAAAAAGCCGCTGCTTTACTTAGGCTTAACATAGATTAGCTTTCGGAATTAACATTGGAAGAGTTACAATAACATTGTGCCAAAAAGGAAAATATGATAATTTGAAAGGTATGGTATCTATTATGAAAAAAACAGTGACAACAGCTATTATCGGAGCAGTTTTATCCGCAGCACTTCTCGCAGGCTGCGGCAGCACGGAAACTTCACACACGGTTTCCACAGACGGTTCAACATCAATGGAAAAGGTCATCGGAATCCTGAGCGAAAGCTATTCCGAAAAGCACCAGAACGTTAAGATCACATACAACCCGACGGGTTCTTCCGCAGGTATCTCCGCAGTAGGCGAGGGCAGATGCGATATCGGACTTTCCAGTCGTGCGCTCAAGGACGATGAAACGGCAACTTATGATTCCGCTATCGTTGCTTATGACGGCATCTCTATTATAGTAAACACCGAAAACAAGATCGACAACCTCTCCGTTTCCGATATTGCCGATATCTACACAGGCAAGATCACAAACTGGTCCGAACTCGGCGGCGATGATAACCCGATCGTCTGCATCGGCAGAGAAGCAGCTTCGGGCACCCGTGACGGCTTTGAATCCGTAACAGGCACAAAGGATTCCTGCGTATATGCTCAGGAGCTTACCTCAACGGGCGACGTTATCCAGACAGTTTCCTCCAACCCGAATGCTATCGGCTATGCTTCAACAGCTTCCGTAAAGGACACGGTAAAGACACTTTCCGTTGAAAATGTAATGCCTGCGAATGATACTATTCTCGACGGCAGCTACAAGATCAGCAGAGCATTCTACTTCATCACAGTCAAGGGCAAGGCACTCTCCGATGATGCTCAGAAGTTCTACGATTTCTGCATGAGCAGCGAAGCAGATGAATACATTGCTTCTGCGGGTGCAGTTCCAACAACCAAGTAAACTAAGTGAGGCTCTTTATGGAAAGATCGGTCATAGTAAATTCAGTCAGCGGCGAAAGTGAAGCGGAACGCAGGAAAGACAACGTCCTGCGTACGCTTTCCAAGGCTTCGGACAAGGCAATGTCGGGATTCTTCACGATATGCGGTTCGGCTTCTATCGCACTTGTAATTGTTATAACAGCATTTCTCGTAAGCTCGGGCGTTCCGGCTATCCGTGAGATCGGGCTCAAAGAGTTCCTCTTCGGAAAGGTATGGCAGCCGACTGCTGCAGAGGCTTCTTACGGGATCCTCCCGTTCATACTCTCCTCCTTCTATGCAACGGCGGCAGCGGTCGTTATCAGCGTTCCGCTCGGTATCCTCACAGCGGTTTTCATCACACAGTTCGCAGGCGAAAAGCTTGCTTCGTTCCTCTCCTCCGCAGTTGAGATGCTCGCAGGTATCCCCTCGGTCGTATATGGTCTTCTCGGAATGATCTATATCGTTCCTGCGGTAAGAAACACATTCGGACTTCCCGACGGTGCCTGCCTTTTTGCAGCAGTCATAGTTCTTGCGGTAATGCTTCTTCCGTCCGTTATCTCCGTTTCGGCGAGTGCAATAAGAGCTGTTCCCCACGAATACACAGAGGGTTCTCTTGCACTCGGCGCAGACAAGACAGAAACTATTTTTAAAGTAATTCTTCCTGCCGCAAAGAGCGGTATCTCCGCCGCAGTTGTTCTCGGTATAGGCAGAGCGGTCGGCGAAGCAATGGCTGTAATGATGGTTTCGGGCAACGTTCCGAATATGCCCAAGCTTTTCGGCAGCGTCCGTTTTCTCACAACGGCTGTTGCGAGTGAAATGTCCTATTCTTCGGGACTTCACAGAGAAGCGCTTTTCTCCGTTGCACTTGTGCTGTTCGTGTTTATCCTTGCAATAAATCTTGTGCTGAACCTTTTAACAAGAAAGGGAAAGAATTAAGATGAATGATAGAAATATGACTGTCCGCAGAGTAAAAAGCGGAGCGATGAAAGCGTCTATATATGTATCGGCTGCTGTCGTGTGCATTCTGGCTGCGGCAATTGCAATAGTAGTGCTTATAAAAGGACTGCCGCATATAACGCTGCAGTTCCTGACCGAAAAGCCGAGCCTTTTAACGGAAACGATTGGAATCCTCCCGAACATTTTAAACACGCTTTATATTATATTCTTCACAATGGTGATCGTTATACCGCTCGGCATCGGTGCGGCGGTATATCTTAACGAGTATGCGAAAAACAAGAAGCTGACGGGTCTTATCGGACTTGCTGCGGAAACGCTTTCGGGTATCCCGTCGATAATCTACGGACTTGTCGGAATGCTGATATTCGTTCAGTTCTGCGGCTTCGGCACAAGCCTTATCGCAGGCGCAATGACGCTCGTTATTATGACGCTCCCCACAATAATGAGAACCACCGAGGAAAGCCTTAAAGCTGTTCCTCAGAGTTACCGTGAGGGTGCGCTCGCACTTGGTTCGGGCAAGTGGAGAATGCTCCGCACGGTCGTACTTCCGAGTGCTGTTGACGGTATCATCACGGGCGTTATTCTTGCTGTCGGCAGAATTACGGGTGAATCGGCTGCGCTGTTCTTCACGGCAGGCATGGCAAACGAGATCTACGGCTTTGCACAGGCTGCTTCGAGCGGCAACGCAGGCTCAACGCTCACAGTTTCGCTTTATATGTATGCAAAGGAGCGAGGCGAGTTCGACACTGCTTTCGCTGTCGCTGCAATTCTTCTTATACTCACACTGCTGCTCAATTTCGGAGCAAAGTACGCGCAGAAGCACTTCGCCGAGCGCTCATAATGAGGTTAATTTATGGCTAATGAATCAATTATTACCGCTGAAAATTTAAATTTGTGGTATGGAAATAATCACGCACTCAAAAATATCACCATAAAGCTCCCGAGAAACCGCATAACCGCACTTATCGGACCTTCGGGCTGCGGAAAGTCAACTTTTCTCCGCTGTCTTAACCGAATGAACGACCTTGTTGACGGCTGTAGGATCGAGGGAAACATCACACTCGAAAACGAGGATATCTACGGCGATATGGACGTGACAAAGCTTCGCCGCCGTGTCGGAATGGTGTTCCAGAAGCCAAATCCGTTCCCGATGAGCATTTATGACAATGTTGCTTACGGTCCGAGGATACACGGTATCCGTTCAAAGGCAAAGCTTGACGAGATCGTTGAAAAGTCGCTCAAAGGCGCGGCTATCTGGGACGAATGTAAGGACAGACTGAAAAAATCCGCACTCGGAATGAGCGGCGGTCAGCAGCAGCGCCTTTGCATCGCACGAGCAATCGCAGTTGAACCCGAAGTCCTGCTTATGGACGAGCCGACTTCTGCGCTCGACCCCATTTCAACATCGAAAATTGAGGAGCTTGCAATGGAGCTTCGCGAAAAATACACTATCGTAACGGTAACGCACAATATGCAGCAGGCAGCCCGTATCGCCGACAAGACGGCATTCTTCCTGCTCGGCGAAGCTGTTGAATACGGCGACACGAAAGCCGTCTTTGAATCGCCCAATGACGAGCGCACGGCAAATTACATCGGAGGACGCTTCGGTTAATATTTTTCTTGCCAAATGCTGTCGGGTGTGGTAAAATTAAGGGGTTCTCTAAAAACCGGAACACGAGCAAATTTTCGTTGGGACTTTGCGCAGCTTCAAGGCAGCGAAACGCAGTAAATACTTGATGTATTTCAAGTTTTGCTAACGCAGAAGATGCGCAAAGTCATAGAAAATTTGTCGTGAGGGAGGTTTTTAGAGGTTCCCTTAAGTTGAACATTACAGGAAATGCTGGTCAATTGGGTTTGATCGGCTTTTTCCCGATTATAACGGAGGAAAACAAATTGATCTATCTGCTTGAAGACGATGACAATATCCGCAAGCTTGTGTGCTATGCATTGACAAAGGACGGCTATGAAGCAAAAGGCTTCGCACTGCCGAGCGAGTTCTGGGCTGAATTCGGAAAAGCCGAGCCGCAGCTTCTCATTCTTGATATAATGCTCCCCGAAGAGGACGGACTTACTGTATTGAAAAAGCTTCGTGACGGCGGCAGCAGCGTCCCCGTTATAATGCTCACCGCCAAAAGCAGCGAATTTGACAAGGTGACGGGTCTTGACAGCGGTGCGGACGATTATCTCGCAAAGCCGTTCGGAATGACCGAGCTTTCCGCAAGAGTCCGTGCGCTCCTGCGGCGTTCGTCCAAAGAGGCTGCCGAGGATAAGTCATTGCTCCGAAGCGGCGGAATAACACTTGACGACAAAAAGCACATCGTCCGTTCGGACGGCGAGGAGGTCACGCTCTCGTTCAAGGAATACAGCCTGCTTGCGGCGCTGATGAAGGCGAACGGCAGCGTTGTTTCCCGTGAAAAGCTTCTGACCGATATCTGGGGCGAATATTACGAGGATTCGAGGACGCTCGATGTTCATATAAGGAAGCTTCGTGTAAAGCTCGGTGAAAACGGCGCACTTATCAAGACGATAAAAAATGTCGGTTACCGGATAGGAGGAGAGGAAGCGTCCGATGACTAAAAAGATATTTCTCACGGAGCTGCTCGCTTCGTGTATGGTGCTTGTGCTTGTGATAGGTCTTATCTTCGGCATACTCATCGATGTTTTTGAAAAGGAACTGACGGACGAGCTTTCCACGGAAGCGCACTTTATCGCAGCAACAGCCGAAGAATACGGTGAGGGCTGCCTTTATACATTTGACAAACAGGACAGGCGCATCACGCTCATCGGCAGTGACGGCAATGTTATTTTCGATACGAAAGCCGACCCGTCCACAATGGAAAATCACGCTGACCGCAAAGAGGTAAGAGCGGCATTGGAAAACGGCGAGGGCAGCTCGGTCAGAGAGTCCGACACATTTATGACAAGGACGATATACTATGCGGTGAGCCTTGATGACGGCAGCGTGATCCGTATCTCAGCGGAGCAGAATGTCATCGAAGCCATGCTGAAAACGCTCGTTGTTCCTGCTGTGACGGTGTTCCTTGCGGCGCTTGTCTTTTCGGGGATACTGTCATTCATCGTTTCCAAAAGCATCATCAAGCCGATAAATGAAATAGATGCGGAAGATCCCGAAAAAGCGCCTTATCCCGAGCTTGCGCCGCTCACGGACAAGCTTTCCGCACAGCACGAAACGATACAGAAACAGCTCCGTGACGCACAGCGGAGCAAGGAAGAGTTCCGTCTTATCACCGAGAATATGAGCGAGGGCTTTGTTGTCACCGATACGAACACCAGCGTTCTCACATATAACACGGCGGCTTCGGAAATACTCGGCATTGAAAAGGGCGCAGGCAGCGTTCTGACGGAATTCTGCGACGTTGCGGAAAAGGCTGTAAAGGGAAATCCCGCCGAATCCGAGATACGCATCGGCGAAAAGATATACAGACTGATATCGAACCCTGTCTTTGACGAGAGCAAGATAATCGGCGCGGTTATCGTTATCCTCGATGTGACCGAGCGCTCCGAGCGTGAACGCCTGAGAAGAGAGTTCACCTCCAATGTTTCGCATGAGCTGAAAACACCGCTCACCTCCATTTCAGGCTTCGCCGAGCTTATGATGAGCGGCGGTACACCCGACGATACCGTTGTCGATTTCTCCAAGTCGATCTATGACGAAGCGCAAAGACTTATAACCCTCGTCAACGATATCATAAAAATTTCGCGCCTTGATGACGGCAGCGTTGAATATGAGCGTGAGAACATCGACCTTTATGAGCTTTCGGAAGAGATCGCAAGGCGAATCAAGCCCGTTTCCGACAAAGAAGGACTGAAAGTAAGCGTTACGGGCGAACATGCAGTATTTTTCGGCGTAAGAAAGATACTTGACGAGATGATCTTCAACCTCTGCGACAACGCAGTGAAGTATAACCGCCCGAACGGAACTGTCGAGATAAATATCCGAAAGGAAAACGGCAGAACTCTCCTGAGCGTAAAGGACAGCGGCTTCGGAATACCGGTTTCGGCGCAGGACAGAGTTTTCGAGCGCTTCTACCGTGTGGATTCGAGCCGTTCAAAAGCACTCGGCGGCACGGGCCTTGGACTTTCGATAGTAAAGCACGGCGCTATCTTCCACGGTGCGGACATAAAGCTTGAAAGCGAAGAAAATGTCGGCACAACAATAACGGTAAGCTTTCCGAAACAGCAGAAATAAATCCGGAATTCGGAATGCGGAATTCGGAATTATTTATGCTCCGTATATTTGTCACGAAACGCCTAATT
>UQQA01000044.1 GCA_900543105.1 uncultured Ruminococcus sp. | reverse complement strand
ATATGCGATTTCGGCGCAGATTTTTTCCTGTATTTTATTGGTGTTTAGTATTATACTCTATTGTATTATACACTATAACTGTTTTGAAAAGGTCTGCTGACAGCTTATTTTTCCAATTTTGGCATAAAAATTTTTTAAACCCTTGAAATCGTGTTTTTTATATGTTAACATATCAATTGTAAGCTGAAAGATTACTTTTTGAACGGGAGAGGAAATAATGAACGAAGTCAGCACGGACAAGCTTGAAAACGAACTTTCGGAAATATCGGATATAAACGATTATCTGAAGAAAAATTCGGAATATTTTGTCAGCGTAAAGCTTTCGGATCATCTTAACAAGCTCCTTGGAGCGGAAAATATGACGGTAGCCGATATTGTTACAGCTTCGGGGCTTAACAAAGGATATGTTTATCAGATATTTGAGGGCAGCAAGGACAAGCCGAGCCGTGATAAGCTGCTTGCTATAGCACTGGCAATGAAACTGGAGTACGGTGATATCCAAAAACTCCTCAAGATCGCATGTATGCGTTCACTTTATGTACGGGATGAGCGGGATGCGATGATAATTTTCGCTGTAAAGAGGCATTACACTGCGAGCGATACAAATATAATGCTCCATGAACACGGTTTTAAGGCTCTTGAATAAAAAAACGGCTGATACGATCATCAGCCGTTTTTATTATTTTGCGCGCTTCCGAGCGCTTTTTTCATATACAGTATTCCGACAGCATCGGCGAGGAACCAGCCTATCGGTATTGACGACCATATTCCGACAACGCCTATCGCTGGGACGGGCGAGAGGACATACGCGAGCAGTACTCTTGTTCCGAGTGAGATAATTGTAAGAACAAGCGACATTTCAGGCTTTTCGATTCCTCGGTAAAAGCCGTACAGCAGGAAAAGCACACCTATTCCGATGTAAAAGCTGCCCTCGATGCGAAGATATCCGATGCCGATTCCGATGATCTCCGTTTCGGACGGGGCAATGAATATCTGCATAAGATATTTTGCAAGCACGAATATCATTGCCGAAACGAACAGACAGAACACCGTCGAAACTACAGCCGCGCGGCGCATACCCTCTTTTACCCGATCGTGCTTTCCGCCGCCGTGATTCTGTGAGATGAAAATTGAAAAGGCGTTGCCAAACTCCTGCGCAGGCATATATGCGAACGAATCTATCTTGACCGCAGCCGCAAATGCTGCCATTACAGCCGTTCCGAAGCTGTTTACAAGACCTTGTATCATCAGTATTCCGAAGTTCATCACCGACTGCTGTATTGAGGCTGCGAACGAGTGACGGGTGACTTCTTTCACAAGCGCAGAGGTGATGTGAAGCTCACTCTTTTTCGGCAGAAGTTCGGGTTCTTTTATCAGCACATAAGCGCCAAGTCCCACTCCCGAAACAGCCTGTGCAATGACAGTCGCTGTCGCAGCTCCGCCCGTTCCCATATCGAAAACCGCAACGAGCAGTATATCGAGCGCAATATTTATCACCGCCGCTGCTCCGAGAAAATACAGCGGCACGGCTGAATTTCCTATCGCGCGGAGCAGAAATGCGAAATAATTGTACAGAAAAACTAATATCAATCCGCCGAAAACTATTACGACATAGCTTCGCATCATCGCATAAACATCATCGGGGACGTTGAGAATATGCAGGATCGGGTCAACTGCGGCGAAGACGATAATGTTTATTATCACGGTCACTGCGGCAATGAAAATGAATGATGCCGCGGCACTGTTTTTCAGCTTCGTCCTGTCGCCCTTGCCGAAGCAGACGGAGAATACCGTACCGCTGCCCATACAAAGTCCGATGAGTACGGAGGTGATGAACGTCATAAGAGAGTAAGCCGAGCCGACTGCTGCGAGCGCATCAGAGCCGATAAATTTTCCGACGATGAATGAGTCGGCGACATTGTAGAGCTGCTGCAAAAGGTTTCCGAGTATCATCGGGCAGGCGAAAAACAGCATGGTTTTTGTAACGCTGCCCGCAGTGAGGTCTTTAGTCATTGTTTTTCCTTTTAACGAAAAGCTGTCCCCGAGATTTTCGGAAACAGCTTATTTTTATATTGCGTCGTTTCTGATACCGAGGAAATATTCCTTTGCGGTATCGCCGTTGACGGGACGGGCGAAGCGGAAGCCTTGAATATAGGAAGCGCCGATCGTATCTACGATCTTTTCCTGATTTTCGGTCTCAACGCCCTCTGTGAGTATTTTGATATTCTGCTTTATGAACGCCTGCGAAATAAAGGTGAGGATAAAGTAAGCCTTTTCCGATTTTTCGGCGCTGTGGACAAGCGACTTATCGATCTTGAGGTATTCAAACGGCAGCTCTATCATATTTGAGAGGTTTGAATAGCCCGTTCCGAAGTCGTCCATATAGAACTTGATGCCGATGTCACCGAGCTTGTTCATCATTTTCTTGACATACTGGAAGTTGTCGATGATAACGCTTTCGGTGATCTCGATCCGGAGCTTTTCGGGAGGAATGTTGTATTTCTGCACCATTTTCGTGACTTTTTCGACAATATCGCCGCGCATTATCTGGTGAACGGAGAAGTTTACGGATATCGCGTCAAAGTCGATGCCATCTTTTATAAGCTCTGAGATGAATTTGCAGGATTTTTCAAGCACGATATCGCCAAGACGGACGATCATACCCATTTCCTCGGCAATAGGGATAAATTCATCGGGGTAGATAGGACCTATTTCGGTCTTGTTAAGGCGGACGAGCGCCTCGGCGGTGCGGAATTTGCCCTCGGAAACGGCATAGATAGGCTGGTAGAAGATCTCGAAGTTGTTGTCGTCGGAGTTAAGCTCACGCTTCAGTATTTCAGTGATCTCCTTTCTCCTGCCGATGCGGCGGATAGCGTCATCATCGCAAAAAACGATGTTTGCTTTCTTGTTTTTGGCTGATTGCAGGCAGTAGTCGAGAAGCTCGATAAGGCGGTCGGTGTTTTTTGCCTGCTCGGGGCAGCTCACAACGGCGATGCTTGCCTTGAAATTGACTTCGTTCTTGTTAAAGGTATATTCCTTTGATAACGCAGCATCGATCCTGTCAACAATGCTTTGGATATATTCGGGGTCGGTCTTGTCGATGATAAATGCGAACTTGGTTTCGGAATATCGGAAATCTTCTATCCTTGGAAGTGCGTTCTCGATCCCTGCGGCTGCAAGGGTTATGATGCGGTGGAGGTTCATACTTCCGAATGTGTCCTTAAGCTCCTGTTTATTATCGATGCCTGCAATGATGCAGCAGAATTCTGAGCCTTTCCGGAATCTTTTTTCGGCGGATTCGATGAAGCTTTTGCTGCCGAAAAATCCCGTGTCACTGTCGATATCAATGAGGTCGGAGCTGATGAAGAGGAACATAAGGATAAGCGGACCTATTGCCGATGTTCCCGTGAGCAGGATATTGTTTTCAAGAAACTGGACAACCATCACGATGCACGAGAGGATAGGGAAGAACAGCACAAGCGTCTTAACACGTAAGGTCGTTTTTTTGCCGTTTTTGAAAGCCGCGAGCGTGAGAAGAACGGCGATATATATCATAAAAAAGTATGTCAGCTTGTTCATGGGACCGCGGACATAGCCGCTGCTGTCAAAGCTGAACAGAAGCTTTGTGAATGGGGTCGTGAAGATAACGGCGAGCATCAAATAAAGCGGTATTTTGACAGCTTTTGTATAATGCTTTTTCCAAGGGGAATCCTCGCGGTCGATGATATAAATGAAGTAGGCAAAAAATGCAGCTATTGTGAACAGCAGAAAAGTAAAGTACAGCATTGTCGCGATATAGTTTGCCCATACGGGGACAATGCCGTAATTATTGATAAAGAATGCGGAAAGAATGTTGAAAAATGAGCTTACTGCTACGCAGAATGAGCAGACAGCGAACATCTTTTTTTCATAATTCCATTTTGTGATGCTAAGGGATACGGAAACTCCGATTATGAGCGAAACATAAAGTGCGATGCACTCTGCGGTAATATTAAACATGATTCAGCTTTATCTCCTTTAAAGATGTATGCCGCGGATAAAAGATTTAATTATATCAAAGCTTGCCGATAAAGTCAATGAAAGACATAGTATGTAATATAAACCATAGATTATTTTTCTGTTAACAATGCAAATATCTGAAGATATTGAAGCCTTTTTTGTATATTTTTCGCAGATATCTGTCAAACGGTCACTCTTTTGGTGTTTGGTATAAAAATCTCCCCGTGATGCAGTGCCACGGGGAGATATGTTTATTCGGGCTTTGCGGTGTTGAATTTGAAAACGTCTGCGACCTCGGAAATGGTGACATAAGCTTTCGGGTCGCAGTTCTGGACGATAGTTCTCATTCGTGTTATCTGGAAGCGGTTGACAACGATGTAAAGCACAGTCTTGGGTGATTTTGAGTAGTAACCCTGTGCGCCGATGAGCGTTATTCCGCAGCCGAATTCCTCGGACAGAGCTTTGCTGACATCCTCGGCTTTATCCGTAATGACGAAAGCGGATTTTGAACGGTCGATACCTTCGACGATGAAGTCAACGGCTTTGAGTGCGGCTGTATAAGCAACGACCGAGTAGAGCGGCAGTATCCAGCTTTTGAGGATAATTCCGCAGACTATGTAAAGAATGATATTATATCCCATAACGAAAGTGCCTACCGTGATGCCGATACGCTTTGCAAAGATAACAGCCATTATTTCAATGCCGTCCATTGCACCGCCGAAGCGAATGGCAAGTCCGCTGCCAATACCCGAGATAAGTCCGCCGAAGAGCGAGCAGAGGAGCAGGTCCGAGCCTGCGAGCGGCGAAACAAAGCTGACATCAACGGGAAGAACATCGGTTATCAGCCACGCGGAGAGCGAATATATCATAACAGCATATATCGCAGATACAGTGAAAGTAATGCCCTGCTTTTTCATTCCGTAGAGGAAAAGCGGAACATTCAGGACTATAAGGAAAAACGAGAGTGAGAGCGGCGTTATGCCCGAGAGCAGTATCGATGTGCCCGAAATTCCGCTGTCGTAGAGTTTCACGGGGGCGAGAAACATCGTTATTCCGATGGCATTTATAATTCCTGCGGCGGTAAGACCGAGAAATTTTTTAAATCCGATCTTTTTCAGTTCGTTCAGCAGCTTTGACATATTGATTCCTCCGATTAAAAAGTTATAACAATTATATCATATTTTTGATGATAATTCAATACGCAAAAGCAAATTTGTGTCATATGGTCACATCTAAAAACCATAGTGCCTCAGATGCGCAGTCAGATTTTTCGTCAGATTGTATAGAAATTTCGCAGGCATACTGTCGTATGTCAAGAAATTTATGTGCAAGATGACGGAAAATCTGCAAGCAGATGAGGTGCTAAGGCTTTAGCCGGTGGTTTTTAGAGGTGACCATATTTATGTGTGGGAAAATCATCCGGTCCGCTTGACATTATTATTCACAAATGGTATAATAAACGGTAATAAACAACGGCATAAAACAGCCGATAAATTCGGCGGAAATTTGATGTTTGGGGGCAGGAAAATGAAAAGATTCATCAAAATGTTCAGCTCGCTCATGCTTGCGCTTATGATAGCTGTTTCGGCAGTAATTATCCCGTCGTCTGCGGCTTCGGTCAAGCTCAGCAAGAAGTCGATAACGCTCATCACGGGCACTTCGACGACGTTGAAGCTTACGGGAACGAAAAAGACCGTAAAATGGTCGTCAATGGCAGATGATGTCGCGACCGTTTCAAGCAAGGGCAAGGTCACTGCAAAGTCCACGGGTTCGACCTACATCGTTGCAAAGGTCGGAAAAACAAGCTACAAATGCAAGGTCAAGGTCATCAACGGAAAGATAACGGTCGGCAAATCGGAGGTTTCGCTCAAATCGAATGAAACTGTCAAGGTGAAGATCAAAGCACTCGGAGGACACTCGATAGCTGCCGAATCGATGAACGAGAACATCGCGACGGTAAGCTTCAAGGGTTCAAAGTGGAAAGGCGACATCATCAACCTTAAAATAAAGGGCGTTTACGCAGGTGAGACCACTGTAAAGGTATATTCAAAGAAATATCCTAAATCAATTTATAAATATATCAATGTAAATGTCGAAAGCGTTAAGGAAAATGAGTTCGCAAATGTAGCTTCCGTTTCCATGGATTCCGCATCGGAAAATGAGAGCGACAACGCTACGGACAGTATGAGCTTTGCGGAAGAGGTGCTATACTACTGCAATATCGAGCGCGAAAAGGCAGGAGTTTCTCCGCTTGTGCTTGATGATACGCTTTGCTCCGCTGCCGCAGTGAGAGCGGAGGAGATCACGGGATCCTTTGAACACACCCGTCCCGATGGAAGAAAATGCTTCACGGCGATGGACGATTTAGGATATTCCTACAGTGCAGCGGGTGAGAATATCGCATGGGGATACCGCACGGCTGAAGAGGTCGTTGACGGCTGGATGAATTCCGCAGGACACAAAGCAAATATCCTCAGCTCGAATTTCAATCGCCTTGGCGTTGGAAAATCGGGAACTTACTGGGTGCAGATGTTCGCATATTCAAACTAATTCGATAAAATGCCGATCAAAGTCCTGCTTTGAACGGAGTTTTTGCAAAGGGAGGTCTTGATAATGAGCAAAAGATCGGTGAGAACCTTTCTCGGATTGTTTATGGCTGTTATAATGACGCTGTCGCTGGCTGTCATACCGTCATCGGCGGCTAATGCAGAGCTTAACAAAAGCTCGGTTTCAATCGTAAAGGGATATTCCGTTTTGCTGGAAGTTACGGGAACAAACAAAAAAATCAAATGGTCGTCCGCTGACACGTCTGTTGCGGAGGTGTCAAAAAGGGGCAGGGTAACGGGTGTTGAAGTCGGAACGACTACTGTAAGCGCTTCGTTCGGGGACAGCGTTCTCAAATGCAGTGTGACGGTCAAGGCAGGAAGCATTTCTGCCAATGCGAACAGCATTTCGATCGATGTGAAAAAAGAGGCCACTGTTTCCGTAAAGGCTGTAGGCATACACGAGCTTGCTGTTAAAAGCTCGGACAGCTCGGTTGCAAAGGCATCACTTTCGGGCAAATTCGACGGAGATGTCACTTCGGTGACTGTTCAGGGTGTTGCTGACGGATCGGCAAAGATAAAGATATACGCAAAGGGCTATGAAAAGAGCATTTACAGATATATCAATGTCAAGGTCGGAAAAGGAAAGCCGACGGAAAAGGTCACTATGGACGGAGTGACGGTTTCCGCCGACTCGGTCGAGGTCAATGAAAATCTCACCGCGGAGGTAAAGGTAACTGCTTCGTCATCGGTGATAGGCAGACTGAGGATAATTTCTACCGCCAAGCATAAATTTGATGTTGAAACAAATATCGGGAACAATTTTGCGACCGTAAAGATAAACGGTTTTGTTGAGGGCGGCGGAAATCTCAGGATATATGACCCCGAAAACAAAAAAGTGAACATTTATATCCCTGTTACAGTCACGAACAACACATATGATGTCGTTGTATGGAACAGAGAGCCGAAAAAGCGCACAAACACGGATATCGTCTATGAAGCGGACAACGGCAGAGGGACAAAGTATTATATCCTCGAACCAAAGGACGCTGACCCTGCACACGCCGCTTCGCTCCTCGCAAAGGAAGCGGAAAAATACGAATACTGGACGGTATATGAGAGCAAGCCTGTAAAGGAGCTTGCGAACGATACTATCCTTTCCAAATCGGAAAAGTATAACGGCAAAAGGGTAACAAGATACCTGCTTGTTCCTTACAGATATGATGAAGCATACTCAAATTCACATTTCGGTATGTATTTCGGCGTTTATGATTACAACAAGGTCTATGCCAATATGCCGACTGCCACAAAGTACGGCGACACGACATATACCTACGAATGCACATTCACGGGCAACGGCACTTCCGAGTTCAGGTTTATCCTCACAGAAGGCAGAAACAATTCCGCCGCTGCAGAAAAGGTCTGGAAGGCTTATATCAAAAAATACAATATAACAATATATAAATTCAAGGGTTAAAATGTAACCGTATTGTAATTCTATTGTATTTCCTTTTTAATTGACTTTTATTATCTCCGATGGTAAAATAGACTTAAAGTAAGATCCCACAATAAAAACAATACAGGAGGTATGGATTATGAGTAAAAACTTTTTTAGATCATTCCTTAGCACACTCCTTGCTCTTATGATGATAGTTACGGTCGCATTCGTTCCTGCGTCCGCAGCTTCGGTAAAGCTCAACAGATCGTCGATATCGCTCACAAAGGGCTATTCGACAACGCTTTCCGTGAGCGGCACAACAAGCAAGGTAACATGGACAACGGGCAATAAGAATGTTGCCACCGTTTCAAGCAAGGGTAAGGTAGTTGGCAAAAAGGTCGGCTCGACCTACATTTACGCAAAGGTAAATTCTTCTACGCTCAAATGCAAGGTCAATGTCGTTGCAGGTAAGATCGCTGTCGGACAAAGCAGTGTTGAGCTTGAACCCGGCGACACAACAAAGATCCGCATCAAGGCTCTCGGAACGCACAGCCTTTCCGTACGCACTACAGATTCAAGCGTTGTAAAGGCGACATGGTCCGGTGCGAAGTTCAGCGGAAACTACATCAACCTTACGCTCAAGGCTGTCGGCTCAGGCTCGGCAAGAGTTAAGGTATATGCAAAGAATTATCCCAAGTCGGTCTACAAGTACATCGATGTTGATGTTATCGGTGAAGACGATGATGATATCATCGATGACGGAACAGGCGACAATGACAATACGACCGTAAGCGGAAATATCCAGTCAAGCGTTTCTTCGGTAAGCGTTGCAGAGGGTTCTTCACAGTCGTTCACAGTCTATGCTTCTTCCGCAAGCGTTCTTTCCGGTCTTAAAGTCAATTCTTCGAGTTTCTTCGGCTTCGGCGTAAAGACAACGACCGATACTTCGAGAAATGCACTCGTTATCACGGTTTACGGCTACAGCGCAGAAACAGGCACTATCAAGGTATATTCGACGGCTGACAGCAAGCTTTCCGTTACGATCCCCGTAACGGTAACGGCTGATACACAGTATTATAAGCTTCTCACAGTAAAGCCGACAACAAAGATACTCCAGACAGATACAGTCATTGCTTTCCAGAACGGAACAACAGCTTACTATATGCTTGTTCCTTACGGATATGACCCTGCTTACGCAAACTCTGTTGCCGCAAAGGCACTTAACTCCTACAGCTACAACCTCGTTTACGATACAACTCCTCAGAAGAAGCTCGCAAACGATCAGGTAATTCCTAAGAACGTTGTATTCAACGGAACAACTCAGGCAAGATATGTTCTTGCGCCTTACGGCTACGACACCGCATTCGTTGACACTATATTCGCAAAGTATTCGGGAAAATACGATTATTACACCGTTTATACCGAAAAGCCCGCAACAACATCATTCTCGGACGAGATACTTTCATGGACGGTTTCAAAGTCCAATGCCACAACAGGCAAGGTAGAAACAACAGCAAGATATATGCTCGTTCCTTTCGGATATGACGAAACAAAGGCAAACGACATCAAGACAAAGGATATGAACAGCAATACGAGCGCTCTGACCTACACAGTCTACAGCACACTTCCATCTGTTGATTCTGTCAACTTCAGAGTTATCCAGTGGATAAGAGGAAACAACGAGAACCGTTATATGGTTATCCCGACAAACGGCTGTGACTATGTAAAGAGAAACGATGTTGTCCGCAAAGACGTAGGATATTTCAGCTACTATGTTGCATATTCCGAAAAGCCGACTATCACAAATTCCGAAACAGAAGCAATTTATTCACTCACACTTCAGGATACAGACGGAACATTGGACGATGTTTATATCCTCTATAATCCTAAGGATACCGACTATCAGTCGAAGATCAACGCTGCTATCGGCGGAAGCTCCGCATACATCGGTGTTCGTCAGGGTACTGTAAAGTAAACTAAAATGGGGCGTTCCGAAAGGGACGCTCCTTTTTTGCGGTTTATCGGAAAGCGTACCTTTTTTGTGAATTTTTATGATTTGCTATTGACTTGAAGCTTTTTATATGATATAATGTAGAAAACTTATCAAGAGTGGCGGAGGAACTGGTCCTGTGAAGCCCGGCAACCTAATTGCAGAAGTTATTCTGACAGGAAAGGTGCTAAATCCTGCGGTGAAAAGCCGAGAGATGAGTAAGATTTGTCTTTAACGTCTGCGCTTGAAAAGTTTTTTCAGGTGCTTTTTTTATTTTAAAGGAGGAATTTAAATGTCAAAGAAGTTTTTTACATCGGAGTCCGTAACTGAAGGTCACCCCGACAAAATATGCGACCAGATTTCGGACGCTGTTCTCGATGCTATCCTTAAAGAAGATCCAATGGGCAGAGTTGCCTGCGAAACAGCCACTACAACGGGTATGATACTCTGTATGGGTGAAATTTCCACAGAATGCTATGTTGATATCCCGAAGATCGCACGTCAGGTCGTTATCGATATTGGTTATGACCGTGCAAAGTTCGGTTTTGACGGTCATACCTGCTCCGTTCTTACAGCAATTGACGAGCAGTCCGCAGATATCGCACTCGGTGTTGACGAAGCTCTCGAACACAAGGAGGGCGAAAAGTCCGACCGCTTTATGACGGGCGCAGGCGATCAGGGTATGATGTTCGGATTTGCCTGCAACGAAACACCCGAGCTTATGCCTATGCCTATCTCGCTTGCACATAAGCTTGCAAAGAAGCTTACGGAAGTAAGAAAGAATGGCACTATCCCTTATCTTCGTCCTGACGGAAAAACTCAGGTAACCGTTGAATATGATGACAACAAGCCTGTTCGTGTAGATACGGTCGTTGTTTCAACACAGCACTCCGAGGCAGTTTCGCTCGAACAGATCCGCGCTGACATTATCGAAAAGGTAATAAAGCCGATCATTCCCGAGGAACTCCTCGTTGATACAAAGTATTATGTAAACCCGACAGGACGCTTCGTTATCGGCGGACCTCAGGGCGACAGCGGTCTTACGGGCAGAAAGATCATCGTTGATACCTACGGCGGATATTCCCGTCACGGCGGCGGAGCTTTCAGTGGAAAAGACCCGACAAAGGTAGACAGAAGCGCAGCTTATGCGGCAAGATATGTCGCAAAGAATATCGTAGCGGCAGGACTTGCCGATAAGTGCGAGATAGAGATCGCTTATGCTATCGGTAAGGCAGAACCTGTTTCCGTACTCGTTGACAGCTTCGGCACAGGCAAGGTTTCCGACGATAAGCTTTCCGAAGCAGTAAGTAAAGTGTTCGATCTCCGTCCCGCAGCAATAATTGAGGTACTCGACCTCCGCAAGCCACAGTACAGACAGCTCGCAGCATACGGACACATGGGAAGAGAAGACCTCGGCGTGGCATGGGAAAAGACAGATAAGGTTGAAGAACTCAAAGCGGCAGTAAAGTAAAAATTACGGCAAAGCTTTGATAAAAAGCGAAACAGCCAATAGATCCAAAGGCTCAATTCACATCAAAAAGGTAAAGCAAAACATAACAGTTTGGCGGCCCGAAAATGTGAATTGCGCCTTTCTATTTTCTTCGCGGAACTCGCGATTCGAGCGGTGATGTAATATCGAGCAAAAAAATTTTTTGGTACTATATCTGTCACTACGGTTTCAGCCAAAATTTGTACACCATAATAATTACGCATTACGCATTACGAATTACGCATTAAAATAATTCCAGTTAGCGTATTCTCATTTTTTCCTCTATCGGTTGACAAAATTTAAGCGGAATGGTAAAATTATTATGGATATAAAACGAAAGGGGAGTGCCGATGAAAAAAAGAATACATAACGCTTCGGTACTCCTGCTTTGCGCGGCATTGCTTGGCACTTTGATGCTTTCGGCTTGCTCGAAAAACGAAACGGGAGTGGTTGAAAACGAGGTCACGGCTGATACAAGCATAGCAAGTGCCGTTTTGACGGACATAACCGAAACAACGCCTGACAAAACGGAAGAAACGACTTTGCTGACCTCTTCGGAAGTGCGAAGCGAAACGGAAATATCTTTGGAAACCGAAATTTCAGCGGAAGCATCAGCCGAAACAGAGGAAACCGCTGAAAATACCGTTGTTACAACGACTTCGCCGAGCCTGACAGAGGAAACCATAACTTTTTCGGGAAATGCGGAAAAAACGGAAACGAACGCCGCCCCGAAAGCGAATATCAAGCCGTTTGTTATAAAAATGCCGTTGTCGAACGGTAAAAAAGCCGTAAAAACGGACTCTGCGCTCATCGACTACAGCAACGCCGATGACGGCTACATTGCCGCGGCTTACAGCGGCAAGAGCGAAAAGGCGAAGCTTCGTGTTTTATGCGGAAAAACGCAGTACGACCATGACCTTTCGGGTGGCGGAACAACGGAATTCTTTCCGCTTATGGGCAGCGGAAGCTACACGGTAAGAGTGTACGAACAGCTTTCGGGAAAAAGCTACTCGCTCGCGGCGGAGGCCTCGTTTGACGTGAAAATAAAGAGCGAAACGGAGATGTATCTTTATCCGAACAAATACTCAGACTTCGACAAAAACTCCGACTGCGTAAAAAAAGCTTCGCAGCTGTGCTCGGACAAAAGCAGCACGGTCGATAAGATCGCCGCGATATTCGGCTATGTCACGGATAACATTTCCTACGACAAGGAGCTTGCGAAAAAGGTCAAGAGCGGACTTACGGGATACACTCCCGACCCCGACCGAACGCTGAAAAACGGAAAGGGGATATGCTTTGACTATGCTTCGCTGATGACGGCGATGTGCCGTTCGCAGGGGATACCCTCACGCATCGTTGTCGGCTACGCAAAGGAGAACATTTACCACGCTTGGAACGAAATTTACACGGAGGAAACGGGTTGGATAACTCCCGAACTTTTCCTGAAAAATAAAGGCTATAACATTGCCGATGCGACATTCTATTCGGGACAAAAGGACAAAAAGAAGATCGGGGAATACATCTCCGACAGCAGCAATTATTCCGCAATGTACAGATATTGAGAGGAAAAATATATGAAACAGAAACCGCTTACAAACGAAGAGGTCGCGTATTTCTGCGAGCAGCTCGGAATGATGATCGAAGCAGGGATCCCGCTTGCGGACGGACTTGAAGCGCTTGCGCAGGAGGCTGACGATCAGCGGCTCAAAGAGGTCGCCGAGCAGCTTTGCACCGCGATGAACGATGATATCACGCTTGCGGCGGCAATGGAAAGGTCGGGTATTTTCCCCGATTACGCCGTTAAAACCGTCAAGATAGGTCTTGTAACGGGACGGCTCGAAAACACGCTGAAAGGGCTTTCGGAGTATTACGAAAAGCGCGCTGACATACGAAGCACGGTGACGAACGCATTTTTGCACCCACTGCTTTTGCTTGCGATGATGACGGTCGTTGTCATTGTAATGGTGGTGAAGATAATCCCGATGTTCCGCGATATCTTCTTCCGCTTTGATGAAAGTGCGGCTGCGGCTGCCGAGAGCAGCGTTGATTTCGCGTATAAGCTTGGCATCGTGCTTATGACAGTGCTGCTGGCAGTGCTTGTAATTGCCGCGGTGACGGCTCTTCTGTCGGCTTTTCCAAAGACGAGAAAGGCTCTTTACGGTGCAGGCACGAATTTTATTTTCACGAGAAAAATTTCCGAATCCGTTGCAATGGCTGATGTGACGAGTGCGCTTTGCATGATGGCGGAGTGCAGTATTTCTCCCGAGGAGTCACTTGAACTTGCGAAAGGACTTACCGGAAACAGGCGCATTTCTGCGAGATTGGACGAGTGCGAAAAGCTTGTGCTGGAGGGGGAAGGCTTCGCCAACGCTGTGAAAAAATCGGGACTTCTGAACCCTATGGACTCACATTCGCTCCGTTCGGCATACAAGGCAGGAACATTTGAAACGGCTTGGCGTAAGATAAGCGAACGCTGCCGTAACGAGTGCGACCGCCGAATTTACGGTGCAGTGTCGCTCATCGAGCCGATAATGATAGGAATTATCGCGGTGATGATAGGCTCGCTGCTTCTTGCGGTAATGCTGCCGATGACGGATATAATTTCTTCGCTTGGATAAGGAGCGTTTTATGAGAAAAAGCAGGACGGGCAACCCTGTAAAAATGTACATAATTTCTGCTGTTCTTTTTGCATTAATAATAGTATGGTTTCTTATTTCGGTGGGAAATGCGGACGAAGCCGCCCATGAGAAGCAGTGCAGCTCGGTCGAGGACGAGATAATGAACGGTGCTGTGCTTTGCTACTCGATAGAGGGCGAATATCCGCCGAGCCTTTCCTACCTTGAAGAAAACTACGGGATAACGGTGAACAGCGATAAATACATCGTCGGCTACGACTATTTCGGGGCGAATATCCGTCCGACGATAACGGTCGTTGAGAGGGAATAACTATGATAAGACCACAGACAAGGCGGCTTGCGGAAACGGTAAGCTCTGCCGCAGGAATGACGCTGTTCCTTATTTTTGCGGTCTGCTGCCTGATAATGATAACGGTCGCAGCCTCCGCATACAAGCGCATTGACGACAGCTACAGCGAGGTTTTCAACTCAACAGCGGCGGTGAGATATGTTTCCAACAAGCTTCACGCCTGCGAAAGTGCTGAACTTATTTCGGACAAAGAGCTTCTTATAAAAAACAGCGGCTTTTCAACGCTGATATATGAGCGTGACGGTGTGCTGTACGAGCGGCTTTTTCCCGAAGATGCGGAAATAAAGGCAGAAAGCGGCGAGCAGCTTTTCACGGTCGGGGACTTTTCCGTCAAAATGGACGGGGAATTGCTTGCGGTGAGCGTCCGCAGTGAAAACGGTGAATCCTTCCGAACGCTTTGCAGGATAAAATGATAAAGAAAAGGGGTACGGTATGAGCATAAAAAAGAAAACACCAAACACTCCGTTCGGTCTGTTTTATATTGAAATGATAATCGTGCTGTTTTTCTTTATGGTCGCTTCTGCTGTGATCCTCAGAGCCTTTGCGGCGGCGGACGGCATTTCAAAGGAGAGCGATATGCTCGAACATATCAGCCTTTGCAGTCAGACTGCGGCGGAAAGCTTTGCACTTTCGGGTGATGCTTCCGAGGCGGTAAAAAATGCGTTCGGAGCAGATTTCGGCGGCGATGCTGTCACGGTTATACCGCTTGACGAAAACTGCACCTATTCCGTATACGGCGGTTACGAAGCAGTGGTTAATGTCCGTGAAGAGGAGCTTGTTCCAGTAATGGAGATAAGTTTTCGGAAAAAGGGCGGCGAAGAACTGTACAAAATTTGCTTTGCGGGACGTTCGGAGGGCTTGATGCGATGAAAAACGAGAAAAACAAGTTTCCGAGCGGCATCGGAACGGGCTATCTTTCGATAATGATGATATTCGTTGTGCTGATAATGGCTCTGCTGGCGGCACTTTCGCTTTCGGCGGCGAAAAAAGAGCATAATTACAGCCTTAAGGGTGCGGAGTACACGGCGGCTTACTATGAAGCCGACCTAAAGGCTCGGCAGACGGCGGCAAGATACAAAGCCTTATCGGACGAATATTTCAGTCCGAGCGAACCCGAATTTTTAGCCCTGCTTGACGAAGAAAACGCTGAATACACGCTCACGCCGAACGGCATAGAGATAAGCTTTTCCACTCCCGTCAGTGACAGGCAGGAGATACTTATGAAAATTTCGATACGTGACGGTCAATACGAGATAACAAGCAGCAGGACAGTTCCTTCGGGCGGTGATGAAGAAACGGACGGCTTCACGCTTTGGGACGGAGATATTTTTTCGGAGGAATAATATGGATATTGAAAAGATTCTTACAGAAGCGGTCGGAAAAAACGCTTCCGATATATTTCTTGTTTCAGGCGCGGCTCTTGCGTTCAAGGTTGACGGAAAGATCGTTTCCGCGGGCGGCGATGTGCTTATGCCCGAGGACACAAAGGACGCTGTTATGCAGATCTTCCGCATTGCGCACATTGAGATAAACAGTCCCGACGACCTTCGGAACGAGATGGATTTTTCCTTTTCGATAAAGGGAACGGGCAGATTCAGGGCGAATATTTATCACCAGAGAGGTTCGTTCTCGGTTGTGCTGCGATGCGTTCCGTTCGAGCTTCCCGATGCGGTGAAGCTTCACATTCCCGAAAGTGTAATGGAGCTTACCGAGAACAAGAACGGCATCGTGCTTGTAACTGGTGCGGCAGGAAACGGCAAGTCCACAACGCTTTCGTGTATGATAGAAAGGATCAACTCCACACGTTCGGGGCATATAATTACAATAGAAGACCCGATCGAGTTTTTGTACAAGCATGAAAAATGCATCGTCAGCCAGCGTGAGATAGGCATTGACACGGAAAGCTACGTTGATGCGCTCCGTGCGGCACTTCGTCAAGCGCCGAATGTTATTCTTGTCGGCGAAATGCGTGACTTTGAAACGATAAATATTGCAATGACGGCTGCGGAAACGGGTCAGCTCGTACTTTCAACGCTCCATACGAACGGTGCGGCTAACACGATCGACCGTATCATCGACGTTTTCCCGACAAATCAGCAGCACCAGATACGAATTCAGCTTTCAATGGTACTTCGTGCAGTCGTTACGCAGCAGCTTGTTCCGTCGATAAGCGGCGAGCTTGTTCCTGCGTTCGAGATAATGAGGGTGAACAGCGCGGTCAAGACGATGATACGCGAGCAGAAAACTCATCAGATCGACACCGTTCTCCAGTCCGAACCCGATATGCAGACGATGGACAGTGCACTGATGAAGCTTTTCACGGACGGCGTTATTTCGGCGGAAACAGCGGTCGAATATGCGTTC